>JBGSMP010000034.1:0-1693 GCA_041740105.1 Sphingomonadaceae bacterium
TGGGCGCGCGAACATGCCGCCGTAACGGCGATCAACCTGGCGCATGAAAATACGGTGTTCCTGCCCGGCGTCGCTTTGTCGCCATCGATTAGGGCGACCGAAACTCTCGATGACTTGGTCGCCTGCGACGCGCTGCTGATCGTAACGCCGGCACAGCATCTGCGCGCGTCGCTTGAAGCGCTGACGCCGGGACTTCGACCGCTCGTTTTGTGTGCCAAGGGCATTGAGGCGGGAACAATGGCGCTGATGTCGGACGTTGCGCGCGAATTGCATCCCGACGCACCGATCGCCGTGCTTTCGGGACCGACATTTGCGGCTGAAGTGGCAAAGGGATTGCCGACAGCCGTGACGCTGGCCTGCACCGACGAAGCGGCAGCGCGGGCTTTAGTACATCGGCTCGCACGGCCGACGTTCCGGCCTTACGCGTCCGATGACGTCACCGGCGCGGAGATCGGTGGAGCTGTGAAGAACGTTCTTGCGATTGCCTGTGGTGTCGTTGCGGGGCGGGGGCTTGGTGAAAACGCGCGGGCAGCGGTCATTGCGCGCGGTTTTGCCGAAATGGTGCGCTATGGGATGGCGCGCGGCGGCCGGGCTGAGACATTGGCCGGGTTATCTGGCCTCGGTGACCTTGTGCTGACCTGTTCATCGAGCGCATCGCGCAATTTCTCGCTGGGCGTGGGTCTAGGTCAAGGCAAGGACGCGGCGAGCCTGCTCGACGGGCAGACCGTTGCCGAGGGAGCATTTACAGCGCCAGTTTTACAGGCCTCGGCGCGTTCCTTGCACGTGGCAATGCCGGTGGTCGACGCGGTGTGTGCGCTACTCGCCGGGGAACCGGTCGATGCCGTCGTAAAAGCGCTGCTTGCCCGCCCGTTACGCGACGAAGCCTAAAAATCCCAGCAGATGCCTTTTCGTTCCCAGTCGCCGTAGCGCGTGGGTTCGGGACCATCCTTGCCGCCATGTTCGGTCTGCGCCGCGATCGGCTCGGGCCCAATTGATTCGGGTAGCGGCACCGGCGGGCTCTTCGACAAATAGGCTGGGGCTTTTACATGCGCGGGGCGGTTCTTGTTCATCGCTCGGGATGTCCTAAAGGGCGTGGATGATCAAATCGGGTGGATATGGCGGCGGCGCAAGGCCTGTAGAAGGACAAATTGCGGGATTGCCCGCGCGACAGGCAGCATTGCGATTGCTCGATGCCGTGCTGCGTCAGGGGCAGACACTTGACAACGCAGCGGCCAATGCAACGCGCGGGATTGCCGCGCATGAGGATCGCGCGCTGGCGCTGGCAATTGCCAGCGAAGTGCTGCGCCACCTGACCGATCTCGACGCGCTGATCGATTCAGCGACGACGAGCCGCCTGCCCGACGATGCCAAAGCGCGCATGGTGCTGCGCATTGCGCTGGTGCAGGCACTGGTCCTGAAAACGCCGCCGCATGCCGCGATTGCAACTGCACTGCCGATGGTACTGGGCGGACCGCGGCGACTGGTCCACGGTGTGTTCGGGACGCTGGTCCGGCAGGGGGCGTTACTACCCGAAGTGCCGATATTGCCGCCCGAAGTGGCGGCGCGCTGGGCGGTTTGGGGCGAAGCGGCGCTGGCTAACGCCGCGGCGGCGCTGGCCGAACCGCCACCGCTCGATGTGACGTTGCGCGATCCGTCAAATGATGCCGGTCTCGACGGCGAAATGCTTGCCCTT
>JBGSMP010000087.1:0-4236 GCA_041740105.1 Sphingomonadaceae bacterium
CGGGCGCAGGTCCTTGCGCCGCAGCCGCATCGGCAATGCCGCACATCGCAGATGGATCGGCACTCGCCAACGCCGCCTGCATGGTCGCTTCATAAAGCCGAGGTGTATAGTTATCCGCATCGACCCGCTGCACCAGCGCTCGGGCATTTTCCGCTTCGCCCATCCGCACGAGCAACCAAGCACGATGCGCAACCCAGTCGGCACCATCGATGCTAGACGGGATACTGCTTTGCGACAGCAACGCGCGGCGCAACAGGATCGACGCCCAGCGCGATGCCACGGGTGCCTTGGCGCGCGACATTAAAGTCGTCAGGTAACGACCGTCGGCGTTGCCGAAAGTCGCGGCGCCCAAGCCACCGTCTTCGGTCGGGAGCAGGCCAACCTGATCAAGCGACCGACGCGCTTGCGGGGGCAAATCCTCCATCGGTAGAACGGCGATACTCGCATTGTCGCTACTGTTATCGCTTCCCCCTTCGGCCAGACCCACGGTCTCAGTTGCGCCGTCCGACGAGGACGGGTCCGATGTCTCCGCGGACGGTAACGGCGCTTCGGGCCCGGTTTGTTCATTCCGCTCAGGTGATGTTTTTGTTGCGCTTGGCGGTGGCGGTTCGGGTTCGCCAAAGCCCGGTGGCAAAATGGACTGCGGGCTTTGCTGCGCGATTGCAGGGACGAGCGCTGCAATCGCGACGCCAGCGGCCAGCGCCAGGCTTACCCGTTTAGCGGGAAAGTGCATCGGCGGGCACCGTTTTTTCAACACGCACCGGAGGTTTCGTCGTATCCATTTGCGCCAACCAGATCGCGCCGCCGATCAAAGCAACCGCGATCAAAATCCAAACCAGCAACCGTCCCATCCGCAAACATTCCCGACACGTCTAATGCAATTCTTCCGCCGCTCTTTGCCCGATTGCAGCGGTCGCTGTATAGCCCTTGCCGATATGATTGCCCAAGCTCGTTCCCTTACGCCTTTGACGCGGCCCATTGTGCTGATTGGCCTCATGGGTGCCGGGAAGACCACAGTCGGGCGGCGGCTTGCGGCGCGGCTGGGGCTCGATTTCGTCGATGCCGACCAAGAGATCGAAAAGGCAGCGGGCTTGTCGGTCACCGAAATATTCGACCGTTTCGGCGAAGCGCATTTCCGCGACGGCGAACGGCGCGTCATCGCGCGGCTGATCGACGGGCACGCAAAAATTATTGCGAGCGTTGGCGGAGCGTTCATGAATGAAGCAACGCGCGCGCTAATTCTCGAGCGCACCACAGCGATATGGCTCGATGCCGACCTCGACACGCTGGCGGCGCGGGTTGCCAAGCGGGATCACCGCCCGTTGTTGCGCGGCAAGGATCCGCGCGAAGTGCTGGGCGCGCTCGCTGCTGTCCGGAACCCCGTTTATGCACTCGCGCCGATCCACATCTGCAGTCAAAGGCATCCGCATGAAGCAACCGTCGACGCAATCGTTGGAAAACTGACCGGATGAAACAAATCACCGTCGGTCTGGGCGACCGCAGCTATCAAATCATTATTGCCACCGGTCTGCTGGAGACAGCGGGCGGCCGTTTGAAGCCGCTTAGCAAGACGGGGCGGATCTTCATCGTAACCGATGCCAATGTCGCCGCCCATCATCTTTCGACGCTG
The DNA here is from genome assembly GCA_041740105.1 of Sphingomonadaceae bacterium. Lineage (GTDB taxonomy): Bacteria > Pseudomonadota > Alphaproteobacteria > Sphingomonadales > Sphingomonadaceae > Sphingomonas_O. The sequence goes on from JBGSMP010000087.1 coordinate 1,631, forward strand.
ATCTCATCGGCGACAACGGCAGGCTTGACGTCCGAAGCCATCATCCTGCCGCCGGGTGAAGGCACCAAAAACTGGGCTCAGCTCGAGATGCTGTGCGACCGGCTGCTCGAATTCGAGATCGAACGCGGCGAGGCAATCGTTGCGCTCGGTGGCGGGGTGATCGGCGATCTTACGGGATTTGCCGCGGCGATTATCAAGCGCGGTTGCATCGTCGTCCAAGTCCCGACCACGTTGCTGGCACAAGTCGATTCATCGGTCGGTGGCAAGACCGCGATCAACACGCGCGCGGGCAAAAATCTCATCGGCGCGTTTTACCAACCTGCGCTCGTGCTTATCGATCCGGCAACACTCGACACGCTGCCGCTGCGAGAATTGCGCGCGGGCTATGCCGAAGTCGTCAAATATGGCCTGATCGACGATCCTGCATTTTTTGAATGGTGCGAAGCCAATGGCACGGCCTTGATTGCGGGCGACAGTGCTGCGCGGATGTTTGCAATCGCAACCAGCGTTGCGGCAAAGGCACGGATTGTCGGGGCGGATGAGCGCGAGACGAGCGGCGCGCGTGCGCTGCTCAATCTCGGCCATACGTTCGGCCACGCGCTCGAGGCCGAAACGGGATTTTCCGATCGCTTGCTGCACGGCGAAGCAGTGGCAGCAGGCATGGCAATTGCGTTTCGCTTCTCAGTCGCCCGCGGCCTGTGCTCAGCGAAAGAAGCAGGACGCGTTGGCGACCATCTTGCCGCTGTCGGACTGCCTACGGGCGCACGTCCGGCGACCAATGCCGACGGCGCGACGCTTGCGGCCCATATGGCACATGACAAGAAGCGCGATGGCGGCAGCGTTCCCTTTCTCCTGACGCGCGGAATCGGGCAGACCTATCTTGAGCGCAACGTGGACCTTGCCGATGTCGCTGCCTTTCTCGACACTGACGGCTGATGCCAAACGGCGTCAAAAAGGGAAATCTGCCTACAAAAACATGTCCCGTTTGCGTCCGTCCGTTCACTTGGCGCAAGAAATGGGCGCGCGACTGGGACAATGTAACTTATTGTTCGGACAAATGCCGCTCAGCGGGTCCGCGAAAACGCCAGCCATAGCCAGCCACCGATCATGGTCGCGCCACCGACCGGCGTAATTGCGCCGAACCAGCGCGGTGCGCCGAGGGCAAGCGCATACAGGCTAAACCCAAAAATAATGCCGCCAACCAAAAGAACCCATGACACATGCCGGTCGAAGCGCGTGACCGTAATTGCCGCGGCGGCATGCGGAAGTTGGTAGGCTGCACCGGTGCGGAGCCAGTCTGCCGCTTCCTCGGCGGCGCCGTGGGCCCCAAACGCCCCCGCCATGATTGCGATTGCCGCCGAAAGTGCTGCACTTATTATGAGCGGGTCACGCTTCACGCTTGGCCTCGAACCGTTCACCGCGAAACATCATATGCTGCAACACTTTCAAATCACCGCTCACGCCCTGCGCCTCAAGCCGCTCGACGTCGCGCCGCCGGTATTCGCCTTCGATTTCGGCAATCCGCGGACCGCTGATGGCAAGCGCTTTCAACGCTTCGATGCCCATCAATATGGCTGATTCATAGACTTCGCGGATGCTTGCGGTCAGGTCGAGCGGCGCAAGGGCGATCATCTGCCGCCGGTCGAATGCACGGACGAGCACCGCTGCCTGCGGGAAAGTCGTCAGGATCGGTTGCAATTCTTTTGGCCCCAGCGTTGGGTCGTCTGTGCAGAAAAGGATTAGCGAAGCCTGATCGGCCCCTGCCGTACGCAGCAGATCAATCCTTCGGCCATCACCATAATAGACTTTTACACCGAATTCGGCGGTTCGCTCGATCTGCGACGGCTTCACGTCGATCAAGGTCACCGACACGCCGTCCGCCAATAGCATTTGCGAAACTGTTTGCCCGAAGCGGCCATAGCCCACGATGATCGCGCTCGAATTTTCGGCCGCCGCCGGTCCCTCGGGCTTGGCGCCCTTTGCCGGTGCCTGTTCGAAGCGTCGCGCGATCATGAGCAGGAACGGCGTCGTCGCCATCGACAGCGTCACGACGGCGCCGAACAGACTTGCAGCACTCGGTTCGATCAACAGCGCATCCTGCGCTTGCGAAAAGAGGACGAAACCGAATTCCCCGCCCTGGCTCAGCAGGAGTCCAAGCCCGAGCGCCGGTCGCGTTTCCATACCGAAAAGCTTTGCCAGCCCGAAGATCAGCGTTGTCTTCACGATCACCAAAGCCGCGGCCATGCCGATGACGAACAGCGGATTGGCGAGAACCGCGTTGACATCAACGACCATGCCGACCGCCATGAAAAACAGGCCCAGCAAAATCGCCCGAAACGGCTCGATATCGGCCTCGATCTCATGACGATAGGGCGAGTCCGCGAGCATGACACCGGCAATGAAGGCGCCAAGCGCGGTCGACAGATGGAGCATTTCCATGACGGACGCCGCTGCGAAGACCGTAAACAGCCCGACGACGATGAACAGTTCCTGCTCGCCCAATCGGCCGATCAGTCGCAGCAGCGGGCCGATCATGTAGCGCCCTGCCAGCACGAGGCCGACAACCGCGCCGATGGTGTAAAGCGCCATCGTCCAGCCCGGCGGTG
>JBGSMP010000092.1:0-8257 GCA_041740105.1 Sphingomonadaceae bacterium
GTGGACCGCATAAAAACCTTCGGCCTGATCGCGCGTCATGTGGATGCGCTTCGAAGCGACCACGCGCAGCCCGGCTTCTTCGAGCATTTTGGTGACCGCGCCGGTCAGGTTGCGGCGGGTGGCGTCGGGCTTGATGATCGAAAAGGTGCGTGTCGCGGCCATGACGGTCGTAACTCCATGAAGTTGATGTGGTTGGGTTGCCGCGCCTTTACTCAGCGGCGCGGACGCTGGCAACTACTGCTCGTGATTATCCGCCACATAACGGTCGAGCAGCCGCACGCCGTAGCCCGTCGCGCCCTTGTCCCACACCGCACCGGGCTTCGATGCCCAGACCATGCCGGCAATGTCGAGGTGCGCCCATTTAACGCCATCATCGACAAAACGCTGCAGGAACTGCGCGGCCGTGATCGATCCTGCCTCACGCGGCCCGACGTTTTTCATATCGGCAATCGGTGAATCGATCAGCTTGTTGTAGGCATCGCCGAGCGGCAAACGCCAGAGCGGATCGCCTGCCGAAGCCGCGGCCGCCGTCAGTTGCGCCGCAAGTCCGTCATCGTTCGAAAACATGCCGCCATATTCATGGCCGAGTGCAACGATCATCGCGCCCGTCAAGGTGGCGAGATCGACCATGACTTTGGGCGCATATTTACGTTGCACCCACGTCATCGCATCGCACAGAACGAGGCGACCTTCCGCATCGGTATTGATCACTTCGATGGTCTGTCCCGACATCGACGTGACGACGTCGCCCGGCCGCTGCGCATTGCCGTCGGGCATATTCTCGACAAGTGCGCAAACGCCGACGACGTGGGCTGGGGCTTTACGGCCCGCCAGCGCTTTCATCGCGCCGACCACCGCGCCCGCGCCGCCCATGTCCCATTTCATGTCCTCCATGCCCGCAGGCGGCTTCAGCGATATGCCGCCGGTGTCGAAAGTCACGCCCTTGCCGACGAAGACGACCGGCGTCTTGGTCGAGCCGCCCGTGCCATCCCAACGCATGCAGAGAAGGCGCGAGGGCCGTGCCGACCCCTGCCCCACACCAAGTAATGACCCCATACCGAGCGCACGCATCGCGTCGTCATTGAGCACTTCGATCTCGACACCCAGATCGACCAGATGCATCGCCCGTTCGACGAAACTTTCCGGATAAATGACGTTAGCTGGTTCGCTGACCAGTGCGCGCGTCAGGGAAATACCGGCAATAATTGCTTGCGCGCGATCCCACGCCGCAGCGGCGCCGGGATCGGTCGTCACAATTGAAATATGCTCCAGCGTCGGTTTCTGCTTGGCCGTCAGTTTGGTGCGATAGCGGTCATGCCGCCACCCGCGCAGGACAACGCCGGTGGCAAGGCGGGCAACACGCTCGGCGTCCGCGCCGCCGGCATCGATCAAAAGCTCGGTCGCGCCCGATGTCAGCAGCTTCGCGGTCAGCGCCGCACCGGCCTTTTCGTAATCCTCGACCGAACCACTGCCGATCCCCGCCAGCAACAATCGCCGCGCATTCTCGCCGTCGCTGTAGACATGCTCGATAAGGCTTCCGGCATCGCCTTCGAAGCGACCGAGTTTTGCCGCCGCGCCAAGCAGATCAGCTTGTGGCAATGGCGCATCTTTGCCGACCAGCAGGGCCAGCGAGCTGAAATCTGTAGGACGATTGGGCAACAGGGATACGTGCATCAAGAAACTTCCAGTGGGACTCGGGTGCAGCCGCTGTTAGCTGGAGCTGAAGGAATGCGCAAAAGCGGTCATTGAAGTGCGCGCAGCTGTGCGATAGGCGGTCACGGGATCGTGATCGGGGGCAGCGATCGGGTAAGGTTGATCGACGATAGGAAGCCGCGTGGTCCGCAAAGCAATATTCATGCTGGCTTCGGTGTCGGGCGCGCTGATCGGGCCAAACGGCGCGTTGGCGCAGAGCGGCGTCGCAGAAATTGCCGCAGACCAGATCGATTTTACCGCCGACACGATCAGTTACGAAAATGAAGCCGATATCGTCACGGCGTCGGGCGACGTTCGCATGGTGCGCAACCTTGATCGCGTTCGCGCCGACAAAATCATCTGGAACCGCAGGACCGGGCAGGTCCGCGCCGAAGGCAATGTCGCCGCTGTCAGCGCCAACGGCGACACGGTCTATGGCGATGTCGCCATCCTCGAAGACACATTGAAGGACGGCGTGGTCGAAAACTTGCTGCTCGTGCTGGCGGACGGCGCCCGTCTCAGCGCGCGCAACAGTCGGCGGGTGAACGAAGTCACGACCCTGACCGATGCCGCCTATTCGCCCTGCCCGGTCGTCGACAGCGACAACTGCCCACGCAAGCCAAGTTGGCAAATCTCGGCGGTCAAAATCATCCATAATCCCATCCGCAAGGAGATCGTCTTCAAAGACGCGCGGCTCGAACTTTTCGGGGTGCCGCTCTTCGTGATCCCGACCTTGTCGCAGCCGCTCGGGACCGACGGACGCGGCGGTTTCCTGATCCCCGCAGTGCAATATACCCGCACCAACGGACTCGAGATCGAGCTTCCCTATTATTTGCGGATCGGATCGAACCGTGATTTGACCGTTACGCCCCACATCTATTCAGCCGCGCTGCCTGCCATCGAAGGAAAATACCGCGCCCTGACCACGAATGGCGCTTACCAAGTCAGCGGCATTGCGACCTATGGCTCGCGCATTCCCACCGATACCGCAACGGCGGCGTCGCAGCGGGCCTTTCGCGGCTATATCGATGCAAGTGGCCGTTTGCAGCTCGACCCGCAGTGGAGCATCAGCGGATCGATCCGCCGCGCGACCGACCGGACATTCCTGCGGCGCTATGACATTTCGCGAGACGACCGGTTGCGCTCGACTCTCAAGATCGAGCGGATCGACGCCAAAAGCTATTTCTCGCTGACGGGCTGGTCGATACAAACGCTGCGAACGGGTGACCCGCAGGGGCAGATACCCGTTGCCTTGCCCGAGGTCGATTATCGGCGTCGGTTTGCCGATCCGTTGCTCGGTGGCAATTTCGATCTCCAGCTGAATACGCTCGCGTTGGGCCGCTCTGCTGGTCAGGATACGCAACGGGCCTTCGCCGGCGCGCGATGGGATTTGCGCAAACTGACGACACTGGGTCAGGAAGTGATGCTGACGGCATATGGCCGCGGCGATATTTACCACAGTGACGAAAATCTGCTGACCACGACGGCGCTTTATCGCGGAAAAAGCGGATATCAGGCGCGCGCCATCGGGGCGATTGCGGGCGAAGTGCGCTGGCCATTTATCGGTTCGGCCTTTGGCGGCACGCAGCGGATCACGCCGCGGATTCAAATCGTGGCTTCGCCGGGCGCCCGCAATCTCGACATCCCCAACGAAGACGCCCGCGCCGTCGATCTCGAAGACAGCAACCTTTTCGCGCTGAACCGTTTTCCGGGCTATGATCGCTGGGAGGACGGGGCACGGATGACCTATGGGCTCGACTACGCCTTTGATGCCCCCGGCTGGTCCGTGACAGCCAATATCGGCCAAAGTTACAGGCTGGCTAATATCAATACCCTGCTGCCCAACGGTACTGGCTTGAATAACAAAGTCTCGGATTTCGTGGGGCGCACCACCGTTCGTTTCCGCGATATTGTAAGCGCGAGTTATCGCTTTCGGCTCGACAAGGATAATCTGACGCCACGCCGCCAGGAATTCGATGCGACGATCGGCGATCGGTCGACTTATGCGACCCTCGGCTATCTCCGGCTCAACCGAAATATCGGCCCCGAACTTGAGGATTTGCGCGACCGTGAAGAAATTCGCCTTGGTGGTCGAATCCAGGTCTCCAAATTCGTTTCCCTTTTCGGGTCGGCAGTCGTTGATCTGACCGATCGTGCCGAAGATCCCTCGTCATCGGCCGACGGTTATGAGCCGATCCGCCACAGGCTTGGCATTGCGTATACGGACGAATGCCTCGACATCGGCCTGACATGGCGGCGCGACTATGACACGACCGGCGATGCCCGCGCCGGCAACTCCTATTTGCTAAGGCTGGTATTCCGTGGCCTTGGTCGCTAAGCCTGCGTTCACCATCGCACAGGCACAAAGTCGGCACGGTTAAATTCAAGGACTCTTCGACGCGTGAATATCCGATTGAAAGGCATTGCCGCGACGGGCGCACTGGCGCTGGTTGCCGCAAGTGGGTTCGCCCAAACTGTTTCAGAACAAACACCGGTCCCGAACAACGCAGGCCTTAATCTGCCGACGGTGCTGACGCCGTTCGGCAAGGTTGATCCTTATCTGCGCAAGGCGACGGCAATCGTGAACGGCGATATCATAACCGGCACCGACGTCGATCATCGCCTTGCGCTGATCGTGCTTGCCAACGGCGGACGGGTTTCGCCCGAAGAAACAGAGCGGCTGCGGCTGCAGGTTTTGCGCAATCTCGTTGACGAAACCCTGCAGATTCAGGAAGCCAAGGCAAACGAGATCACGATCACGCCGGCCGAAATCAACGCGAGCTATGCGCGCATTACCGAGCGGTTCAAGCGCACACCCTCAACGATGGGAGCCTATTTGCGCGAACAGGGTTCGTCGGATCGTTCGATCAAGCGCCAGATCCAGGGTGAGCTTGCGTGGAGCCGCGTGTTGCGCCGCAAGGTCGAACCGTTCGTGAATGTCAGTGGCGAAGAAGTGCAGGGGATCATGGCTCGCCTCGAAGCATCGAAGGGGCAAAAGGAGTATCACATCGGTGAAATCTATCTTGCCGCCACGCCGGAGAATTCGACCGAAGTGATCGCCAATGCGCGCAGGATCATCGACCAGATAAAACAAGGCGGCTCGTTTGCGGCTTACGCCCGTCAGTTTTCGGAAGCCTCGACGGCAGCCGTCGGCGGCGATCTTGGCTGGGTGCGCGCGCCGCAGTTGCCCGATGCACTCGCACTGGCTGCACAGGAAATCTCTGTCGGTCAGATTGCCGGGCCGATCGCTGTACCTGGTGGCTTTTCGCTCGTTTACCTCGTCGACAGCCGTCAGGTCCTGACGACAGATCCACGCGATGCCGTGCTCAACCTGCGCCAGATGTCGATCAAATTTGATGCCGGTTTGCCGCCGGCTGCTGCCACGGCACGCGCGGAAGCCTTTTCTAAAGCGACCCGAAACATGGGCGGTTGCGGTCGGGTCGCCGAAGTCGCAGCCTTGCAAAAGGCCGAAGTGATCGACAACGATCAGGTCCGGGTGCGCGACCTGCCGGCGCCGCTTCAGGATATGCTGCTCAAATTATCGATCGGTGAAGCAACACCCCCCTTTGGTTCGCAAGAAGAAGGCGTTCGTGTCCTTGTTCTGTGCGGTCGCGACGATGCACAATCGGTCGGCGGTCCATCCTTCGATCAGTTGATGGCGCAAATGGAAGAAACGCGCGTCAACCAGCGTGCGCAACGTTATCTGCGCGACCTTCGGCGCGACGCGGTGGTGGAGTATCGCTAGTTTGTACTCCCCCGATGCGCCGCTGGTCGTCGCGATGGGCGATCCGGCAGGCATCGGGCCCGAAATAATCGCGAAAGCCTGGGTAGAACGCGAACGGGCCGGGCTGTCACCTTTTTTTGCTGTGGGCGATATGCGCGCGGTGCAGGCAGTCTGGCTCGGGCCGGTCGAAGCGATCGACGACCCGCGGCAATCGGTCGACGTGTTTGCGCGCGCACTGCCCGTGCTTCAGCTTGAAGACGCTGGTTCGATCACGCCCGGAGAACCCAATCTTGACGGCGCGCGCTGTTCGCTCGATTCGCTCGAGCTTGCCGTTGGCATTGCACGTTCGGGGGCGGCGCGTGCGCTTGTAACCGGGCCGGTGTCGAAAACACAGCTTTACGCGATCGGCTTTTCGCATCCCGGACAGACCGAATTTATTGCCGAGCGATGCGGCATCGCCAGCGAAAATGCGGTCATGCTGCTTGCCGGACCGACACTGAAAGTCGTGCCTGTCACCACGCATCTTCCACTTGCCGACGTGCCGGGTGTGCTCACGATCGACAAGATCGTGGCCACGGCACGCGCGACGGCACGTGGCCTGCAACGCAATTTTGCTATCGAAAACCCTCGACTCGCCTTTGCCGGTTTCAACCCTCATGCCGGCGAGAACGGTGCGCTGGGTCGCGAAGAAATCGACCTGATCATCCCTGCCATGGATATACTGCGGGCGGAAGGTATCGATGTTATCGGCCCGATCGCGGCCGATGCCATGTTCCATTCGCGAGCCCGTTCTGAATATGACGTCGCAATCTGTCTTTATCACGATCAGGCACTGATCCCGCTAAAAACGCTCCATTTCGATGATGGTGTCAACATGACGCTCAGCCTGCCGATCGTCCGTACTGCGCCCGACCATGGCACGGCCTTCGGCATTGCGGGCCGCGACATTGCCAATGCCGGTGCCATGATCGCGGCAATCAAGATGGCAGCACAGGCGACCACGTGCCGCGCAGAACAGGCCTGCACGCAACAGGCAGCGTGAGTCTGGGCCGTCCGCCCCTGCGCGACGTCATCGCGCGCCACGGGCTTGCCGCGAGCAAAGCGCTTGGCCAGAACTTTCTTTTGGACAGCCAGTTGCTGGACCGGATCGCGGCTATCCCCGGGGACTTGCACGACGAGTCGGTTTATGAAGTCGGTCCGGGTCCCGGCGGCCTCACCCGCGCGCTGATCGATGCAGGGGCGGCCGTTACAGTCGTGGAGCGGGATCGGCGCTGCCTTCCGGCGCTTGGCGAACTTGCCGAAGCCCATCCCCATCAGCTCCGGATTATCGATGGCGATGCGCTGGCCGTCGCCCTGCCCGACGTGATCGAGCCCGGCGGGCACATCGTGGCAAATCTTCCCTACAATATCGGTACGGCGCTGCTGGTGAACTGGCTGACCGGCGAGGCATGGCCGCCGCGCTGGGCATCGCTCACGCTGATGTTTCAGCAGGAAGTGGCCGAACGTATTGTGGCCAAGCCCGATACGTCAGCGTTCGGACGTCTTGGCGTCCTGTGTCAGTGGCGCAGCAGCGCGGTGATTGCGATGAAAGTTCACCGTTCGGCATTCACACCACCGCCCAAGGTCATGTCCGCTGTTGTCCATATTACCCCCGGGAATCAACCAGATGGCGTGCGTTGTGCTGCAATCGAGCGGTTGACTGCAGCGGCATTTGGTCAGCGGCGCAAGATGCTTCGCCAAAGCATCAAGGGCGTGCCGGGCGCCATCGAGGCGCTCGACGGGCTCGGCATCGACCCATCACGCCGCGCCGAGACGCTGACCGTCGACGACTTTGTAGAGATTGCGCGGCTGATCTAGTTCACTTTGCCGACGGTCGCGACCGGACGCGGCGTCACGGTCTGCGCCGACATGGCAGTTCCGGCTGCACTTTTCTCGATCGCCGCGGCGAGTGTCACTTGTTCGGGACAGGCCGCAAGACACAGCGTCCGCACCTTTGCCAGATTTTCCCTGGCCTTGGTGACGGCCCCTTTGGCAACCAGCGCTTCGCCTTGTCCGGCAAGTGCGACGATATCATTGGGTTCGATCAGCAGCGCCTCGCGATAAAGCCGGATCGCCTTGCCCGGCAATCCCTGTTTCCGGGCGACATCGGCAAGCGCCAGAAAGGCAGCCCGGTTGCGCGGATCGACCGCAAGGGCACTTTCAAGGGCGTCCGTTGCAGGATCGAAACGACCGGCAGCGGCTTCGGATTGCCCCAGCCGCATGAGCGTCAACGAACGCGGGTCGATCTGGCTATCGGGACGCTGTCCGTGGCTGACGCTGGACACCGTCGCAAGCAAAACGGCAATCGCGATTGCAGGGGGCGTCAGGCGCATCAGAGTCTCCATGAACATTCGAACCGGATGGCTAGCACGCCCGGATAAGACGCGCGACGAAAAAACCATCGGTCTGGTCGCGCGACGGCGTCAACGTCCGCGCGCTGTCGAGTGTCCAGCCGCTGTGATGGCGCAAGAAGGCATCGATTTGCGCCTGTCCTTCTTCACCGATCAGCGAGCACACCGCATAGACCAGCGCACCGCCGGGCTTGACCAGCGTCGCGGCGAGCTCGATCAGACTGGCTTGAAGCGCAATCACCGCATCGAGGCGTGCGTGTGTCAGCCGCCAACGAAGTTCAGGGTTTCGCCGCCAAGTTCCGGTGCCCGAGCACGGCGCATCGACGAGCACGGTATCGGCCAGCCCGATCAGATCGTCGAGCGCCTCGTGCTCGCGTTTGGGATTGAGCATTCGCGTCTGCACGAAGGCTGCCCCCGCGACTTGCGCACGTGGGACGAGGCGCGATAGCCG
>JBGSMP010000131.1:0-3960 GCA_041740105.1 Sphingomonadaceae bacterium
GCCCGCTGCAACACCGCCGAATCGCCGAACGCGACCTGCGCCTGAATTGAACCGCTGTTCGGGTCGAAAACATCGCCTTTGCGCGGGGATGTGCCAGCGTCGCCCGATATGAAATGATCGATCTGTCGCATGGGCGTTATCCTCCAAAGGTGACGATGTCCCAATGCGGAAATTGGTTACGCCACGCAACCACTCTGCGTGCAGTCAAGTGCTGCATTTTTGCAGCCGTAGGGACGAGAAGACCAGCTTGACGGCCGCACTGTTCGCGGAGGCAGGGCGTTTGACCGACGAAATGCACACAACCGACGCGTTCATACAGCTGTCGGGGGACATCGGCAGTCTTCAAGCGTTGTTACCGTCAAGAACCGTCGGGCACCTGCCCGAGATTGAGAAAGAACCGCCGCCGATCGGCTTTCAGCTCGTCAGGCGTTTGCGTCGCCAAACTGTCGATCTCGGCGCGAAGGGCGAGCGCCAGACGCTTCATGGCGCCGGCGTGGTCACGGTGCGCGCCGCCTTCGGGTTCGTAGACGATCCGGTGAATGACGCCGAGACGCAGCAAGTCGGCTGCAGTGATTTTCATGGCATCGGCGGCATCGGGCGCACGGTCTGCGCCGCGCCACAATATCGATGCGCAACCTTCGGGCGAAATCACCGAGTAGACGGCATGTTCGAACATCAGGACGCGGTTGGCTGCCGCAATCGCGACCGCGCCGCCCGACCCCCCTTCACCGACGATGACGGCAATCATCGGCACACCGAGCGAGAGACATTTCTCGGTGCTCCTTGCGATCGCTTCGGCTTGCCCGCGCGCTTCGGCATCGATACCCGGAAAGGCGCCCGACGTATCGATCAGCGTGATGACCGGTAAAGCAAACCGGTCGGCAAGGTCCATCAATCGGATGGCTTTGCGATACCCTTCCGGCCGGGCCATGCCGAAGTTGTGATAAAGGCGTGTTGCGGTATCTTCACCTTTGGCATGCCCGATGACGACCACGGATCGTCCGTCGAGGCGAGCGAGACCACCGATGATTGCTTTGTCGTCCCCGAACGCACGATCGCCCGCAAGCGGCATGAAGTCTTCGAACATGCCCTGGACAAAATGGCGGAAATGCGGACGGTCGGGATGTCGCGCGACCTGTGTGCGCTGCCACGGCGTCAGCCGCGCATAAACGTCGACCAGCTGACGTTTGGCGCGCTCGTCGAGCATCGCGGCTTCGGCTTCGTTTTCGCCCGCCGCGCGCAACGCCGATGCCTTCGCCGTCAACGCTTCGATCGGCTTTTCGAACGATAAAGATTGCATCAGACGGTCATCGACATGCCGCGATAGATGCGCGCACGATAGCGCGAATCTTCGGCATCGGGGAGCGGCGCGCCGAGCAGCAGCACAGCGCGGGCAAAGCGTTTGACCTCTTCCAGATGCTCGTCGAGATCGCGCGGTTCTTCGGACTGGACACGCCGCGTGAGATTGATCTGGTTGACGGGCACGTCATGCACCAGCCGCTCGTTCTCGACGGCGAGGGTCGCCGTAAACGCATGCAAGGTCGTCTTGATAAAATTGGCGAGCGCAAAGGCCGGACTCTTGTCACCCATCGGCACATCGGGGGAGGCAAGGACCAACTGGCACTCGTCATAAAGCGACGCCTTGCGCGCCACACGGAAGTGATTGGTCAGATTGTTGGCAATCATCAGGCGGAACGCTTCGGGACCGAGCGGATCATCGAGGCCAAACAATTTGTCTGGCAGCGCCTCGAACGGCGTCGACAGGATCGTCGTCGGGCGGCCCCATTCACCGAGCGCTTTATCCATCGCCGTATCGATCGACTCGCCGACGACGATCGATTCCAGCATCGCAGTCGGAACATCGTTTAACGCCGCTTTCAGTGCATCGAAACCCTCGGCGGTTTGAGTAATCAGGACGACACGCGCGACATGACATTGATCGATGAACGCCCGCGCGGTTTCGGCAATGTAATCAACCAGATGTTCGCCGATGATCCACACGGTTTTACCGCGCATCTGATCGAGCCGTTCCTGCTTGGGGCTGCCGAACAATTCGCGCTCGGTCGTCGATCGTTCGACCGAGAGCCCACCCGACGGCATGAACGTCTCCCCTGACGCTGCCCGGTCGGCGAGGAAAAACACGGTCGCTTGTGCGACGTCGGCTTCGGTCGGCATCTTGCCGAGGTAAAGTTTCGACAGCACACCGCTCCCGACTTTTTCGGCTTCGGCGGCGATCCTGTCTGCCGGCAGAAACGGCGCATCCTCGGGCGGCTTGCGCAGCAGCCAGCCGCCATTGGCTTCGGCCGTGTCGGGCCGGTCGGCCCAGCCGGGCGCGTCGAGAAAATAGCCACCCTGCCGCAAGCGCGACACAAGCGCGGCTGCGATCGGCGCGGTCAGCAGATATTGGTCCCAGCTGCAGATGCCGTCACCTTCACGCGCGCAGGACAGCGCCAGATCGCGAATTTCGCGCGGGTTATTCGTGTCATGCGACATGCGGACCGTATCGTTGCGTGCAAGCCGGGTCAGCAGCGCTTCGACACGGATGCCGCGCCGCAGCGACTTGACCGCGGCGGCATGGACCGCGTTCAACCGCTTGTTTTCGAGGATGAGCTTGCCGCGTCGTTCGAACAAGCCGGCTTTGCCGCCTGTCCCAGCCAGACGGTCACCGTCGACCGGTCCCGGCGCGATGGCATTGAATTGCACTTCGGGGCCCAGATAGCGCGCCATCGATTCGACCATCGCGCGCTGGCCCGATTTCGACACCGCATAATCGGCGCGATTGGGATAGGCGACCGCCAGATATTTCTCGCCGCCGAAATAGGACGAGACATTGAGGATATAGCCCGATCCTTGCTCTTTCATCAAAGGCACGACGTGATGCATCAGGAAATAGTTGGAGATCAGATTGGCGTCGAGCGTGTAATTCCAAGCGTCGACGCTCATGTCGACGACCATATCCTCGGCGCCAGCAACGCCGGCATTGTTGATAAGGTAATCGATCCGGCCGAAGGCTTTCAGTGTGGCATCGACAGCGCCTTTCAGCGACTCGAAATTGCTGACGTCGACGTTGGCAAGTGTCTGGACCCGCCGTTCCACGCCTGCAAAACCGATATCTTCGAGTTCGCTGACAATGCGCGCGCGCGCGACAGCAAGCTCGCTATCACGCCTTGCAACCATCATCACTTTTGCGCCCGCCAGCGCGAGCAATCGTGCAACCTGCCCGCCGATCCCCGCTGACCCGCCGGTGATCAGCGCGACCTTCCCCAGATGCAGCCCGGTGATGTTTTCGCTGAACCCCGGCATGGCTTTGCGCGATCCTGTCGCTTCGCCGATATTGTCGGGGACATAAAGCGTCACTTCGCGGATCTTGCTCTCTTTCAGCATGATGCGCGCGGCATGCCCGGCTACGAAGCGGGTGTTCTCTACCTCGGTATTCCCGAAGCGAACGATCTGATTTCCCCATTCGGCCTGTCGCCGCCGACCATGGCCGACATCGATTTCGGACTCATCGCGCCAGATGCGGATCAGCTGCTCGGTCGCCGCGCGCAGCATCTGCGCATAGACATCGCCTTTGCCGTCGCTCGGGTTCGAGACGAAAACGAAACGTGGTTCTTGCAACAGCGTGTCGTTGCGCTTCCAGTATCGGCTGAGCGTGCGGGCAAGCGCGATGTTTCCGGTCAATTCGGCGTCCATAAAACGATCGACATCCTCGTCGCCGGCATCGACGAGCTGACCGACCCGTTCGCCCGGCCCGAGGACTGGCATGAACAGCGCCGCCGATATCGCCATGTTATCCTTGGTATAAGCGTCGAGCGCCGCCTCCATCGCCGCAGGCTCATTGCGGTTGAACCGGACGATCGTCAGCCGGTCGTCAGCGCCGGCGGCCTTTGCCCGCGCCTGCGCAATCGCAACGTCGGCCTGACGCGTGAGACCCAATAGCACCCGCGCGCCGCTTTCGAT
>JBGSMP010000141.1:0-7175 GCA_041740105.1 Sphingomonadaceae bacterium
TGTTCTTTGCTGACGAAGCCGGCGGGCAGCATTTCGCTGCTGCAGTCGCGGCAAACCCCGGCCCCGCCGCAATCCTGATCGGGCCCGAAGGCGGGTTCGACGACGCCGAGCGTGCGATGATCGCCGCGACACCTCGCGCCGTTCCGATTTCGCTTGGCGACCGCATTCTACGCGCGGATACAGCAGCGGTGGCAGCGGTTGCCGTGTGGATGGCGCTTAGTTGATCCGCGTGCGGAAGCGGATCGTTGCGGTCGAATTTTCGGCCATCGTCCCTTGAGGGATCCAGCGGACCGACCGCACCGCCGGATCATAACCTGCGACCGGTGTGATCGGCGCATTAGCGCTGTTGAAATAAGTGATATTGCCTGCGCCCAGCGTCAGCCCGCTCGTGCCCGGCGTAAAAACGAAATTCTGCGTGCCCGGCGTGATGATATCGATGTCGCCGTTGAAGAACGTCACGTCGGCAGGCAACGGGTCGCTGACCGAGGTCGTATCAAGATCGACCGGACTGCCGCCACTGTTCGTGACCGTAATCGTGTAATCGACATCCGCACCCGGAATGTTGAACCGGTTGTCGCCCGTGGTTGCGACTGGCGCAGACGCTTTTGCGAGCGATACGACGGGCATCGGGCAGAAGCTGACGCCGCGGATACCAATACCCTGCTGACCGGTCGCTGTTTCGCCCGATTGCAACGGATAATTGCCGTATCGCACTTCGACAGACGTGACCGGCTGGGCAAAGCTTAGCGTGATGTCACCGGTATTGGCATTGTTTGCGCTGCCGCTCGTGCCCACGCCCTGCGCTGCGGTTACCGCGAGCGGCGTTGCAACGGGACCAAGCGTCAGCGATGACGATGCGTTTGTGAAGGGTCCGGTGTTGTTGGCTTGCCCGAACGGCGTGACCAGTGTCGGCACATAGCTGCTCGCGCCATTACGACCCACCGCCATATACCAGTCGCGAAACTGATTTGCCGTGAAATCGACGTCGCTTGTTGTGAGGGTAACATCGCGAACGGGCACCGGAAATGTAAACGTCGTTACAACGACGCGGGTATTCGCCGCAACATCGGGCGTGCGCCCGGCAAAAATGCCGCCGATAACCAGAAAGCGGCTCGCGGCATCATTGTTGATCAGCGTGCTGATCGCTGGCATCTGGGCACCAGCGATGATGCTCGAGTTTAATCCGTTCGTCAGGAAGGCAACGGAAAAATTGAGGTTTTGCGCCAGCGCGTTGGTCGCGGTGTAGGTGTAGCTTTGACTGTAATCGAGCGTGGCGGCGGCCTGGCTGTTGAACAGAAAGCTGTATTGGTTGGCTGCCGGACAGGCCGCCACCGCCGATCCGCACGACGCTGCTGCCAGCCCGATGCCGCTTGCCAGGTGCACAAATCTCATGCCCCCGCAAATGCACTCAACATGGTTTCGATCAAGTAAAAATCGAGCGGTCTTGGTTGCACTTTGCCACTGGATTGCGCTGCAGCGCGGGTCTAGGGCGCGACATATGAGCACGCGCACCGACACCGCGAAAGATGACCCAGTCATCGTAAGCAAGGCTGACCTGATCGGCGTTTTTGCCAAAGGCGAAAAGCCCAAAGACGCGTGGCGCATCGGCACCGAGCACGAGAAATTCGTTTACCGCATGGCCGGTCACGGCGCGCCGTCCTATCATGAGGCCGGCGGCATCCTTGATCTGCTCAACGGCCTGACGAAGTTTGGCTGGGAGCCGGTTTACGAAGGCGAAACGATTATTGCGCTTTCGGGGCCCGACGGCAGCGTCAGCCTCGAACCCGCAGGACAGTTCGAGCTGTCGGGCGCGCCGCTTGAAAACCTGCACCAGACGTGCGCAGAAACCGGAAGACATCTGAAACAGGTCAAGGACGTCGGCGACGCGCTGGGTCTTGGCTTTCTCGGGCTCGGTTTGTGGCCCGACAAAACCCGCGCCGAACTGCCGATCATGCCCAAGGGGCGCTACAGGATCATGCTGAACCACATGCCGCGTGTCGGCAGTATGGGCCTCGACATGATGCTGCGCACCTGCACGATCCAGACCAATCTCGACTATTCATCCGAAGCCGACATGGTCAAGAAATTCCGCGTGTCGCTGGCGCTTCAGCCGCTGGCGACGGCACTGTTTGCCAATTCGCCGTTCCTCGAAGGCAAGCCCAACGGCTACCTCAGCTATCGCAGCCATATCTGGACCGATACCGATCCGCAGCGCACAGGGATGCTGCCGTTCGTCTTCGACGACGGGTTCGGCTATGAGCGCTACGCCGACTACATGCTCGACGTGCCGATGTATTTCGCGTTCCGCAATGGCGGTTATATCGACGCCGCGGGCTTGAGCTTCCGTGACTTTATCGATGGCAAATTGTCTGTGCTACCCGGCGAAAAGCCGACGGTGAGCGACTGGAACGACCATCTGTCGACCGCATTTCCCGAAGTCCGCCTCAAGAGTTTCCTCGAAATGCGCGGGGCGGATGGCGGCCCGTGGAGCACGATCTGTGCGCTGCCCGCGTTCTGGGTCGGCATTCTTTATGACCAAGCCGCGCTCGATGCTGCGTGGGATCTTGTCAAAAACTGGTCGATCGAGGCACAGCAGACTTTACGCGACGAAGTGCCGACCAAAGCGCTCGACGCCGCCTCGCCATGCGGTGGCACTTTGCATGATGTCGCGCGCCAGGTTCTGACGATCGCCGATGCGGGCCTCAAATCGCGCGCGCGCCTGAACGGTGTCGGCGACAGCGAGCAGAGCTTCCTCAACCCGCTCCACGAGATCGTCGCCAGCGGCAAAGTCCCCGCGCAGCGCCTATTGGACCGTTACCACGGCGAATGGGGTGGTGACCTTTCGCGTGTTTACGAAGAAATGAGCTTTTGAGGCCGCTGGTGGTGTGCGCAGTCACCGGTGAAATGGTCTGCGTTTGAAGTTCCCGTTACGCGACAGCGTCGCAGCATTGGAAATAAACCATTGGGATAGCGTGAATTTGTTCCTTTTTTGAAGGAGCAAGATCGATGTCAACGAATGGGCATGTGGTAACGTCAAAGGCGGTCAGGAACGCCGGATCGACTCGGTGGCGTGGGGGCAAGAGTAGAAGCGAGAAGGTCAGGCTCAATGGGAACATCGCCCGGCGCTAGGTTGTCGGGCAGGAGTTCTTCTGGTGGGATACCGAGCTTCCGGAGTTCGGCTTGCGGGTCTTTGCCGGCGTTGCGAAGTGCTGGTTCGTCCAGTTCCGCCAGCGCTGCAAGCAAAGGCGAGTAACCCTCGGCAGACCTCCTGAAATGCGCGCGGAGACACGAGGGAAGCACCCCTTGCGTTTATATCCGGACCAATAAACGCCGAAAGTGCGAGCGGTTCCTGTCCAATCAGGAGATTGCCAGACTGGGCGAGGTGGTTAGCCAGAAGACCCGAACCCAGCCGCTTCATAGCGCCATCATCTATCTGCTACTGCTGGCGGGTTGCCGCCTGTCGGAGATCGTCAATCTCACATGGAGCGAGGTGAAGGGCGGCAGGTTGCACGATCTGCGGCACAGCTTTGCCAGCCACGCCGCCGCTCGCTACGAAACCCTGCCGATGATCGGCAAGCGTCTGGGCCATGCCAAGTTGCAGACGACATCAGGCTATGCCCATCTCGACGATGGACCCGTGCTCGATGCGGCGGGACGGATCGGAAGCCTCATTGCCGATATGATGGGCGAGGATCGTCCGTTGAGCAGTAACACTATGTACGATACGAAGATGCCGAGCCATGACCGGTCAGCCGCGAATCCGCATCTACAGGAGCCGCTGGTTCGCGAAATTCGCGAGCCGTTAAGCGATCAGCGATGCGGCACTTGTCGCTGCAGTTGATCAGGCCAGTAGCGGCTTAGTTGATGCCGATCTCGGCGGAGGCCTGATCAAGCAGCGTGTTGCGCGCGAGCGTGGGGGGCAAGTCCGGCGGCTATCGTACGCTGGTTTTCTTCCGCCACGAGGAACGGGCCGTGTTCGCCTTTAGGTTCGCCAAGAGCAGCAAAGCCAACCTCAACGCGGTCGAGTTGCGGACCTACAAACAGGCCGCCAGGATCGTGCTCGCGCTGACACAGGCGCAGGTCGATACCGAGCCGCGCGAAGGAAGATTGTTCGAGGTGAGTGACGATGCCGAAGACCTATAAGAGCGAGGCGCTGGCCGCCGTCCACGAGATGATGCAAGGGCTTCATGGAGCCGGGGCCATCGGCAAGCAGACTTTGCGTGAGTTCGACGAGGCATGTCTTGCCCCCGCGACACCGCTAAAGGCCGAAAAGATCAAGGCCATTCGCGAGGCGCAGCACGTCTCGCAGCCGGTCTTTGCGCGCTATCTCAATGTGTCAAAGAACCTTGTTTCCGACTGGGAGCGCGGCAAGAAACGACCTGGTGGCCCCGCGCTTAGGCTGCTGTCGATTATCCAGCGCAAGGGGTTGGAGGCACTGGCTTAGCCCGGGTTTGGCCGGCGAAAGACTGATGTGTTGAACCGCGAACGAGCAGGCTTGGTACTCGGACCTTCATCGCAACGATTGATGGCGGCCGCTCGCGCAGAACTTCCCCTTCTTGTGCTGCGGCGCAAATTTTACATTGAGCTTCGCAAGGTCGATTGCGAAAATGCAAACATCAGTGATATGCTCTGTCTTCTTCAGCGCAATTTCGCGCCGGATGGGCATCATGTATGGCCACTCGAAGGGGTATCGACTCCATCATTGCAGTGTCAGCCAGACTTGGCAGTTCAGAGGGTCTAACCAATGTCGATCGTACGATATCAAGCCGGTCCGCGCATGAGCCAGGCTGTCGCAGCGGGGGGTCTGCTGTTCACGGCTGGCCAGGTCGCCGCCGGCAACGGCGTCACAGCGCAGACCAACTCGATCCTTGCCCAGATCGATGCGCTGCTTGGCGACGCCGGAACGAGCAAAGCCAATCTTGTCAGCGCGTCGATCTGGCTGGCTGACATGGCCGATTTTGCCGAGTTCAACAGCGTCTGGGACCGATGGGTAATACCCGGTGCAACTCCTGCACGCGCCACTGTCGGCGCAGCGTTGGCGGCCGATACCTTTCGTGTCGAGATTGCCGTTATAGCTACGTTGACAGGATAACGATACGCGACGAGCACCTGCCGGACGGTGCCAAGGCAGATTGTTTGCACCGGCGCGCACGTTATCGAGCAAGAGGCAACCGGCGGTCACGGAACGACCGCGTTTGCCAAATTGCAACGATCCTGACCTTTTCGGGAAAACTCTATTTCATCGACGAATGTTTGACCTGGTGAGGTCCATATCGCCTGTGCCTAACAACAAATTCTGCAAGGGCGGCCTCTGGCGCACGCGATGCGATCGCACAGCCCGGTGCACCAATTACGACGCCGTGCGATGTCGCATGATAGAAATCCTCTAACGCGCTATCAATCTTCCCTTGCGCCAGCATGCCGGCCGGATCGACGCCGCCCATGACGTCCCTTTGCAGAATCTGCGCGCCCGCAAGCATTGCAGGATTGTCGGCGGCATGATCCCAGTTTGCGATATCGAACGGCATGCCGGCATAGCGTTCAAGATCAACCGATGTCCCGCAAACATGAAGAATGGTAAAGCCTATTGCTGATTGCGCTGCTCGCAGCAGCGCCGAATCAAAGGACGCGATGGTGCGATCAAACCCATCGCGGCTGAAGCGCGCACGCTCGCCGCCGATGCTGGCGAAGAAAATGCCGTCGACGCCAGTGGCCTTGAGCCTGGGCATCAGCCCCAGCAGCGTTTCGCTAATCATGACAAATGCGTGCAGAGTCGCACGGCGGTCATGGGCCAGATCCGCCATGATCCGTTTGCACGGCAAATCGGGCGGCAACGCGATGTCGCCGCGATGATCATTGGCGATGCAAAAGGGATTGAACATCGTCAGAACCGTCGGCACCGCGCCTTCAAGGCGCGCCACGACCGCTGAAACATCGGCCAGCCATTGATCGAACACGGGATGGTTGGCAGGGGTCGGTCGCAGTCGGGCCCAATCGGCACTGCATGCGATCCGGTCAAGGCCGGCGATCGGCCACACGATATCGCTCATGATTTTGAGAAGGTCCGGCTTCACTTCGTTGTAGAAATCGAGGTGCGCTGCAACCATGGGCGGCCCGCAGCGTTGATGTTCCTCAAAATGTCGCCACAGACAAAGCGGCAACGCGCCATCCGGGCGTACCATGCGTTTCAGAATGGTATGGCGACAGTCAGACACAGGCAGATCAGTCCCCGGTGGCGAAATGCAGTCTGCTAGTTTAACACCGAAGGCGCTCCCGATAAAGAAGGTGACCTTGTGGCCCTATCAGACGCCGACGCTCAAACGCCCCAGTCGCTGCTGCGCGTGATACAGGAACCGGCTGCAACCATGGCCCAGTCGGCCTATGCCGCGATCCGGGCTCGGATATTGACCATTGAGCTTGCGCCGGGATCCGTGCTTGACGAACGCGCGCTTGCCGCCAGCCTTGGTATCTCTCGCGCTCCGGTGCGGGAGGCGCTCATCCGGCTCGCGGCGGAGAAGCTGGTCGCAACGCTGGCAAACCGGACGACAATCGTCTCAAGCTTCGATTTCACCGATGTCGCAGCATTCCTGGATGCTCAGGAACTCGTCTATCGCGTGGTCGCGCGGCAAGCGGCGGTGCGCGCCACGCCTGCCGATGTCGCCCGTCTTAAGGCCAACCATGCGGCGACCGCCGTGACCGACCATGTCGTTGACTTCATCGAGGCCAACCGCAGCTTTCACCTCGCTGTGGCTGAAATCGCTGGCAATGCCTATTATCTTGAGTGGCTGCGACAACTGCTGGATCGCGGCCAGATTCTAATGGGCTTGACGATCGAGCATCTGCGCCCTGCAGACGACGACCAGACAGATCCGCACGGCGAACTGATCGAAGCGATTGCGGCGGGCGATCCTGATGCGGCGGAAGCGGCTGCCGCGCACGACGCCAGCTATATGGCCAAAGCGCTTGCCGCGCATGTCGGCACGCGCAGCAACTTCGGCCAGGCCGCCAGTCATGGCAGCATTGCCCGAACTTCCCCGTAAAGTTGCTTCACGCTCAGGTCGTCGCGAAGTTGACCATTTTCAGACGGCCATATTGCCGCAAACCAGCGATACCGAAATCCGCGCCGTAACCCGACAGGCCCGCCGGTTCGAGGCCCAGCGTGGGCGACCAGGCGG
>JBGSMP010000195.1:0-8246 GCA_041740105.1 Sphingomonadaceae bacterium
GCCAGATCGACACGGGCGTGCGTGCCGACAATGTCCTGTTCGCGAGCCAGATCGGCACGAGCGGAGCCGGGTTCGATACGCTGGTTGCGTATAACGGCTTCACTGTCGACGGCATCGGCGGCGCAGTCAATTTGACGCTGGGCAAATTGTTCGATGTGCAGACGAGCAGTCCAGCGATCGTTGCTGCTGCGGGGGCTTCGTTCACCGTCAACGCGCCGTTCATTCGGCTGGCGCGCACAAACGATCTGATTAATTCGATCGCCAGAACGACGGTTCTGGGTACTGGAGTCGGCACGCTTGCGTTCAATGCTTCGAGGAACCTCGACCTCGTCGATAAGACGAGTTTCTCGATGCCAGTCGCTAGCGCGTTGCCCAGCGCGCCACGGAGCAGTGTTACCTTCCGGTCAAAGGGCGACATCCGCCTGATCGGAAATCAACCCGGCTCGAACGGCAATGCAGCGCCTGGCCTGGTTGGAAGCGTCAGCGCCAATGGTGATATGACATTCTCGGCAGGCCAAATTTATGCCACGACTGGATCGGGCAATGCACAAGCCGATTACGAGCTTCCCGTATTGGAAAGCGACTCGAACGGGGTGATTAGCCGCCGGAATTTTTCGACGCCGTTCGCCATCACGTCCTCGGCGGCCGATGGTCTGATCACGTTCCTCGCCGAACCCGGTGCTGTGGCGTCGGATGCGTATTCGGCGGGCTCGGCCGTTACGGTTCGCGCCGCGAAGATCGTTCAGGGCGGCACGCTTCGCGCACCGCTTGGCAAGATCATTCTCGGGTCGAATTTCAGCGATGCGGCGGCACCGGCGACGCAATCGCTCGATTTCCTTCCGGGCAGCGTTACGTCGGTTTCCGGCGCGGGCAAAACTGTCCCCTATGGCGTGACGACAGACTTGACGTCCTATCTGTTTTCGCCTGGCGTTTCTGGTGACTTGACTGCGCCCCCGGTTGGTCAACTCGAATTGAGCGGCGGCACGATCAATGTTGCGGCTGGCGCAACGGTCGATGGTCGTGGCGGCGGCGAAATATTCGCTTATGAGTTCGTTTCCGGCACCGGTGGGTCGCGCGATGTGCTCGACCGGTTCAATCCTGATAGTTTCAGCGGCAATGCCGGTTTCCAATATGCCGACAAGCGTCAAGTCTATGCGATCCTGCCGAGGGATCAGGCCGACAAGATCGCCAAGTTCGATCCCGTCTATTCGGCAGATTATCAGGGCGCGGACGGACGCGATCTCTATGGCGATGCCGCCGGCCGCGCGATTACGATCGATGCAAGTCCCGGTCTGGCGGCGGGTGAATACATCCTGCTTCCCGCGCACTACGCGCTAATCCCCGAGCTCGGCGCATTGCGCGTCGTTGAAAATGTCGGGGCAATTCCGCCGATACCTGGCACCGCAACAACGCTCCGCGATGGCAGCGTGATCGTTGGCGGTACCTATTCGACAGCGGGACTCGACCTTGCTGAATCGCAGCGACGCTCGTTCACGCTACAAAGCAACGAAACGTTCCGGCGCTCGTCGCGGATTGAAACGACGCTCGGCACCGCGCAGTTCGTTGCCCTTGCCGCAAAGCAGAACAGGGTCGTGCCGCGCTTGCCAGTCGATGCCGCGCGGACGATTCTCAGCCCGCTGACTGAATTGAAGATCGCCGGGCTGTTCCAAACCGGCGCGGCAACTGGTGGCCGCGGCGCGCAATTCGACATCGGTGGCAAGAACATCAACATCACCGGGGCAACAGGCGGGGTGGCGGATCCCGGCGCTCTCACACTGACAACGGCAACGCTCGCGAATCTCAACGCCAGCAGTCTTTTCATTGGCGGTCAACGCACCGACAACGAGGACGGCACGACCACACTCGGTGTGCTGGCCGACACGATCAATATCGACGGAACGGTCAATTTCACCGTGCCTGAACTGATCTTTGCGGTCGCTGGACAAGGCTCGAGCTTGACCATGCGCGACGGTGCTGTCCTGACAGCGACCGGCAGCACCGGCGATGCACGGACAGGTGACTATATTATCGAATCCGATGACACGCCGTCGCCGAGCAATTTGTTCGACTTGAGCGGCATCGGCTCGGTGCTGCGCGTTGCAGGCGGGACCGAACGGCTGGTTCAGCGGCAAGGTGATTTTGCGCTCCGCAACACATTACGGCCGAGCCTTCTGACGATAGGCGCTGCCACGATCAACGGCGGTGCGCTGACACTCGATGCCAGCCGGACGTTCAGGATCGACGAACTGGCGGTGCTGAACGCCACAAATATTGCCCTCAGCAGTGACGCGTTGCAATTCGGCAATAATTTTATCGAAGCCGGCGTCGAAGCGACGCTTGCCAAAGCGGCCAGCCTCACGCTGCGATCGCGCGACACGCTGCGCTTCAGCGCAGCAACGCCGCATGTTTTCAACGACCTTCGCCTCGACACGCCGGGGCTATCCCTCGTTGCGCTGACTGGTGCGGCGGCGACCAGGCCGTCTACGCTGACGATCGACGCGAAGAACGTGACGATAGGCAACAGCAGCAACGCACTCGCTGACTGCACTGGAGGCGGCGTGCTGGCCTGCGGCAGAGCCGGCAACAGCTTGGTCATTAACGCGAACAGCATTGCCTTTGGATCCGGAGCATTCCGCACTTACGGTTTTGACAAGTCGGTTACGCTGAACGCCAGCAACGGCATGTTCGTCGAAGGCGCAGGCCTGTTTAACGTTACGGCGCCGGCCGCCTCGCTGGCATTGAACACACCGTTCATCATTGATCGGACCACATCCGATCTGCGCAACGGGTACGTGCGTCCCGATTACCAGTTTCTCACCGATGCAGCGTTTTCGATGACGGCTCCCCTCGTTGCGATTGCACTGCCCGCTGGACAGGAATCGCCCGGCGCCAAAATCGCGATCGGTTCGAAGGATGCACCGGTCGCCAGTGCATCAATTGACGGCGTTTACATCCGCGCGACCTCGGGGATCATCGACGTCCGGTCGACCGGTTCAATCGCACTTACCGGCAATACGACGCTCGCGACGCCTGGCTATGCCAAGACTTTCGGCGACGCGGGTGATCCGGTTGCGATTTCTGCCAACGCGGGAACGGTCAATCTCATCTCGACGACCGGTAGTATCGATGCGGCATCGACGGCAAACCTGATCGTTGACAATGGCACCGGCGAAGCGGGCGTGTTGAACCTGATCGCGACGCGCGGAACGGTGAACCTTGCCGCCGCACTCAATCCCGGCCTTGCGACCGGAATCACGCGCACCTCGTCGCTAACGGTTGACGCGACCAGAATAACCAATGGGTCGGCGTTGTTCGACTTCGCCGCGTTCGTCGAACAAAGCGGCGCAGCGTTCGGTGGCGATCTCGCCATCCGGACCGGCACCGGCAACTTGACGATGAACGCCGGTCAAAAGCTTCGCGCGCGCAGCGTGCTGCTCACCGCCGATGATACGGCGATTGGCCAAGGACTGATAACGATTGCGGGCGAGATCAACACCTCGGGTGACGACGTGACCGCGCTGAACCCCTCTGATCCGCGCTACAATGCGGCGCGCGTCGATGGCGGCAACATTGCGCTATTTGGCAATGGCGGGGTCACATTGGCGGCGACGGGCAAGCTGGTCGCCACGACTGCCGGCTATAGCGCACTCGACAGTCGCGTTGCTTCGGCTGGCAATGTGACGCTTGGCAGCGGGCGGGTTTCGACGGCCACTGATCCGGTTGCCGTAACGCTCGCGACGAGTTCGCAAATCGATGTCAGCGCCCTGCGACCGGGCTATCGTCTTGTTTCGCAATTCTCGAAGGATCCTGCGACCGGCGCCGAAATTACGACCTTCCGCTATGCCGAGTCGGATAAGGGCGGTGCTGTAACGCTGCGCGCCCAAATCGCGCCGGGCAGTACGGTCGATATCCAGAACAGTGGCACGATCATCGGCGCACGGTCGATGGAGATCGAAGCATTCAGGCGGTTTGACCTGCAGGCAATCGGCGCGAGCAATGTGTTTTCCGGCGTGTCGGCCGATGGCATCACCTTGAACGCCGCCGCAACGGGCAAGCCAAATTTCCTCGCCGATCTTGCGCTCGGGACGCTCCCGGATTTCGTGCGCAATTTTAGTGTCACCGCCGCGAATGGCCAGAGTTTCGGCGCGTTCACGACGCGGCCGGGCATCGAACTGGTCAGCAACACCGATATCATTCTCGACTCGATCCTCAATCTCGGCGCGGGCAAGATCACCGATTATGCAGGCGCAGTCGCAGCCGGGTTGCTCGAGCTTTCGCCGCTCGGGCCCGATGCGAGCGGGCAGCCACGCTATCAGGTCGTGCCCAACGCGCCCGGCAAGGCGTTCGAGAACGAAACGCAACTGTTCAACCGGTTCGTCGACATGACCTATCGCGTGGGTGGTTCAGTCAGTGGTGCGGCACCAGTGCTGACGATCCGAGCAGCGGGCGACCTCGACGTCAAGAACAGCATCACCGACGGGTTCTTTGCCTTCCACGACCGGTCAAACGCTGACTATATCAGTTATCAGCTCGGCGGCGGTAGTCGGTTCTATAATCCTGCGCTAACACTTAACTGTGGCGCCGCGGACAACTGCGCCAATGCCGCCCCTTATGTCCTGGGATCAAATCCGGTTGGCAGCGACATCAACCGGATTTCGATTGCGCGGGCTCTTCAGGGCGAAGACGTAGCGCCGTTTGTCAATTCACCCTATAGCGACAGCACCAACGGCGTTGCCGCTTCGGGCACCGGCGATCCACTGGGCGTCGCCGAACTCTTCCCGCTCGTGAACGGTAATGTTGCGGCATCATCGAGTATCCGGCTCGTGGGCGGCAGTGGCGCCATTTCTGTTAACCCGCTCTACACCGATACTGCCACCAAGGGGTCGGTATTCGTGTCGGGCGAGCGCGACTACGACGTCGAGAGAATCGTCGCGGGCACGACCCTCAGTCTTGCGGGAGGGTTGCAACTGAGGCAGCCCATCGCTGGCTCGGTTCTGGGTGTGTTCGACGTTGAACGCTATTTCATCGAAAAATACGATAATGACGATGAGAGGCAGCGGGCAAAGGATAGCTATACTATTCTGACCTGGGGCGCCGGATCGACAGCCGATGCAAACGACACGCGCGCCGCAGCGCGACTTTTCTTTACCGGCGGACAGGAATTCACTGTTTTCGCCAGGGTGCAGTCGGGTGTTATTGCGCGCCTCGAGGACGTGGTGGCTTTTCTCGCCAGTCCCCTGTTTGCGGGTGGCAAAACTTATGCAGAGAACGTCGTGGCCGGTACGCCGGGGTATGACGCAGCGCCGCTCACGCGTGTCGCTGCGCGAGATC
Organism: Sphingomonadaceae bacterium; assembly: GCA_041740105.1. GTDB lineage: Bacteria > Pseudomonadota > Alphaproteobacteria > Sphingomonadales > Sphingomonadaceae > Sphingomonas_O. The sequence continues at coordinate 5,332 of JBGSMP010000195.1, forward strand.
CTAACGGCACAAGCGTTTATCCATCGCTGACGAGCAGCAATATCTATACGAGCACGACGATCCGCACCGGCAACGGCGACATCGCGATCGCCGCGAGCGGCGATATCGACACGCTCAGGGCGCAAAATGTCCGGTATCGCAATCGCGGCGGGGGCACTTCAACGATCAATTTTCTCAATGATAACCCGGAGCTGGGCAACGCGCTCGTCGGTTCCAATGCGATCTACACGGCAGGATCACGGGCTGACCGGTCTCTGCCGAGCGGCCTTTTCGCGCCCGCCGGGCAAGGGGAATTGCTTGAAAATAGGCTCGAGCGGGACAACACAAACACAAGAGACTTCGCCGGCATTGCGTCAGGTGTAAAGCCGATCTCCCCCGCATTTGCCAACAATGGCGGCAGCATATCAATCGTCGCGGGCGGGGACGTCATCGGGCGGCGTGATTTGTGGAGCAACCGGTTCGGCGTGGATTACCGCATCGGTGAAGTGGGGCTTACGACGCAGATCGTCTCGGCGCCTGAATATTTCACCTCGGGGATCGGCACGCTCGGCGGCGGCAATGTTTCGATCCGGTCGGGTGGCGTTGTCCGCGATCTGACGGTTGCGCTCGCCAACAATGTCTTCACGTCCGATTTCAATGGATCGGGAACGCTGGTTTCACTTGGGTCCGGCAACCTGACGCTGAACGTCGGCTCCGACCTGCTCGGCGGTCGCTTGAATATCGCGTCAGGCGCTGCCGCGATCAAAGTCGATGGCAGCGCCAATGCGGCCGGTGTGGTCGGCAGCGCGACGAGCGCACTGGCCAACCAGATCACTATTAACGACGATCGACGCAATCTGCTGAACCTGAGGCTGAGCGATGCCACCTTCAAAATTGCCGCAACTGGCACCGTGGATATCGGCGGGATCAGCGCGTTCGGCGTGCTATATGATCTCACTAAAAACGACTTCGGCTTTTACACGCCAGTGTCTGCGCTGAGCGTAACAGGCAACGAAGCAATTACTTATGTTCCGAACGAGCTAAGTCAGCGCTATGCTATAAATTTTCTCAAAAATGGCATCGGCGTCGGTGGCAATCCGGTCATTCTTCCGGGGTCGCTCCAGCTCGGATCGTTATATGGTGACTTGCAACTCGGTACGACTGTGACCAGCAAAACCGGCGCATTTCAGTCGGCCGAACAGAAATTCTTGTATCCGAGTATTTACGGACAGTTGGGCCTGTATGCGGGGCGCGACATTCCTGACCTGAAACTGACAATGCTCGATGCCAATCCTGTCGACCTGCCGGGGCCGTTCTCGGTATTCCGCAGGTTGCCAAGTACAGGGGCCATTCTCGCCGGGGTCGATTTCCAGCTCATCCGAGACGGCGCTAGCGACTCGACCGCGCGTCTCGACCATAATCGTCGAATTACGCATCTAGATGATGATACCCCGGCTCGCATCTTTGCCGATGGCTCGATCCGAAATGCTTACATCAATTTGCCGAAGCAGGCGCGGATCGGCGCGGGCGTCGATATCATCGATTCAACCTATCGCGGGCAAAATTTAACCGCACGCGACGTGACGCGAATCACCGCTGGCAACGACATCACGGCGACGCGTGCCACGGCGATCTTTGCAAATCCTGCGCTTACACTTCCCTTCAATGCTGGTAATGATATCGCCGTTGGTGGCCCGGGCGCGCTGTTCGTCGAAGCGGGTCGTAATTTGGGGCCGTTCATCGTCTCGGGCAATGGCAAATCGGGCGGCATCCGCACGGTTGGTAACGATGCCAACCCCTGGCTTTCGGCCGCTGGCGCGAAACTTTATGCGCAGTTCGGATTAAAAGCACCTAAGAGCGACGCGGCGAGCGGCGCCAACTATGATGCATTGATCCAAAGCTACCTTAATCCGGTTAATCTGTCGAACATCGACGGCGACCTGTTCGAACAAAATGTCGACTCGGATGGAAACGCCACGCCGGATCGATCGCGTTATGTCTATGCGCCAATCCTTGCCCAGTGGCTTTATGACAATGAGTTGGGGTTATTCGACCGCGTATTCGGCAGTCCGGCACTGCGCGCGGCAGCAGCTGCCACCGGGGGCGCGACGCTGGCCGAAGCAACGCGGCTTGCCGCAGACAACTCGCTTTCTACTGCCGAAAAAGCGGCAGCAGCGATAAAACTAACCGCAGCGCAAACGCTCGCGGCCGCAGCCTATCCCAAAATGGGCGATCTTTATGCCGAATTTGCATCACTCAGCGTCGGTTCACCGAGCGATCCAGGCCTTGGCGTCTTACGCCAGCGGCAGTTCCTGCTCGACAAGCTCTATTTCGGCGAGCTTCAGGCACCTGCCGACCCCGCGGGCAACAGCTCGTTGCAATATCTCCGTTCGTATCGCGTTATCGAAACTTTATTCCCGGCGGCGCTGGGCTACACCGACAACCTCGCGACCTACACAGCCGATGGAATCAAGAAGCTCGATGCATCAGGCCAGCCGCTGGTGGCAACCAAAGTCAAGACTGGCGATGCGGATCTGCGCCTGTCTGCGTTTCAGACGACACGGGGCGGCGACATTACGCTGATTGGACCCGGCGGCGACATCATTGCCGGCTCAGTCGTGCGGCTCGAAGCGCAGCTGGCGCGAACGGCGCAGGGCCAGCCTGAATTAGCCCAAGGATCGCGCGCAACCACGGCCGCAAGAATCAGCTCGTTTCCGATCGGCAACGAAGGCGTTTTGACATTACGCACCGGCGGTATCCGATCGTTCACTGACGGCGACTTCCGGCTTAATCAGAGCCGCTTGTTCGCGGTGCGTGGTGGCGATCTCGTGTTGTTCTCAGCGAATGGCGACCTCAACGCCGGGCAGGGGCCCAAAACGTCATCGAGCTTCCCGCCGATCACATTGCGCTTCGATCCCAATGGCCTCGCCGAAGTC
>JBGSMP010000203.1:0-3022 GCA_041740105.1 Sphingomonadaceae bacterium
TTTGGGCGACTACACCCGGCGCCTGCCGACGATCATCAAGGTCGGTCAAGCGATCACGGTGGAAGGCCCCTATGGCCAGTTTGACTTTGGGGCGGCGCACGGTCCGCAGCTTTGGATCGCGGGCGGGGTTGGCATCACCCCCTTCATGGCACGAATGGAAGCGATCGCACTGTCTGGCCAACAGCCCGACGTCGACCTGATCTATGCGATGGGCGCACCTGATGATGACTTCATCGCCGAGGTTGTCAGCGCTGGCAGTGCATCGGGGGTACGCCTTCATCTGGTCGATAGCGGACGCAATGGATTGGTCGATCTGGCGAAGGTCGCCCTTTGGATCCCTGATTGGTTCAAGGCCGATGTCTGGTTTTGCGGCCCTGCGGCTTTCGGCGACGCGTTGTATCAGGCGATGCGCGAATACGGCCTGCCGCGCAGGCGGTTCCACCGTGAACTCTTCGAGATGCGATGAAGGCATGGATCTTGGCATGACCCTATTGGCACGAGCCGACGTTGCGTTGCCATGGTTGCGAGCAGCATCGCCGCGCCCTGCCGCGGGGCCGCGCTATCAGGATAGTTACGGATAGCCGTGACGGCCAAGGCTCGGGCATCCGGGAGCTTGGTGAGACAATTTCTCAATCGCGTAACCTCGCAATCCGACGCCACAAAGGACGCCGACCATGGTCAATACTATTCTCCAGCCCGACGCACACGGACTTGCCGAAGAACATGACGCGCAGCCCGTCATCCATCATATTCCCGACGGCTTCTCCGATCGTTTTGCGCTCGGCTTCACCAAGCTGCTGCGCTTCACCGCCGATACGTTTTTCGCCAAACGCTACGGGCATCGCGCGATTGTCCTCGAAACCGTTGCGGCCGTCCCGGGCATGGTAGGCGGCATGTTCACGCACCTCAATTCGCTAAGGCGGATGCGCGACGACGAGGGCTGGATCCGCACCTTGCTTGAGGAGGCGGAAAACGAGCGCATGCATCTGATGACGTTCATCGAAATCGCGAAGCCGACATTGTTCGAGCGGCTTGTGATCTTGGGCGCGCAGTGGGTGTTCTTGTTCCTCTACTCGGTGCTTTACCTCGTCTCATCGCGCACCGCGCACCGTGTGGTGGGCTATTTCGAAGAGGAAGCGGTGATCAGCTACACGCTTTATCTGAAGGAGCTCGACGATGGCCGATCGGAAAACGTGCCTGCGCCTGCCATCGCTATCCATTACTGGAAGATGGCGCCCGACGCGACGTTGCGCGATGTCATCCTGATCGTGCGCGCCGACGAGGCACATCACCGCGATATCAACCACGGTTATTCGTCGAAGCTCGGCGGCCAGATCGTCGATCGATCGCTTGCGGCGCCCTATCCCGAGCACGCAACCCAAGTTCGGCTCAATGCCTGATCACCCCCCACCTTTGCCTGCACCGATGGCGCTGGCACGTTGGGACAACGAGGGCGGTGCGCCCGGATCAGGGGATCTTGCGCTGCCCGGACCGGTGCTGGATCTGGCAAAACGATTGGGCGTCGAAAGCAAAACCAGCGCACGGCGGGTGACACTGGCTCAAGCGGGCGACATGCGTCTGGGCAAAGGAACGCGTCGGTCGCGTTTCCAGGCGCAACAAACGATCGAGGTCGGCGACACGGGCTTCGCATGGCGGGCGGCGTTCGGGCCGTTCGGTGCGATTTCGGTCACCGACGCCTATTGCAAAGGTGAAGGCTCACTCGATGTTCGGTTGTTTGGTTGGATCAGCCTTGCGCACATGAGCGGGCCTGCGTTCGCGAAGGGCGAGATCATGCGCTACCTCGCGGAGATTGCTTGGGCTCCCGACGCAATTTTGCGCAACCGCGCGCTCGTCTGGTCGGTCATCGACGACCGCACCCTAAACGTCGCGGCCGGTTCGGGTGCGGGTTATGGAAGCGTCCGGATCGACCTCGACGACGAAGGGCGGATCGGGGGCATCTTCGCTGCCAACCGGCCTTTCTCAGACGGTAAAATTGTCGAGGAGCGGCCGTGGTCGGGACGCTTTTTTGATTATCGCCGCCATGCGGGGCGATGGTTGCCCTTCAGCGCAGACGTTGGTTGGTGTGTGGGTGGTCGCCTTGCAAACTACTGGCGTGGAACGATAACAAGCTGGGCTGTGTCGTGACCCGCGTATTGAGCGCCGATGACTCCGCGCACCTGCTCGAATTGCGGGCGCGCCGGGCGGCTGATCGTAAGACCCCGCCGAATGCCAGACCGCAACAGCTCACCGCCGGTCAGCGGTTTGCCGACCGGGTCGCCGTCACGATGGGATCATGGGGCTTCATTATCATCCAGTCGGCAGTACTGATGGTCTGGATCGCGCTGAACGTCACCGCCTATATCGAGCGCTGGGACCCCTTTCCCTTCATTCTGCTCAATCTCGTCTTGTCGTTTCAGGCCGCCTACGCCGCCCCGGTCATTATGATGAGCCAGAACCGGCAACAGGATATCGACCGCCGCGAAGCTGCGAGCGATTACCGCATCAACGTAAAGGCCGAACTCGAAATCGAGCTGCTTCACGACAAGATCGACGCGCTTCGCGAACAGGAAGTGCTGGCTCTGACGCAAGCCGTCCATGAGCTGACTTTGCTGTTGAAAGCGCGCAATCCAAGTTCCGAAACGATGGCGGTCTGATTGGCGATGACCGCTCTCGACCTCATGAATCATGTGCAGATTTATCTGCGACCCGGCCCGGCGCTGGTGATCACGTGGCCGTTCCCCCCAGCCGACGATCCGGCACCGCACGAGCGTCTGTGCGCGCCGAGAGGACATTGAAGATTTCGTTTGAACACTTTTGGGCTTCGCGATCGGCAAAGTCCGGGTTGTGGTGCGACACCACGCCAATCCGCGACGAGATCTTTGGGCTGGAGCGTCTCGAACAGCACGCTGTTACCCTCGCACAAGCGCAGACGGTAACAGACCGACCTCCGGCCGTATCGGGGCTGCGCGCTCGCCTCGATGATAATGCCGTCGTTCTGCTGGCCGCTTACCGCACAAGCGCC
>JBGSMP010000236.1:0-1683 GCA_041740105.1 Sphingomonadaceae bacterium
GATCGATGCCGCGGTCGCGGTGCCGGTCGCGCGCATTGACGGCGATGATTTCGATTGATCGTCCGGCGCGGCGCGTGATCAAATCGCGGTTGGTATCGAGTAGTTTGACAACGCCACCGCCCACGGTGCCGAGACCCGCGAGGGCGATTTTAAGGGGTTGGCTCACGTCAATAGCCCGATTTCGCGCAATCGCTGCTGCAAATAATCATCGGCAGTAATCGGCTCGGGATAGCGATCGGGCCGTTCCGCGCTTACGCATTCGGGCAGTGTCACAATCGGAAAATCACTCGCGAGATGCAGGAAAAAAGGCATCGAGTAGCGCGGTACGCCGCGCCGTCCGGGTGGCGGGTTGACGACGCGGTGGCTCGTCGAGGGCAGGACGTGATTGGTCAACCGCTGCAGCATATCGCCGACGTTGACGACCATTGCCCCCGCAGGCGGATCGACCGCCAGCCACTGGCCGTCGCGATCCTGCAACTGCAGTCCGGCCTCTTCAGCGCCAAGCAGCAACGTGATCAGGTTGATGTCTTCATGCGCGCCCGCACGGATGCCCGACGCTTCGGCTGAAATTGGGGGATAGTGCAGAAGGCGCAAGATACTGTTGCCGTCGCGCACCGGCTCCACGAACCAATCTGGGCGCAACCCCAGATAGACGGCAATCGCTGACAACAACTGCGCGCCAACCCGATCGAATTCGGCATAGAGTTCGGTGAATACGGGCTTGAATTCACGCGGATGATCCGGCCAGATGTTAGGTGGCATGGAACCCGAATAGCGATGCCTTGGCGGAAGATCGCGCCCGACATGCCAGAATTCCTTGAGGTCATTCTCGGTCGCGTCCTTGGCAATCTCGATCCCGAAGGGCGTATAGCCACGCGCGCCACCCTTGGAAGATTTGTAGGGCATTTTGTCCGCCGTGGGCTGGGCAAAAAACGCTTTCGTTGCGGACCATGAGCGCGCGATCAACGCTGCATCGATGCCGTGATCGGCAACGATCGCAAAGCCAAACCGTTCGAACGATCGACCGAACTGCTCTGCAAAAGCAGAGGGGTCAGCATCCTGACAGGAAAGCGACAATGGTGGAACGGTAATCGTTTTATCGGTCATCGCCACCATTTAGAGCCTTGTGTCAAAATTGGGAACTGCCCGCTGTGCACATCGTTATCCGAGGTCTCTGCAAGGATGCCCGCAATGGATGAAATTGACCCTGATCTTCATATCGACGTGCCCGGCGGTGCCCATGCCGAAGACGAGCCCGACACCGAAGGATATGACGACACCCAGCGCGCCGAGATCGCTGAAACTGAGGGCGGTGGCCCATCGGACGGAACGCTGATAACGGATTTGACCCCCGATCTGGGCGGCAAGGACATCGACGATGACGAAATCGAAGATGATGCCGACGAGCTTGATGTTATCGTAGACACCGACGCCTGACGAAAAACGGCGCGGCGGTGACTGCCGCGCCGTTTGATCAACAGTTCAGCTTAGGCGCCGCGCGTCGCAAGGCTTTTCATCACTTCACCGTGCAGCCAGATGTTCATTGTGGCTGAATCGTCGGTGTCACCGGTAAAGCCGAGTTCCATGGCAAGCGTCGTGCGGTTGGCAAGGCTCGAATCAAGATTGAGCAGCTTCATCAGGTCAACGATCGACGTTTTATAATTCGACGGTTGACCCTTTTCG
>JBGSMP010000244.1:0-6431 GCA_041740105.1 Sphingomonadaceae bacterium
CAGGATGCACCAGCGGTTGTGGAACAGGGCGGCAAAGCCAGCTTCGGGCCCGCTGCGCTCGGTTCCGGCGACGGGATGTGCAGGGACGATGGCATGGTTGGGCAATGCCGCTGCCAGCGCCGCCGTCACCGCGGCCTTGGATGATCCGACATCGCTGACCACGGCTTCGGGGGGCAGATCGGCTGCAAACCCTTTTGCAACATCGGCCATCGCGCCAAGCGGCACGCACAGAATCACAAGATCGGCATCGATCACTGCTGCGCCTGCCGTGTCGGCAATGTCATCGCACAATTTCAGCGCTCGCGCCGTCTCGCGCACGTGCGGGTCGACATCATGACCAGTGAGCAGCACTGTCGGCATGGCGTCACGTACCGCGCGCGCAATCGATGAGCCGATCAGTCCCAGACCGATGATCGAGACGCGTGCGAACGGCAGCATCAGCTGACGATATCGCGCAATGCCGCCGCGACGCCGCGCGTTTCCTGTTCCGTGCCGATCGATATGCGCAGGGCATTGGGCAGGCCCTGCCCCGGCAGCCAGCGCACGATGAAACCGCGCTCCATCAGTGCTTTATAGGCCGTCTCTGCGGTTACCGCGCCTTCGAACAGGATCAGCAGAAAATTGGTCTTTGACGGTATTGCGCGGAGGCCGAAATTGCCGAGCTTGGCGATTTCGTCGGCCAGCCAGGTCCGCCATTGCGAATTCTGCGCGCGACTATGCGCGACAAAATCATCATCATGAAGGGCGGCAATGGCCGCACGCTGCCCCGCCGACGTAACATTGAACGGGGCACGGATGCGGTGCATGGCGCTGACCGCTTCGGCAGAGCCATAGCCCCAACCGATCCGCTCCGCCGCAAGCCCGTAAATTTTCGAGAAGGTCCGCGTGATGACGACATTGGCTTGCGACTTGGCAAGCTCGAGCGCCGCATCATCTTCTTGCGCCTCGATATATTCGGCATAGGCTTGATCGATAACGAGCATGACATCGGCCGGAAGCCCCGCATGAAGTCGTGCGATCTCGGTGCGCGCGGTAAACGTGCTCGTCGGATTGTTCGGGTTGGCAACGAAAACGATCCGCGTGCGTGACGTCACGGCGGCAAGGATTGCATCGACGTCGGTTGCAAATTCAGCATCAGGCACCACGACAAGTGTTGCGCCCACGCGCCGGGTCGCGATTTCATACACGGCAAACCCGTAACGGACCTGGATCACTTCGTCGCCGGGGCCTGCATAGACGCCGGCAATCATGTGCAGGATTTCGTCGGATCCCGTCCCGTAGATCACGCGCGCCGGATCGAGATCGTATTTTGCCGCAATCGCTTCGCGCAATGCCGCCGCCGACGCATCGGGGTAGCGCGCCAGATCGGCGACGTGATACGCAAATGCAGCTTTGGCGGCATTACTTGTGCCAAGCGGGTTTTCATTCGAAGACAATTTGATCACTTTGCGACCGTGATCGGCCGATGATCGGCCCGGGACATAGGGCGCTATGTCCATAATCCACGGCTTAGGCTTGGGCTGGGTCATGCACGGTCCTTTAACGTGCCGGTGCCGATTGTCACGCGGGCGGTCTGATGGCTAAGGCAGTTGCATGTGCAATCCGCCCGAATCCAACCAGCCCGGCCTCGATCGCCTCATTGTGGCTGCCCCCGTCGGTTATCTCGGCACCGGCGTTGCAACGGGCGAGACCGAAGCGCTGGCCGCGCTGAAGCCCGGCACCGTGATGATGATGGGCGATAATCCCGCGCTGTCCAAAATGCCTGCAGCGCCGACGCTGCTCGATTTTTTCACGCACCGGATCGACGGGATCACCAAGCGTCATCTGATCTCGAGCGGACTGCGCGCCCTGAACGACGGCCAGCCTGAAACGGTCGTCATGGCGTGCCTGCTGCACGACATTTCGAATGCCTGCCTGATCCGCGCTGATCATGGGTATTGGGGCGCGCAGATGATCGCGCCCTATGTCGACGAAGAAGTCGCCTGGGCGGTCGAAAAGCATCAGGCGTTGCGCTATTTCGCCGATGAGTCGGTGGGCTATGAATATCCCGAAAGTTACGAGCGCTTCTTCGGTCCCGATTATCTGCCGCCCGACTATATCCGCCGCGAAGCCGCCGACGCGCTGAACCATCGCTGGTATATGTCGTCGCGACTGGTGACACTTTACGACATCTATTTTTTCGACGACGAAACGACTCCCGACATAACGCCGCTGACCGACATCATCGGCCGCAATTTTCGTCAGCCGGTCGAAGGCCTCGGTTTCGACGGATCGCCGACGGCGCATATGTGGCGGACAATGATCTGGCCTAATAACTTCCTTTGACGATGGCGGAGGCGAAAATGATGATCAGATCGATGATGACCGTGGTGCTGCTGTTGCTGCCCGCAATCGCCAACGCGCAGGCCACGACGGCCAAGGGCTATGTCGTTGCCGAGATCAAGGTCACCGATGGTGCGGCCTATGAACAGTATCGCACCGTCGTACCGCCGATCGTCTCGCAGTTCGGCGGTCGCTACCTCGTGCGCGGGGGTGTTGCGGACGCGATTGAAGGCGCGGCGCCCGAAGGCCGCATCGTCGTGATCGAGTTTGCAAGCGTTGCGGCAGCGCGCGCCTTTTATGCCTCTCCCGACTACCAAGCGATCGCATCGCTGCGCAAGAAGGCAGCGCAATCGCGCGTGTTGATCATCGAAGGTGTGCCGACCCCTGCGCGTTGACAAGCGGCGTGCCGGCGCCCTAGCCGCTAGGCATGGATGACCGTTTCGGCCCCAATCGCACCGTCGTATTGCCCGGGCCACTGGTGCTCGATGGCGGCGGCGCGCTTGCCCCGGTCGAACTCGCCTATGAAAGCTACGGCACGCTGAATGCCGATGCGTCGAATGCCGTTCTTGTCTGCCATGCGCTGACCGGCGATCAGCATGTTGCTTCGACGCATCCGATCACGGGGAAGCCCGGCTGGTGGTCGCGGATGGTGGGGCCGGGCAAGCCGATCGACACCGATCGTTTTTGCGTCATCGCCGTCAACGCCATCGGCGGGTGCATGGGATCGTCGGGGCCGGAAACGCTTGCAGACGACGGCCAGCCTTATGCGATGCGCTTTCCCGTCGTCACGATCAGCGACATGGCGCGAAGCCAGGCCATGCTGCTCGATCATCTCGGCATCGCGCGGCTGTATGCTGTCGTCGGCGGGTCGATGGGCGGGATGCAGGCCTTGAGCTGGGCGGCGCATTTCCCGGAGCGGGTGGCGGCGGCGCTGGTGATTGCTTCAACGGCCAAGCACAGCGCGCAGAATATCGCGTTCCACGAAGTCGGGCGGCAGGCGATCATGGCAGACCCGAACTGGCGTGGTGGCGATTATTATGCTGACGCCAAGACGCCGGATGCCGGGCTCGCCGTGGCGCGGATGGCGGCGCATATCACCTATCTGTCCGAACAGGGTCTGACCGAGAAATTCGGGCGGCGGTTGCAGGCGCGCCCTGAAAACCCCGATGGTGCCAAGACCTTTGGCTTCGACGCCGATTTTCAGGTCGAAAGCTATCTGCGCCATCAGGGCCTGAGTTTCACCGACCGCTTCGATGCGAACAGCTATCTCTACATCACGCGCGCAATCGATTATTTCGACTTGGCCGAGGAATTCGGCGGGCATCTGGCGCATGCGTTCAAAGGCAGCGCGACACGCTTTGCGGTCGTCAGCTTCGATACCGACTGGCTTTATCCGACTGCCGAATCCAAATCGATTGCGCAAGCGCTGAATGCTGCGGGTGCTGCGGTGAGCTTCGTCGAGCTGGCCAGCCCTTATGGCCATGATGCTTTCCTCCTCGACACGCCGGGTTTCGACGCTGTGGTATCGGGGTTTCTGTGCGCGACATGTTGAGAGCCGATCTCGCCATCATCGCCGCGCAAGTGCCGACCGGCGCGCGCGTACTGGATGTCGGCTGTGGCGACGGCGCTTTAATGGCGGAATTGCGCGCCAAAGGTTGCGATGCACGCGGGCTCGAGATCGACAGTGCTGACGTCACGGCGGCACTCGCGCGGGGGCTTTCGGTGATACAAGGCGACGCCGACACCGACCTGACCGACTATCCCGATGCCAGTTTCGATTATGCGATCCTCAGCCAGACGCTGCAGACAACGCGGCGCCCCGATCTCGTAATTGATCAGCTGATGCGCATTGGCCATCGCGCCTTTGTCTCCTTCCCGAATTTCGCGCAGTGGCGCATCCGCATGGCGCTGATGTTCGGGGGGCAGATGCCTGTGACCAAGCAATTGCCGTCGCGCTGGTATGACACGCCGAATATTCATCATGTAACGATCGACGATTTCCGCAGCTTCATTGCGCTGCGCCATATCCGCATCGAACGGCAATGGTTTCTGACCGGCGAGCGCCAGACGACGAGTGCTGGCGCAAACCTGTTCGCCGAGCATGCGGTGTTCCTGCTCAGCCGTTAGAACAGTCCGGGCACTTCGCGCTGGCTGACCGTTGGCGCTTGGGGGCGCAGCAATTGCGGCGCCGTGGCACGCAAACTCAGCGATGCCTGTCCTGTCGCAATCGGTGTGCAGGGTCGACCGGCAAGGAAGTCGAGCGCTTGTCGCACCGAGGCTTCCTCGGCACTGCCTAATGGCTTCGTTACATCGTCGATCGCAGCACAACTCGAACGGACCGTGCTGGCCAGCCCGTCATAGTAAGCGTCCGAATTTGCCGAATTGCGCAGCGAGAAGGCGACGGCGCGGAGCCGGTCGTCACATGCCGCGCGGTCGAGCGCGACCTGACCAACCGGCTTGCCAAAAGTGTTGGCGCCGATCAGCGCCACATTTGCGCCGAGATAGGGAATGAAACTGTTAATCAGCAGTTCGCTCGCCGACGCGGTTGCATCAGTGCCGATAAATGCGATTTTGACCGGCGAGACCGATTGCGATGTCGGGCTGAAGCGCTTGGTCGAATTGTTACTGGATTTTTCAGGCCGGTAGGTCGTTTGCGAAAACACGTCGAAGCTCGACCGGTTGCCGCCGAGCAGGTCACCCATGAGGTCCGCGGTCGAAACAAGCCCCCCGCCATTGTAGCGGAAATCGATGATGAATTCGGTAATCCCGGCGCTGCGGAAATTGGCGAACGCCGTGCGCAATTGCGGGTCTGCCGACGATATGAACGTCCTCAGATTGAGATAGCCGACTCGCTTGCCGCCGTCGTCGATGATCAGCGCGCCGTAGCGGCTCGAAACGGGGGTGAGCGAATAATCGCTCTTGGTGACCGTGACTGTGCTGGTGCCGCTGGCATTGGTGATGCGCAAGGTGCGCGTCACGCCGGCCGTCGTCGGGCCGAGCGCCGTCGTGACGCCATTTGTCCCTTCGGCTGTGATAATGTCTGCAACGGTGCGCAATGACGCTGCATTCTCGCCGATCGCGACGATCTCGGTGCCTCGGTCGAGGCCAGCGGCAAGGCCCGGTGCGCCCTCGAAGCTTTCCGAAACAAACGCCGTCCTGGTCGTTGCGTCGGTGGTTAGACGAATGCCAATGCCCGCGCTCGATCCCGATGTGTTGAACGCGTTTTCTTCGCGGATCGAGGTGATGAATGTGAAAAACCGGTCGCGCCGTTGCCCACGTGCCGTCGCGGTCAGGGCATCGATATAATCGTCGACCGTCGCATATGCCGCCGGGCTGAGTGCGGCCGGGAGCGTTTCGGGGAACAGATACCATTCGTTCAACTGTGCAAAGGCCCAGTTCTGCCGCTCGACCAGCGAACATCCCGTCGTCGGCGTCGTGCCCCCGCCCGACGGTCCTCCGCCCGCAGCCGTCGTGCTGCCGCCGCTGCTGCTGCATGCGGACAATGTCAGTGAAGCCGCCGACACGATGGAAATTAGAACCCGGGACATGAATCACCCTTTCGCGACCCTGCGCCGGAGAATATGCCGCGCCGCAAACGCGTATCAGCCGCGCAGGGTTGCGCCAAGCTTAACGGCAGCCGCGACGATTTTTGCAGCGATCGCCGACAAATCGTCGTCAGTGAAACTCCTCTCCGTCGGTTGCAGCGTCACCTCGACGGCAAGCGAAACCTGCCCCTCGGGTACGCCCGCGCCGGCAAACATATCGAACAGACGGGCGGCGGTGATCACACCCTTATCCGCGCCTTTCACCGCACGGACGAGTGCATCGCCCGGCAATTCCGCCGACACAAGAAACGCAAAGTCGCGCCGGACGACTTGTAGTGATGGCGGGGTGAACGCAGGGCGCGTGAAACCAGCGCCTCGCTTTTGCGCGATGGCATCGAGATAGATTTCGGCGGCCACAACCGCACCCGTCAGATCAAACGCTTTCGCGGTCGTAGGATGCAACGTCCCAAAACTTGCGAGCACCGTTTTCGGCCCGAGGCGTAATGTGCCGGATTGACCGGGGTGATAGTGGGCACCGGCCTCGCCATAAACCTGAAGATTCTC
>JBGSMP010000124.1:0-3171 GCA_041740105.1 Sphingomonadaceae bacterium
GCGGGTTTTCCGAAAATTGCATTCTTGATCGCGCTGAAAATACTCATCGGAAATTCCTCCAGTTGATTAGCGTCGAGATTAGCGGGGGAATGTTGCGGTTGCGAGTCCCAATGCCCGTCCGGCAACGGCATCAAGTTTTGCTAGAAGTGCCGGATCGCGTGCTTCGGGGGCCGTGATCAACGCGAAATCGAGATTGGTGTCGATCGGCGATGCGGCTCGTTCCGACGGCAGCGCTATTGCCAGTGCGAAGATGAGGGCGCGCGCTTTCTGTGCATTTTTCCCCAGTTGCGCGACGACTTCGGCAACATCGACATGCGCCTCCCCTTCGCGCCAGCAATCATAATCGGTCACCATGCCCACGAGCGCATAAGGAAGCTCGGCTTCGCGCGCGAGTTTCGCTTCGGGCATCGCGGTCATGCCGATGATCTGCGCGCCCCACTGCTGGTAGAGCCGCGATTCAGCGCGGGTCGAAAACTGTGGCCCTTCCATGGCAAGATAAGTCGCACCTTCGGTCACGTCGGCCCCCGCCGCGCGCGCTGCATTTGCAGTCAATTTTGAAAGTCGCGGGCACACGGGATCCGCCATCGAAACATGCGCGACCATGCCTGTGCCGAAAAAGCTCGGGACACGTCCCTTGGTTCGGTCGATGAACTGGTCCGCAACCACGAAATGCCCCGGCGGCAATGCTTCCGCCAGCGACCCGACGGCGGAAATCGAGACGATATCGGTGCACCCCGCGCGCTTGAGCGCATCGATATTGGCCCGGGGATTGAGCTCGCCCGGCGCAATCCGGTGACCCCGCCCATGGCGCGGCAAAAACACGAACTGGACGCCCGATATGTGGCCCGTTAGCAACTGGTCAGACGGCGCGCCCCATGGCGTATCGACCAAAATCCATTGCGCATCTTCAAGCGCATCGATCGCATAAAGCCCCGACCCGCCGATTACACCGATCGTCCAACGCTTGTTCATCACCGCGACCTATTGCATGAAGCCCGGTAGCCGCAAGGGAGTTGCATAGCGATGAAATTGATGTTGATCGGGCTGACGGCGTTTGCCGCCACGTCAGCGAACGCGGCCTTGCCGGTCAGTGGCAAATGGCTGACGCAGGAAAAAGACTCGATCGTCGAAATCGCTTCGTGCGGCGCAACCGTTTGCGGCAAGGTCATCCGCGTCCTGAAAATGATGCCGAACGGCAAAGCGCCGATCGATCTGAACAACCCCGATCCCGCGCTGCGCGATCGTCCGGTGCAGGGAATCCTGATCTTCCGCGATTTCACCGATGGCGGCAGCCATTGGACCGGGCGGCTTTACGACCCCAAATCGGGCAGAAGCTACAAATCGAAACTCACGCGCAATCCCGATGGCACGTTGAAAGTGCAGGGATGCATTGGATTTCTGTGCAAGACCTTTACGTGGACGGCAGTGAAGTAAGCAAACTCCGCGCACGGCCATATGCAAAATAGACGGCAAGACCGATCGCGTTCCAGATCACGAAATACAACTGTGTTTGGGCGGGCAAGCTGTAAAACAGATACAAGCACCCCAGCACTGCGACCGGCCCCACGATCCACGCCAGCGGAGTCCGGAACGTCCGCACCGCGCCCGGATCACGCCTTCGCAGCACAAGCATAGCCACCGACACTGCAATGAACGCGGCCAGCGTTCCGGCATTGGCGAGCGCGGCAATCGAATCAATCGGCATGACGCCAGCGATAATGGCAACAAGAACAGCCGTAATGATCGTGATGCGCACCGGCGTCCCGCGCTTAGGGTCGACCGAAGCGAGACTTAACGGCAGAAATCCATCGCGCGCCATCACGAGAAATATGCGGCTTTGCCCATAGAGGAACGCCAGCAGAACTGTCGGCAAGGCAATCACGGCCGCCGCTGCAACCAGCGTTGCCACACCCGGGCTGCCAATCTCGCGGAGGATCAATGCCAGCGGCTCGGGACTTTTTGCAAAACCGGTATAGGGCAGCGCACCAACCGCCGCAGCGGCCACGACGATGTAGATTACCGTGCAAATCACCATCGATCCGACAATGCCGATGGCCAGATCACGCTCGGGCCGCTTGGCTTCTTCGGCTGCGGTCGAAATCGCATCGAAGCCATAGAAGGCGAAAAAGATGATCGCAGCGGCCGCCATGACGCCGCGTTCGACGCCGTCATCACCCATTATCTTGGCAAAGCCGAAAGGCGACCAAGGCTGTAAGTTAGCTGCATCGAAATGCGGCAGCGCGACCGCGACGAAGAGTATCAGCGTCGCAATCTTTACCAATACAAGCGTTGCGTTCAGCGTCGCACTTTCGCGCGTCCCGAGCATCAAGAGCCCGGCGACCACAGCGATAATCGCGACGGCAGGGAGGTTGACGACGCCCCCCAGCGCTGGCCCCGCCGTCAGAGCAAGCGGCAACTCAATGCCGATCCCGGTCAGAAATCCGCCCGCATAGCCGGACCAGCCCACTGCGACAGCGCTGACGACAAGCGAATATTCGAGGATGAGCGACCAGCCGACGACCCAGGCAACAATCTCGCCCAACACCGCATAGCTGTAAGTATAGGCACTGCCCGATGCCGGCATCATCGTCGCCATCTCGGCATAGGCGAGCGCTGCACAGGCGCAGATCAATCCGGCAATCCCGAACGACAGCAGCACGGCGGGCCCTGCGCGATCGGCCCCGACCCCGATCAGCGTCAAGATACCTGTCCCGACGATCGCGCCGACCCCGAGCGCGAGCAGATGCGGCCATGACAATGTTCGTGCCAGTTGCTGATGCACGGGCAGGTCGTGCGACGGCACGATGGTCTTGCGGCGGAATAGCGACGGCATTGACAGCAACCCCCTGATCGTTGCCGAAATCCTAGCGGTGTTTTCGGATTAGGCGAATCGCAACGCTAAGCTTCACCCGCTTCACCCTTCGGCAGCGACTTCATCAACGACCTTTTTCGGCCGACCGCGACGCTTCGGTGCCGCAGGCTCTTCTGCATCGACTGTCGGTGCGACCGCAATCGCCGGCGGCAGCATGTCGAGGCTCAGAGTCAATGCTTCGGGTGCATCTTCGCGTGCCATCTGCGGCTCGCGTTCGCGGCGGGGCCGATCATCACGTGGCCGGTCGTCACGCGGCCGATCGTCACGTGGCCGATCCTCGCGAGGCACCCGTTCCTGAC
>JBGSMP010000081.1:0-26029 GCA_041740105.1 Sphingomonadaceae bacterium
CTGTCGGTGGCGCATGGCGCGTGCAGCTCGGCGCATTCAGCAGTGCGTCGACAGCGGCGGCACTGTGGACGCGACTTCGCAGCCGCATCGATGCGCTGGGCCCTTATACGAGTTTCAGCGTGCCAGTGGGTGCCGTGACAAGGCTCCAAGCCGGGCCGCTGGCTGATCGTGCGGCAGCAAATCGTTTATGTGCCGCCGTGAAGGCCGGTGGCAACGACTGTTTGGTGGTCGCGCCATAGCGTGAGGGCGTCGGAATTTCTTACAGTCGCGGCAAGGGTTAATTTTCATGAACCATCGTCAGAGGCATGAATCCGCGATTGGCACAAACTGGCACGGCTTCTGCATCATGGTTTGTGTCCCGACGGCGGTGTCCCCCGCCTGATAAGAGTGGCGGGTCAGTTTCTGCTTCCCCTGGTCTCGCAATCTGACCCGCCCTCGCCCGGACTTACCAAATAGATTAGATCGCCGGCGCCACCCGCGCTGCTTTTCGCATCAGGCGACGTTCGAGGAACGTCCGCAATCCGGGTTCCGCATGTTTCGTAATCGCGTAAGAAACGGCGATCATCAGCGCCAAGGTCGGGAACGGAAGGAGCTCGTTCGGCACTTGCGGAAAAGCCTGTTTGGTCAGGACGAGCATGCCGAAGCCAATCGTCTCGTGCAGCAGATATAAGGGATAGCTGACCGCCCCAATGACGAGCAGCGGCCGCCATTCAAGGATTTGCTGAACATGGCCAACGCGCTGGGCTAAGGCGAAGACGATTAGCGCCGCAATCATCGGGTAGCGATCGTCCCATGTCAGCGGAATGGGAAACGGACTGACAAGTAAGGCTGCCGCCAGACCCGTCACACACGCCAGCACAAAATACGGCTCGCTAGTCTGGTTTTTGGCTTTGGCAAAAAAGACGCCGCTCGCAAACCAGAGATAGAATTTAATGCCAAGCCATTCGAACGGCTCGACCACCCTGAGCGCAAGACCGGATACACCGAGATATTCAAGAACCGGCAGCAAGCTCAAGACAACGAGCGCAACCGCAACAAGCAGCATCGTCGCGCGCTTCCACCCCAGATAAAAATAGACGATGCCAAAAAACACATAAAAGCCGACCTCGACGTACAGGGTCCAGAATGATCGATGGAGTGAATTTATCTCGACTTGCAGGATAGCGCTGAGAAACGAGTTCGAAACAAAAATCAGGCCAGGAATAGCGTCATACCACGGCGTATTCTGGAATTGCTCGATCGGCTGGATGGAATAATTAAAAACAACGGTAATCGCTGTGGCAATCGCCATCGCCGGGAATAAACGCAGCCAGCGTTTGTAGATAAACTGGCGAGGGCTGGTGCAGCGCTCGATTGTCATCAGGATGACAAAGCCCGAAATCAAAAAGAATAGTTGCACACCGACCCAGCCTTGCCGGACGAAGCGCAATGATGCCACACGCTCGTCGACGGACAGCCCCGTCATCCAAGTCGATCCCCAGTAATGGCTGAAGATGACGAGCATGATGGCGATCCCGCGCAAACCGTCGAGATATCTGATGCGGGTTTGTGCGTCAGAATTCAGTGACGGCACGTTAAGACGTCACAGACGACGCGATAGGGCTACGATCAAACAACGATTGGAGCGAGCTTTTGATCATCGGCTCCGCCCGATATGTCACCCAATAGCAGGCAATTATCATGACTGCTAACGTCGGCACCGGCAGCAGCAAATCGGGCACCCACGACGCATAGCGATGCGTAAGGACGATGAGTCCGAGGCCGACAGTCTCATGGATGAGATACAGCGGATAGCTGATGGCACCCAGAAGCAGCAATGGTCGCCATTGCAGCAGTTGCTGGACGAAACCCACCTTTTGCGCGGTCGCGAATAGCACCAGCACTGCGATCATGGCATGGCTGTCGTCCCAATTTAGCGGATAGGCATTTGGGCTGATCAACACCGCAGCCATCAAGCCGACTGCGCACGCGAGCGCAAACATGCCGTCGCTGTTCAGCGTCCGCGCTTTTGCGAACAAAATCCCGCTTGCAAACCACGGAAAAAACTTGATGCCCAACCATTGAAGTGGCTCGCTAAGGCGTAATCCAATGCCCGAAATACCCATGGCCACCAGTATTTGATAGGCAAACAAAGCGATCAAGCCCGTTACCGCGATTACGAGTGTCGCCCGTTTCCATCCCATGAGAAAGAACGAAACGCCGAACAGGAGATAGAAACAGACTTCGGTGTAAAGTGACCAAAATGAGCGGTGTAGCGAAGCAATCTCGATATCGAAGATCATGTGGTAAAATGACGCTGGAACGAATGTCAGGCCGGGTAAGGCATCAGACCAGCCGCTCTCGGCAAATTGTGGCACAGGCTGGATCGTCCAATTGAACGCCAGCGTCACAATCGTTGCAATCAGCATGGCCGGAAACAGACGCAGCCAGCGCCGGTAAAGAAATTGACCGGCATCGCGGCATCGTTCGATCGTGATCAGGATAACAAAGCCGGAAATGAGGAAGAATAATTCGACCCCGACCCAGCCCTGTCGAACGACACGGATTGCGCCGAATTTGTCACCGAAAGGCAAGATGCTTGTCCAGCCCAACCCCCAATAATGGCTGAAGATCACGAGCATGATCGCGATGCCGCGCAGGCCATCGAGATATTTTATCCGGCCTTGCCCCCCCTGCATGATCTCGCCCCCCCGGACTTACCAATTTCTGACGCGATGACCTTATGTCGCGGCGAGTGCATCCTGCAACTCGCCCGCTTCGAACATTTCCATCATGATGTCGCTGCCACCGAGAAATTCACCCTTGACGTAAAGCTGTGGCACCGTCGGCCAGTCGCTATATTCCTTTATGCCCTGGCGGATTTCCATGTCCTGAAGCACATCGACGGTTTCGTATTCGACGTTGAGGTGATCGAGGATCGAGATCGCTTTCGATGAAAAGCCGCACTGGGGAAATAAGGGCGTGCCTTTCATGAACAGCACGACATTGTTCGTGGTAACAAGTTCGGCAATGCGGGCGTGAACGGCGTCGGTCATGATCATATCCTTATTCGGGTGTCGCGGTGGTCAGTTGCAGCGCGTGAAGAACACCGCCCATCCGCCCGCCGAGCGCATTGTAGACGGCCTGATGCTGCTTGATGCGCGGTTGGCCGCGGAAGCTTTCGGAAACGACGCGCGCGGAATAGTGATTTTCATCACCTGCCAGGTCGGTGATTTCGACCTGCGCCCCGGGGATCGCCGCAACGATCATGGCTTCGATATCGGCAGCGGGCATGCCCATTTACTGCGATTCCATGAGTTGTCGGCGCGCTTCGACGGTTTTTTCGGCGAGCAGCGCATTGATCGCAGCAGCATCGGTCTCGACGCCCGCCGCGGCAAGGTCCCCCACGATCTTGCGGACAACATCGTCGTCGCCTGCTTCTTCGAAATCAGCCTGAACCACCGACGTGGCATACGGCGCCGCTTCTGCCGCCGTCAGTCCCATTTTCTCGGCCGCCCACAAGCCGACAAGCTTGTTGCGTCGCGCCGTCACGCGGAACTGCATTTCCTCGTCGCGCGCATATTTTGTTTCGAACGCAGCTTCGCGGTCTGAAAAATTGGTCATGACGATCCCTCATTTCGCTCGATCACTCAAATAGGCGGCGCGCGGCTAATCGGCAACCTTCACGACCAGCTTTCCGATGGCAGATCGATTGCCGAGTGCCGCAATCGCATCGCCGCCACGTTCGAACGGGAACACTTCGGTGACGCGCGGGCAGATTTTGCCGTCGGCCCACAAACGGAACAGCCGCGCGATATGCGCCGCATTCGCCGAGGGATTGCGCGCGGCGAACGCGCCCCAGAAAACACCGCACACGTCGCAGCTTTTCAGTAGCGTGAGATTGAGCGGCAATTTCGGAATGCCTGCCGGAAAGCCGACGACAAGATAGCGCCCTTCCCACGCCATGCAGCGCACGGCGGGTTCGGCGTAATCACCGCCGACGGCATCGTAGATCACGTCGGCGCCGTCGGTTCCGACCTTTGCCTTGAACGCGTCGGCAAGCGCTTTAGAGGCTTCTTTGTCGAACGGGGCGCGGCCATAGATCACGGTATCATGCGCACCTGCTGCGCGTGCGGCCGCTGCCTTTTCATCGCTCGAGACTGCCGCAATAACGCGCGCCCCGAATGCGACGCCAAGTTCAACGGCGGCCAACCCGACCCCACCGGCTGCACCCAGCACGAGAAGAACGTCGCCTTCCTTGATACGGCCACGATCCACAAGCGCATGGATCGATGTCGCATATGTCATCAACAGCGCGGCACCATCTTCGAAGCTGCGCTCGGGCGGCAGTTTGTACGCAGATGCCGCTGGTACGGCGATCCGTTCGACCAGCCCGCCGTGCCCCGTGACCGCAATCACGCGGTCACCGACGGTAAACCCCGTGACGCCCGCGCCCAGCGCCTCGACCACACCGGCAATTTCGCTCCCTGGTGAAAACGGCCGCGCGGGTTTGAACTGATATTTGTCTTCGATAATCAGGACGTCGGGATAATTGACCGCACACGCCTTGACCGTGATGAGCAGTTGCCCGGGTCCTGCCACCGGCGTGTCGATGTCGCTCAGCACAAGCGTTTCGGGCCCACCCACAGCCATCGATAACAATGCTTTCATACAGCAAGCCCCTTGTTCAACCAGGGGCGTGCGGACCCCGTTTTCTGTTCAAACGAATCGATCATCACACGCGACGCCAAGGTCAGCGCGATTTCATCGGTCCCGTTCAGCAGGCATTGCTTGCGGAACGGATCAATCTCGAAGGAAAAGCGATCCTGAAACTTCGTCGTGACCGTTTGTGCATCGAGGTCGATGTGGATCGGATCGGTTTCGGCAACTGTCATAAGGCGGTCGATTGCGGCCTGCGGCAGAACCACGGTGAGAATGCCGTTCTTGAACGCATTGCTCGAAAATATATCCGAAAAGCTTGGCGCAATGACGGCCTTGACGCCCATGTCGTCGAGTGCCCAGGCGGCATGTTCACGGCTCGATCCGCAGCCGAAATTGTCGCCGGCGATCAGGATCGATGCGCCGCTGTAAGCCGGGTCGTCGAAGACATTCCCTGGTTCGGCCCGGACCTTTTCGAAGGCCCCTCTGGCCAGTCCCGCGCGCGTTACGGTTTTCAACCATTCCGCAGCAATGATCACATCGGTATCGACGTTCTTCCGCCCGAACGGATAGGCATGGCCTTCGATGGTGGTGACTGGTCGCATGCCGCGGCGATAGACCGCGCTGGCTCCCGACGTCAACGACGCCTATCGGAACCGTCGAGTCAATTTTAGAGGTCATCATGTCAATCGACGGCACCATCGGCATCAGGGTCAACGGCGAGCATCGACGCATCTTCAGCGGATCAAGTTTTGCCGACCTCGCCAACGAGCTCGGTCTCGATCCCGCCAAATGCGCGGTGGAGCGCAACCTCGAGATCGTGCCCCGCTCGACGCTTGCCGATGTCATCGTCGAGGACGGCGACGAGATCGAGATTGTGACCTTCGTTGGTGGCGGCGACAATAATGATGCCTGGAGCGTCGCAGGACGTACGTTCACGTCGCGGCTGATCGTTGGCACCGGCAAATACAAAGACTTCGAACAGAACGCGGCGGCCGTCGCGGCATCGGGCGCCGAGATCGTCACCGTTGCGGTCCGCCGCGTGAACATCAGCGACCGGAATGCACCGATCCTGATGGACTATATCGACCCCAAGAAGATCACCTATCTGCCCAACACAGCAGGCTGCTTCACGGGCGAAGATGCAATCCGCACGCTGCGGCTCGCGCGTGAAGCCGGCGGATGGGATCTGGTCAAGCTCGAAGTGCTGGGCGAGGCCAAGACACTTTATCCCGATATGGTCGAAACATTGCGCGCGACCGAGATCCTCGCCAACGAAGGATTTCATCCGATGGTCTATTGCTCGGACGATCCGATCATGGCGAAGCGGCTCGAAGATGTTGGCGCGGTGGCGATCATGCCGCTGGGTGCGCCGATCGGGTCGGGCCTCGGCATCCAGAACCGCGTGATGATCCGGCTTATCGTCGAAGGGGCAAAGGTTCCGGTTCTGGTCGATGCGGGCGTTGGCACGGCGTCGGACGCGAGTGTCGCGATGGAGCTAGGCTGTGACGGCGTATTGATGAACACGGCAATTGCGGAAGCCAAGGACCCGATCCTGATGGCGCGGGCGATGAAATTGTCGGTCGAAAGCGGGCGAATGGCATATCGCGCCGGTCGCATGGGATTGCGGCGCTATGCCGATCCATCGAGCCCGCTGGCGGGGCTGATTTGATTATTGCCATACGACTGGTTTGTTGGGGATTCCGGAACGGCGGCTTTTGGACGAAAAAGAGCAAAAGCGGCCATCCAATCATGGCAGTCGGGTTTGGCGGCAGTCGCCAATTAAGCGGTCATCAAGCCCGGCGTCGTCGTAAGGCCCAGTAGACCACAGCTGACACGCTGCCGTAGGCGGCGAATGCCATTTGCAAGCGTGGGAGGCCGCTCGCTGCGACAAAGCCTATTGCAGCACCCGCGAAGGCTCCGGCCAAGCCGAATACAATTATCTTGTCGAGTCGGAGTCGATTCAAGGCGAAGGCAGTAGGCGCGCCGACAAGGAACAACCCGACAAGGATGAAGGGGAAAGGAAAGGCAAAGGCGAAGGCGGCTCGCGCGAGAACTGATCCAGCGGCGTAAGCTTCCGGATCAAAGAATCGCTCGTATAAGGTGTTCGCTAACGCGCCGATAGCGGCGGTTGACGCCGACGCGACTACCAGATGGCCAGCGAAAGAGCCGATGCCGTTTAACGGCTTGC
This sequence comes from Sphingomonadaceae bacterium, assembly GCA_041740105.1. Lineage (GTDB taxonomy): Bacteria > Pseudomonadota > Alphaproteobacteria > Sphingomonadales > Sphingomonadaceae > Sphingomonas_O. The sequence continues at coordinate 6,830 of JBGSMP010000081.1, forward strand.
CAGCGTGCGTGGTGCCCGTGTCCGTCATGAACGCCTGGTAGCAGGAAGGTCCGCTTTCCACCAGATGTCGCCATCTCGTGAAAACGAAGAGGAGCAAAAGTTGCGTCCGCTTTTAGGGATCGCGGCCCACCCCTCCAACCGACCGAAAAGTTGTCGTATTGCGCCATTAACGTGCGCGCAGCGCGCTGATCGTCGTTCCCGCCGAGATACGCTCTACATCGGTTTTGAGGTGGAGCAGCTTTACGCCTTTTTGCTTCATCGCCCGGTCGAGCGCGGGCGCAAATTCCTTCGTCGTTTCTACCGTCTCGGCCCATCCACCATAAGCACGCGCGAGGGCGGCAAAGTCCGGATTGGTCAGCGCCGTCCCGCTCACCCGCGTCGGATATTCGCGCTCCTGATGCATGCGGATTGTGCCGTATGCCCCGTTGTCGACGACGATGATCAGCATGTCAGCACCCTATTGAATCGCGGTCGCCAGTTCCTGCCCGTTCATCAGGAAATCGCCGTCGCCGGCCAGCGCCACGACTTTGCGATTGGGATAACGGATTGCGGCAGCAATAGCCGCCGGAACGCCGTAACCCATCGCGCCCGCCGTGGGAGCCAACTGGCACACCGGCCCGCCATAGCGCCAATATCGATGCCACCAGCCGCTGAAATTGCCCGCACCGTTGCAGATAAAGGTATCGGCAGGGAGCCGCTCGCGCATCGCTGCGACGCACATCCCCAAATCGAGTTTCGTGTCGAACGGCTGTGGTGTCGACCAAGCCAGCCATTCCTTGTGCGCCTCGCGACCATCCTTGAAAGGAATGACATCATCGGTCCAAAGCGCGGCCATTTCGGCGAATTCGTGCGGATAGGCACAGATCGGCAAGTCGGCGCGATAAACGCGGTTCAGTTCGGTCGGGTCGGGGTGGACATGAACCAATATCTGGTCGGGATGATCTGGCGTAATCAGCGTATAGCCATCGGTCGTCGCTTCGCCCAGTCGCGCGCCGACACAAAGGATGACGTCTGAATTCTTGATCCGCTCGACGAGTTTCGGGTTGGGGCCATAGCCAAGATTGCCTGCCCAGACCGGCGAGGCATTGTCGATGGCATCCTGCCGCCGGAATGCGCCCGCTACGGGTATCCCCAAGCGCCCCGCAAATATTGCGAAATAATGCGCGCAGCCGATATCCCACCCACCGCCGCCGACAATCGCGATGGGCGCAACGGCATCCTTCAACAGCGCGAAAACGGCCTCCATCGCTGCACCGTCCGGATCCTGTTCGGGCGGATTGAGGCGCGGGCGGTCGCGTGCTTCAACGACGTCGCAAAGCATATCTTCTGGCAGCGCGAGCACGACGGGCCCCGGTCGCCCCGACATCGCCACGGCATAGGCGCGCGCGACATATTCAGGGATGCGCCGCGCGTCGTCGATCCGGCTCGCCCATTTGCAAAGCGGCGAGAACATTGCGGTGAAATCGACTTCCTGAAACCCCTCGCGGTCGCGCATCCCGCGATCGACGTCGCCGATGAACAAGATCATCGGCTGGCTGTCCTGCATGGCCACATGAACGCCAATCGAGGCATTGGTCGCTCCCGGCCCGCGCGTCACAAAGGCAACACCCGGCCGCTGCGTCATCGTCCCGTCGGCGCAGGCCATGAACGCGACGCCGCCTTCCTGACGGCAAACGACCGTCTGAATTTGCGGGGTATCGTGCAGCGCGTCGAGGACGGCGAGGAAGCTCTCTCCTGGCACCGTGAATATGCGGTCGCATCCTTGCAGGACAAGCTGATCGACGAGAATGCGCCCGCCGGTGCGGAGATTTTGCGTGGTCATAGGCTCCCCATATCAGCGCTTTGCGCCGGTGGGGAGAGGGGCCATGTCAGGCCGGTCGCGGCCTTTGCGGGCGCATGACCCGCCATCCGGCGCGCAGCCAGAGCGTGACGATGTCGAGCGGATTGCGCCGCCGCCACGGCGTGATCGCGGCACTGCGCGGCAGGGGAATGGGGGCGAGTGCCGCGACCGGCACATCGATTGGCGTCGTTATCGGGCTGACCTGCCGATCCGGATCGTTGCGTTCGAGATATAGCGCGCACCAGGTCGCATCATTGTTGTTGGCGGGTTCGGGCATGAACACGTCGCCCCAGATTTCCAGCAAGGGCGTCATCACGCGCGGCTGATAAGTGAGCAGTAATGGGGCGGCAGCGGCAGCAGTCGGCGCTTGGACCAACACCGCAGGCGCGATCAACCGATGCCGTTCAGCGCGACGCTCGCGCTTCGATTTTTTCGCCGGATAGCGTGATCGCGAAGCGGCTTGCGGATCGATCGGGACCGCAATCACGTCAGCGGGAACAGCACCAATCGTTCGCGGCGACGGGTCGAAGCCTCTGCGGCTGTCAAATCGATGCGCATTACGGTCAACATGTTTAAAGCGACGTGACTTACCCACAGCACCGTCCCCCGTTCAGAGTGGCAGCTTTGAGCGCTCTTACCGTCATTTACAGCGGCAGTCAGCGATAACATGTCCTGTTATGGTACAATTTCGTTACAGCTTCGAGACAATCGGCGTTACGCCTGATGGATTGCCTTCGTCACCATGTAGCTGTCCAGCCCCTCGCTGCCTCCTTCGCTGCCGAAGCCTGACTCTTTTATGCCGCCGAACGGCGCGTCGGCGACGGAGATCGCGAAGGTGTTGATGCCGACCATCCCGCTTTCGATGGCATCGCCGAGCATGTTTGCGCGGCGGCCGTTTTCGGTGAAGGCGAATGCTGCCAGACCGAAGGGCAAGCGGTTGGCTTTCTCAATGGCGTCTTCGACCGTTTCGAATTGCGCCGTGACAGCGACCGGGCCGAAGGGTTCGTTGTTCATAATGTCGGCGTTATCGGGCACGTCGGCGAGCAATGTCGGCTGGAAGAAGAACCCGTCTTTCCCGCGTTCGCCGCCTGCTATGACGCGGGCACCCTTGGCACGGGCATCCTCGACCAGCGCGGCAATCGCCGACGGCCGGCGGACATTGGCGAGCGGGCCCATTTTCGTGTCGGCATCAAGGCCGCTGCCGGTTTTGACGGTGGCCGTGCGCTTGGCAAATCCATCGATAAACGCATCGTAAATCGCTGACTGCACATAAAAACGCGTTGGCGAGACGCAAACCTGCCCCGCGTTCCTGAATTTTTGCGGCACAACCATGTCGAGCGTTTTTTCCAGATCGCAATCGTCGAAGATCAGCACTGGCGCGTGGCCGCCGAGTTCCATCGTAACGCGCTTCACCCCATCGGCGGCGAGCTTCATGAGATGTTTCCCGACCGGCACCGATCCCGTGAAGCTGACCTTGCGGATGATCGGCGACGCGATCAGGTGACGGCTGACGGTAGCGGGCACACCGAAAACGAGCTGACAGACCCCGGCGGGCAGGCCGGCATCGATCAGGCAATGCATCAGCGCCATCGTGCAGGCCGGCGTTTCCTCGGGTGGCTTGGCGATGACCGAGCAGCCGGCGGCGAGCGCAGGGGCAAGCTTCTTCGCCATCAGGTACAGCGGGAAGTTCCACGGGCTCAGTGCCGCGACCGGTCCGACGGGTTGTTTGATGACGATCGCGCGCTGCCCCGATGGCCGAACGAGCACTTTGCCATAAGCGCGTTTGGCTTCTTCGGCATACCAGTCGAACATCGATGCGCTGCCGATCACTTCGCCACGGGCTTCAATCAGCGGCTTGCCTTGCTCTGTCGTCAGCATCCGCGCGATATCGTCGGCGCGTTCGCGGATCAGTGTTGCCGTTTTGCGCAGCACCGCGCCACGCGTGTCGACGTCGGTTGCGCGCCAGAGCCTAAAGCCCTTGTCCGCGGCATCGAGCGCTTCGTCGAGATCGGCGGCGCTGGCCAGGGGCACGTCGGCAATCGCATTCCCTGTCGCGGGATTGACGACGGTCTGTGCATCGCGCCCCTCGCCTACGCGCCAGCTGCCATTGACGAAAAGGGCAAGGTCAGGCGCATAAGGATCGGTCATGGCGAAGACTTTCGTGGAGAGTCGATGGGCCCTTAGCGCTGTCGGTTCGGGATTGCGACAGTGCGGTTTGGGTCGTAAGCCGCGCCGCAGCAGGAGACGCGCGTTTCATGAATAAAATCTATCCCGATGCACCCGCCGCGCTTGATGGTCTGCTGCGTGATGGCATGACGATATGCTGTGGCGGGTTCGGCCTGTCGGGCATGCCCGAACGGTTGATTGATGCCCTCGAAGCGTCGGGTGTCAAAGGACTGACGATTGCCAGCAACAACGCGGGGATCGACGGCGTCGGACTCGGCAAACTGCTGCGTTCGCGGCAGGTAAAGAAAATGATCGCTTCTTATGTGGGCGAGAACAAGGAATTCGAGCGGCAATATCTTGCCGGTGAACTCGAAGTCGAATTCTGTCCACAGGGAACGCTTGCCGAACGGTGCCGCGCCGGCGGCGCCGGAATTCCGGGGTTTTACACCAAAACCGGCGTCGGCACGCTCGTCGCCGATGGCAAGGAAGTGAAGTCGTTCGACGGCGAGGACTACATTCTCGAACGCGGTATCGTCGCGGAGCTGAGCATTATCAAGGGCTGGAAAGCCGACGAGAGCGGCAACCTGATTTTCCGCAAGACCGCGCGCAATTTCAATCAGCCGATGGCAACCGCAAGCCATATGACCGTGGCCGAAGTCGAGGAAATCGTGCCCGTCGGTGCGCTCGACCCCGACAGCATCCACGTGCCCGGTATCTATATCAAACGTCTTATCTGCGGTGCACCGTATGACAAGCGGATCGAATTCCGGACCGTCCGCGAAAGCGACGCGGCGTGATGGAGGATGGTCCGCAAGAACTCTCACTGGAGAATGGCGACATGCTGACGGCAGACTCGGTGGAAGTTGCGCGTATTTGGATCACAGACGGCGCTGGCAGTAGTGTCTGGATTCAGCCAGGCATTCTCGACGATCCGCTACACTTTGGCTATCTGATGGCGGATACGCTGCGACATGCTGCGATCGCCTATTCACAGCGCTGGGATATCGACGAGCAGGATGCTCTTCAATCGATGTGTGACGGGTTTGCTGCCGAACTGCGAGAGCAAGTTCGTGACATTGAAACCATTCAAGCCGCAGGAAAGTTGAACTAATGCCATGGTCCCGCGATGAAATGGCCGCCCGTGCCGCCAAGGAACTCAAAGACGGCTATTATGTCAATCTCGGCATCGGCATCCCGACGCTCGTTGCAAACCACGTGCCGCCCGACATCGAAGTCACGCTGCAATCCGAAAACGGGATGCTCGGCATCGGTCCGTTTCCCTATGACGAGGATGTCGACCCCGACCTCATCAATGCTGGCAAGCAGACGATCAGCGAATTGCCGTCGTCGTCCTATTTCAGCAGTGCCGACAGCTTTGCGATGATCCGTGGCGGGCACATCGACCTGACCGTGCTCGGCGCGATGGAAGTGGCAGAAAACGGCGACATCGCCAACTGGATGATCCCGGGCAAGATGATCAAGGGCATGGGCGGCGCGATGGATCTGGTCGCAGGCGTCAAGAAGATCATCGTTGTTATGGAGCATAATGCGAAGGACGGCAGCGCAAAGTTCATTCCCGCTTGCACGCTGCCGATTACGGGAAAAAACGTGGTCGACATGATCATTACGGACTTGGCCGTGTTTCACCGGTCGGATCACGATAGCCTGTTCAAGCTAATGGAGACGGCTCCCGGTGTCAGCGTAGACGAGGTGGCGACCCACACAACCGCCCGATATTTGTCCTGAACTGGTGCATTCAACGACCGGGCGTGAATCCAACACGGCCAGTCGAGTCCGCACGGGGTTGTTCAACAGCCATATACCTGTTTCACTCACTCTACGGGCACATGGAGCGGCAGATCACGTGGCAATAAGCGGCAAGTTCAAGAATATGGCGCTGTTTGCGGCGGGCAGCGCAGCGCTGATCGGCAGTGCCGAGTGGGTGACAGCGGCCAACACCGATACGCAAACGGCGCAGGTCGACGGCATTTCGCGCAAGATCGGACAATGGTGGTCCGGCCCGAACACGACCGACCGCATCGACTATCGTGAGTTCGACAAGCGCGTTGCTGGCATCATGACCGATCCCTCGATGGTGGGGCTTTCGGTCGCGGTGATCGAAAATGGCCGCATCTCGTTCGCAAAGGGCTATGGCACCACGTCGGCTATCGGCGGCGAACCTGTCAGCACGCAAACCGTTTTCCGCTGGGCTTCGCTGTCGAAGGGTGTTGCTGCGACGATGGTTGGCGATCTCGCCGCGCAAGGCCGGGTATCGCTCGACGCGCCGATTTCGAGTTACGCGACGACATTGCGACTGCCGATGGGCGGCGAAACCCGCGCGACGGTCGATGACCTGTTGTCGCATCGCCTCGGCGTCACCCGCAACGCATTCGACCGCAAATTGGAAGCAGGCGCGGATCCGCGCACGCTGCGCCCGATGCATGCAACGCTGGCGCCGCTATGCGCGCCCGGACAGTGCCATGCCTATCAGAACGTCGCTTTCGATGCCGCGACCGAGATCGTGCAGAATGTTACCGGCCGCCCCTATCGGCAAGTTGTTGCGCAACGGCTGTTCACACCGCTTGGCATGGGCGATGCCAGCATCAGCCGCGCAGGTCTGATGGCCTCGAAAAGCTGGGCACGGCCGCATGTCGGGCGGCGTACCGTTACCGTGAACGATAATTATTACCGCGTGCCCGCAGCAGGTGGCGTCAATTCGTCGATCGTCGACCTGGCAAAATGGATGCAGGCGCAGATGGGTGCCGCGCCGCAAGTCGTGTCGCAGCGCGTGCTCGACCGGATCCATGCACCACGAGTCGATACGAACCGCCGCAACGGCATGTTCAATCAAGCGATGGGATCGTCGCAATATGCACTCGGCTGGCGCGACTATAATTATCGCGGTCACCGGCTTGTCGGGCATCAGGGTGCCGTCATGGGCTATCGCGCAACCGTGCTGTTCGATCCCGTCAAGCAGTCGGGGATCGCGTTGCTGTGGAATTCCCAAAGCGGGCGTCCGGTCGGTATCCAGCTTGAATTGCTCGACCGGCTTTATGGGTTTCAGCGTCGCGACTGGCTCGGCCTCGACAAGGTGCAACCTCTCCCCGAGATTGACGAAAGCGCTGGCTAGACGGCTCGCCGTCTTGAGCTAAAAGGCAGCGATGAAATGGATAATCGCTGCGATCGTCGTGCTCGCCGCCGCCGCCGCATTTGCATACACCCGTTCGGGCCCGGCGCTGCTTGATACGCTTGACCGCAGCTGGCCGGGCAAGGGCGGAACGCAAGTTGCCGATGCCATCCCTTTTGGCAAAAACGGCCAAACACTTTACGTCTGGCGCAACGGCAGCGGCAAAAGCGCACCTGTTATCATTTTCTATTATGGCGGCGGTTGGGTCAAAGGCAGTGCGGTCGAATATGGGTGGGCAGCGCGCGCCTATGCGTCGAAGGGGTTCGTCGTGGTCGTGCCCGACTATCGCAAAGTGCCCGATGTCCGGTTCCCGGCATTCGTTCAGGATGCTGCCGACGCCGTTCGCTGGACACGTGACAACATCGCCAAATTCGGCGGCAATCCCGACAGGATCGTGATCGTCGGACATTCGGCCGGCGCGCATTCGGTCGCAATGCTAGCACTCGATCCGCAATGGCTCAAAGCGGCGGGGGCGTCCGGCGCTGTCAAGGCCGCAGTCGGTCTATCGGGGCCTTATGATTTCTATCCGTTTACCGGGCGCGCGATTGCCGCAATGGGCGATTGGCCGAACCCCATCGAAACACAGCCGTTGAATTATGCACGCAAGGATGCGCCACCGATGATGGTGGTCACGGGCACGGCTGATACGACGGTCCGGCCAAAAAATGCCCGCAATCTGTTTAAAGCGCTCAAAGCGGTCGGCGCGGTTGCGGTGAAAAAAGAGTATAACGGATTGGGCCATGAGGACATCGCAATGGCGCTTTCGCTTCCTTTTCGCAGCAAGGCGCCCGTGCTCGACGACAGTGCCGCATTTCTGATGACACATCTGAAAGACACGGAATGAATTATGCCCTGATCACGGCGAACCGGAACTATTCGAGCTGGAGCCTGCGCCCATGGGTGCTGATGAAAACGCTCGGCATACCGTTCAGCGACCGGATCGAGCCTTTCACGCACGACAGCAATTACGACGCCTTCCGCGCCTTCTCGCCGACGGGGCAGGTGCCCTGTCTGATCGATGGTGACGTGACGATCTGGGACTCGCTCGGGATCACGCTTTACCTTGCCGACCGGCATGACGGCGTCTGGCCTGCCGATCCCGCCGCACGCGCTTGGGCGATGTGTGCTGTCACCGAAATGCACGGCGGTTTTTCGGCGCTGCGCAACGACTGCACGATGAATGTCGGTGTCCGGGTCAAGCCAAATCCGATGCGGCCAGCGCTCATCCGCGATGTCGCGCGGATCGCAGAGCTGTGGACCGAAGGGCTGACGAAGTTTGGCGGACCTTTTCTTGCCGGACAAAAGTTCACGGCGGCCGACGCCTTTTACGCGCCTGTCGCGTATCGCGTCCGCACTTATGGTCTGGATGTCGGTGAATCGGGTATGGCCTGGGTCGATATGATGCTCACCCTGCCCGCCATGCAGCAATGGGAAAGCGAAGCGCTCGCCGAAAGCTGGCGCGAAGTCGGGCACGAAAACGAACTTGCTGCGTGCGGAATGATCACGGCCGATTATCGCACGGCTTGATTGCCGCGCGCTTCCGGTCCTATTGCGTATCGATGGCCACAAGACCGCGCACGCTTTACGAAAAAATCTGGGCCGATCATGTCGTCGATCGCCGCCCTGACGGCACCTGCATCCTCTACATCGACCGGCATCTCGTTCATGAAGTCACCAGCCCGCAAGCGTTCGAGGGACTGCGCCGTGAGGGACGCACGGTGCGGCGCCCGGATCTGACACTGGCGGTCCCCGATCATAATCTGCCGACAACGGCACGGATCGATCCGACGGGCCACCGGATTGCAATCGCAGATCCCGAAAGCGCGCAGCAGCTCGCAATGCTCGAAAGCAATGTTGAGATGTTTGGCGTTCCGTATATCGGACCGACAGCCGAGCGTCAGGGCATCGTCCATGTCGTCGGACCCGAACAGGGCTTTACGTTGCCCGGCACGACGCTTGTCTGCGGCGACAGCCATACGGCAGCACACGGAGCCCTTGGCGCACTGGCATTCGGCATCGGCACGAGCGAAGTCGAACATGTGCTTGCAACGCAGACGCTACAGCTTGCGCCATCGAAAACGATGGAAGTCCGTGTCGACGGCACGCTCGGGTTCGGCGTCAGTGCAAAAGACGTCGTGCTGGCAATCATCGGCAAGATCGGGGCGGCAGGCGGAACCGGTTATGTTATCGAGTTCACGGGGTCGGTCATCCGCGACTTCAGCATCGAAGGTCGCCTGACGGTCAGCAACATGGCCATCGAAGGCGGCGCGCGGTCGGGACTGATCGCGCCCGATGACAAAACATTTGCCTATCTTAAAGGTCGCCCGATGGCCCCGACTGGCGCGGACTGGGATACCGCTGTTGCCTACTGGCGCACTTTGCCCACCGATCCGGATGCGCTATTCGATAAAACAGTCGTCCTCGACGCTGCCGACATTGGCCCGAACGTCACCTGGGGCACCAGCCCCGAGGATGTCGTTTCGATCACGGGTATCGTGCCTGATCCGATGAGCTTTGCCGACCCCGGCAAACAGGAAGCCGCCACGAAATCGCTCGCGTATATGGGCCTGACAGCGGGCACGCGAATGCAGGATGTCGCGGTCGAAAATATCTTCATCGGCAGCTGCACCAACAGCCGTATCGAAGACCTGCGCGCCGCCGCCGCCGTGATCAAGGGGCGGCGTAAAGCGGAAAATATAAAATGGGCGATCGTTGTGCCCGGTTCGGGACTTGTGAAGCGACAGGCCGAAGCCGAAGGCCTCGACCGGATATTCGTCGACGCCGGACTCGAATGGCGCGAACCGGGCTGCTCGGCATGCCTCGGCATGAACCCCGACAAAGTGCCTGCGGGCGAACGCTGTGCCTCGACCAGCAACCGCAACTTCGTCGGGCGGCAGGGGCCGGGCGCGCGAACGCATTTGGTATCACCCGCAATGGCGGCAGCGGCGGCGGTGACCGGACGGCTGACCGATGTGCGCGAGTTGATGGGATAGTTGGACAGGGGGTGGGCATGGACGAAAAAGACGTCGTACCGGAAAGCGTAGTCAGCTCGATTGTCACAGAGGTGCTGGCAGCTTCGCGCGATAGCGTCGAAATGAAAAGAGCCGGTCGAGCGATTGGGAGCTCACTAGCAACGATCGCCACCACTGTGGAAAACGCGCTCTTGCCGTTAGCTGCAATCAATTATGGGATTGAAAAAGCTCGTCAGTATTTTGCCGGAAAGTTCCAAAGCGATTTTGAAGCAATCACTGCAGATATACCTTCCGACGCAATTGTTGACCCAAAGCCATCTGTTGCTGGTCCTGCACTGCAAGGTCTCGCCTTCAGTTTTGAAGAGCCAGATTTGAAAGTCCTTTATCTAAACCTCTTAAAAACATCAATTGATTCAAGAGTTTCAGATCAAGCTCACCCTTCTTATGTCGAAATTATTAAACAGATGAGCTCGGAGGAGGCTCGGCTCTTAGGGAACATTTTAAATGCTAACGCTAAGTTACCAGCAGCCCGTATTGAAATAAAAATCAATGGCGGAACAATTGAACCGCGTAAAGTTTTTATAAATTCAATAAATATGACCAATAAGAATCAGGTCATCATCCAGAACATTGAGGCAATGATAAACAATTGGTGCAGACTGGGCATTCTTTCGATCGACTTTTCGGAATGGTTTTCAGATGTAAATCGTTATACTTGGGTTAATTCTCACCCACTGTATTTAAGTATAAATATCCCAGATGGCGCTGTTTTAGGTTTTGAAAAGGGTTTGCTTAAGAAAACCCAATTTGGCGAGAATTTTGGACGAGCCGTCGGAATTATTGTATGACTCTCGTCAGGGTATTCGTCCTCAACGGTCCCAATCTCAATCTGCTCGGCACGCGGGAACCTGAAATCTACGGATCGGACACGCTCGACGATATTGCCGGGCGGCTCGAGGATCGGGCGCGGGAACTGGGGCTCACCATCGATATGCGCCAGTCGAACCACGAAGGACATCTGATCGACTGGCTGCACGAGGCCAACGCGGTCGGCGCAAAGGCCGTTTTGCTTAATGCGGGTGGGTATACGCACACGTCGATTGCGATCCTCGACGCGATCAAGTCGATAAAAGTGCCCGTGATCGAAGTCCACCTGTCCGACCCACACAAGCGCGAGGCATTCCGCCATTTGAGCTATGTGGGGATGGCCGCCGTTGCCTGTTTTGCGGGCCATGGGGCGGACAGTTATACGCTTGCGCTGGACGCAGCGGCCAAGCTCTGACATTTGCGGCAACAATCAACAACAGGGGTGCGATATGGCTGATGACAAAAGCGCGATGCATGTCGATGCAGCGCTGGTCCGGCAGCTGGCCGAGCTGCTCGACGAAACACGTCTGACCGAAATTGAAGTGCAGGACGGCGACCGGAAAATCCGTGTCGTGCGCAAGGTTTCGGTGTCGGCACCGGCGCCGACATACGCACCCGCGGCGGCGGCACCCGTTGGCGAAGCGTCTACGGGGCCTGCGCCAGCCAGCGTGAATGCCGTCAAATCACCGATGGTGGGCACGGTGTTCCTCGCGGCCGAACCCGGCGCAAAGCCGTTTGCCGCCGTCGGCGACGTCGTCAGCGAAGGCCAGACGCTGCTAATCATCGAAGCCATGAAAGTGATGAACCCAATCGCTGCACCGCGCGCTGGCAAGGTGACCAGCGTGATGGTCGAGAACGGTCAGCCCGTGGAATTCGACCAGCCGCTTCTGGTCATCGAATGACTATCGAAAAGCTGCTGATCGCCAATCGCGGCGAAATTGCGCTGCGCATCCACCGCGCCTGCCATGAAATGGGGATCAAAACCGTTGCGGTTCATTCGACCGCCGACGCAGACGCGATGCATGTCCGGCTTGCCGACGAGGCGATCTGCATCGGTCCGCCAGCCGCGATGGACAGTTATCTCAACATTCCGGCGATCATTTCCGCCGCCGAAATCAGTGGTGCCGATGCGATCCACCCAGGCTACGGTTTCCTCAGCGAAAACGCGCGCTTTGCCGACATTGTCGAAGAGCATGACATCATCTTTGTCGGCCCGAAGCCCGAACATATCCGGACGATGGGCGACAAGGTCGAAGCCAAGCGCACGGCAGGCGCGCTGGGGCTCCCGCTCGTCCCCGGCTCGGACGGTGCGGTGTCCGAAATCACCGACGGCAAGCGCATTGCTGCGGAGATCGGATATCCGGTCATTATCAAGGCAGCATCGGGCGGCGGCGGGCGCGGCATGAAAGTATGCACCGATCCCGACGATCTCGAAAGTCTGATGCAGCAGGCAGGCAGCGAAGCCAAAGCCGCGTTCGGCGATGCGACGGTCTATATCGAAAAATATCTTGGCAATCCGCGCCATATCGAGTTCCAGATTTTCGGTGATGGTCAAGGCACTGCCGTCCATCTGGGCGAGCGCGACTGTTCGTTGCAGCGTCGCCACCAGAAAGTGCTCGAGGAAGCGCCCTCCCCCGTTATCACGGGAGCCGAGCGCATGCGCATGGGCGGGATCGTCGCCAAAGCCATGGCTGACATGAGCTACCGTGGTGCAGGGACGATCGAATTTCTGTGGGAAAACGGCGAATTTTACTTCATCGAAATGAATACGCGGCTTCAGGTCGAACATCCGGTTACCGAAATGATCACCGGGATCGATCTTGTGCGCGAGCAAATCCGTGTGGCGGAGGGCAAACCGCTGTCCGTCACGCAGGACGAAATCGAATTTGTCGGGCACGCCATCGAATGCCGCATCAACGCCGAAGACCCGCAGACGTTCGCCCCTTCGCCCGGTCTGATCACGTATTTCCATGCGCCCGGCGGCATGCATGTCCGTTTCGACAGCGGTCTTTATGCCAATTACCGCATCCCACCCTATTATGACAGCATGATCGGCAAGCTGATCGTCTATGGCAAAACGCGCGAGGCCGCGATGATGCGTCTGCGCCGCGCACTTGAGGAAACCGTGATAACGGGCGTCAAAACGACCATCCCGTTGCATCAAGCACTGCTCAACGAGCCGGATATCCAGAACGGCGACTACACGATCAAGTGGCTCGAAGAATGGCTGGCGCGGGAGGCATAATCATTCGCGATGCGATGGCGGACGATGCGGCCGCCGTCGCAGCCATTTTTGCCCATCACGTACTGCATGGCACAGCCAGTTTCGAAGTGGAGCCGCCGACGGTTGCTTTCTGGAGGAGCAAAATCGACGAGATCAGGGCGCGGAACTGGCCGTTTCTCGTCGCCACACAGGCAAGCGAAACCCTCGGCTACACTTACGCAACACAATTCCGTGATCGCACTGCCTATGCGCGCACGTGCGAAAATAGCATCTATGTGCGACACGATGCTGTCGGAAAGGGCACCGGCGCAATCCTCATGACAGCGCTGATCGAGCGTGCCGGGCAAGCCGATTTTCGTGAGATCATTGCTGTCATCGGTGGCGGCGAACCCGCCTCGGTTGCGCTCCACGCCAAATGCGGCTTCCGCCATGCCGGTCGCATGGAGCGGGTCGGCGAAAAATTCGGCCGATTGCTCGATACCGTTTACATGCAATACTCGATCTGATTGCGACGCTTGACATTCTCCTATTGATTCGATATTTGTCGAAATATGGAAACACAAGCAACTGTTATTGCCCTCGCCGCGCTCGCGCAGGAGCATAGGCTCGAGGCATTTCGTTTTCTCGTTCAGCAAGGAACGTCGGGTGCTGCTGCAGGCGCAATCGCCGATCATCTGGGCATCCCCGCTTCGTCTCTTTCGTTCCATCTTGCCCAGCTCGAACGCAGCGGACTGATCGTCCGCGTCCGCAAAAGCCGTTCGCTGATCTACTCGGCCGACTTCGCCTCGATGAACGCACTGATCGCTTATCTCATGGAAAATTGTTGTGCTGGTGCGGCCTGCAACGCTGAACCGGAAAGGAAAATAGCATGAAACGGATGCATCTGCATGTCGGGGTCGACGATATCGACCAATCAGTGAAATTCTATTCGACGCTGTTCGCGGCCGAACCCACCGTCCGCAAGCCCGATTACGCAAAGTGGATGCTGGACGATCCGCGCGTCAATTTTGCGATCACGCCGACAAGCCACACCGCCAAAGGCGTCGAACATATCGGCATTCAGGTCGAGACCCCCGAAGAATTGACCGAAGTCCACGCGCGACTGAAACGCGCAGGACGTCCTGTGCTGGAAGAAGGCGCGACGACGTGCTGTTATGCTCAATCCGAAAAGAACTGGATCACCGATCCTGATGGCATCATCTGGGAGACGTTTCTCACCGTTGGTGAGGCAACGACCTATGGCGACAAATTGCAGGTCGCGATCGCGCATACCAATCTTGATGCGCTAGAAGCAGCACATGCTTCGGCAACGTCGTGCTGCAAACCCGCCTGACGCGCGTCCTGATGGCAGAGGCCATCGGCACGGCCCTGCTTGTCGCGACCGTTGTAGGATCAGGGATCATGGCGTCACGATTGGCAGGCGGTAACGACGCCATCGCTTTGCTGGGCAACACAGCAGCAACGGGCGCCATGCTTTACGTCTTGATCAGCGTTTTCGGGCCGATATCGGGCGCGCATTTCAATCCGATGGTAACGCTGTTGCTTTCCGATGGCGCCTCGCGCTGGGTCATCATCATTGCCCAGATCGCAGCCGCCATCGCAGGGGCGATGCTTGCCCATGCGATGTTTGAACATCCGCTTGTGGAAGTTGGCATGAAGCCGCGATCGGGTTTGCCAATCTGGCTCGGCGAAACGGTCGCGACTTTCGGGCTATTGATGACGATCCGCCTTGGCGTGCGCTATCGGCCCGACGCACTGCCGGCCTTGGTCGCGGCATGGATCATCGCTGGCTACTGGTTTACGTCATCGACCAGTTTCGCCAATCCCGCCGTGACCATCGCGCGCGGATTGACCGACAGTTTTGCCGGCATCCGCATGACCGATGTTCCCGCATTTGTCGTTGCCCAAATCATCGGCGCAACGTCTGGCTATTTTGTCAGCGGCTGGCTTATTTCGGAGGAGCATCATGAAAGCCACGATCTATCATAATCCCGACTGCGGCACGTCGCGCAAGACGCTGGTGATCCTTCAGGAAACGCCGAACGTCGACCTGACCGTCATCGAATATCTACAAAATCCGCCAACGCGCCAGCGCCTTGTCGAGCTATATGCGAAGGCGGGAATAACGCCGCGCGACGGCATGCGGATCATGGGTTCGCCTGCCGAGGAACTGGGCCTTACCGATCCTGCGGCCTCTGACGATTCTATTCTGGAGGCGATGGTCGCGCACCCCATCCTGATCAACCGTCCGTTGGTTGAAACCGAAAATGGTGTCCGCCTCTGTCGTCCGCAGGATGTGGTGCGCGAGAGTCTTTAGGCTGCCACAGCATAGATCGGCTGGCGACGGCGCAGGGTCGATCCGACGATCAGGAAACCGAACACCATCATCGCCCAAGTGCCTGGCTCGGTAATGGGCGCCAGAAATACCTGACTCTGGTTCGTCCGCGAATAAAGCAACTCGGCGCGATGCGTTGTCGAAACACCCCAGCCAGACAAGCTCGCCAGATAGCTGTTCGCCAACGTCCGCGCCGCGCCGCTGGTCCCGCCCGTCATCCAGAACGCACCCTGATTTACGCCGCTGTTGACGTTGTACGTGGGTCCGGTTTCGAATGCGATTTCCCACATCGCCAGCTGTACGGCAGCCGATTGATCAGCAGTCGCCGGGGTCGTGTTGGTCAAAAGCTTGGTAATGTTCGTTGCTTTAGCACCAGAGAACAGCGTCGAAAGCGGCGCGATCGTAAACGTGCCCGGCATTGTGAGAGCATTGAAAATATCGACACAATAAGTGAGAAAGCTGACGGGCCCGCCTGTCGTCAGATTGGTGCCTGTCAACTTGAACTCGCCAGCGTGCACACCGCGGTTGTCAAACGGGCTGCCGGCGAAATGCAGTGTGCCCGTCTTCGATCCGACCGGGAACGCATAACTGGTGATCTTGACTGTCGTTGCGGCCTGCGATGCAACTGGCGTCATACAGGCGAACGCGCCAACGGCTGCGGCAAAAGTCAAAATCTTCATAGCTCGAATCCCCTAAATGAAGCGATGTTGATCGCTTGCTTGACGGCGAGATGGCCGATTGGAACGATTGAGTCAGCCCTAACAAAGGGTTAACAACCGGCCCGAGGGTTAACGTCCTGAACTGGAACGCAATGTGGTAAATTCGTGAAACATGCAGTTAAGTGGCTGTTAATCGGCGTATTTCTGCTGATACTCGGCGCGGTCATCGCCTTCTGGACGCCTGACACAAATGCCGCCGCGATGCGCGCGAAATACGGCGGTGCGCCTTCGCAATTCGTTGATTTGGGCCGTGGGCTGACAGTGCACCTGCGCGACGAAGGGCCGCGCGATGCGCCTGTGCTTCTGTTGCTCCACGGATCGAATGCCATGCTCCAAACCTGGGATGGCTGGGCCCGTCGGCTCAAGCCCGCCTATCGCATCATACGCATTGATTTTCCGGGACACGGGCTGACAGGTGCACACGCTCCCAGTGGGTATTCGCATGTTGCCTATGCCAAACTTGTCGACCGCGTCGTCGAAAGGCTCGGCATCCCGCGCTTCGTCATCGTCGGCAATTCGATGGGGGGTAATGTGGCCTGGACCTATGCCCATAAACATCCCGAGAAACTGGCGGGGCTGGTGCTCGTCGATGCCAGCGGTCAGCCGGAGCCCGATGCGCAGGATTTGCCGCTGGGTTTCCGCATCGCAACCACCCCAGTTCTCCGCGATATCGTGCAGCACATCACACCGCGTTCGATGGTCGAAGAGGGGTTGCGCAATTCGGTGACCAATGCTGCGGTCGTCACGCCGGAAAATGTCGATCGCTATTGGGAATTGCTGCGTTATCCCGGCAATCGGCAGGCAACAATCGACCGTTTTACAACCAAGCGAGATCCGACGATCACAGGGTCGCCGCGCCTGCCCGTGCCGACACTCATCATGTGGGGTGCCGACGACAAATTGATTCCGGTGTCATCGGCAGACTGGTTCAAACGGCAAGTGCCGGACGCAAAGTTGATCATTTATCCCGGCGTGGGACATTTGATGATGGAAGAAATCCCCGAGAGGAGCAGTGCGGACCTCTTAAAGTGGCTCGCCTCATTGCCCCGTCCGCGCTAGCTTCGTGTCCATGGCGACCATAGCAGTTTACAGTTTGAAAGGCGGTGTCGGCAAAACCACGCTGGCCGTGAACCTGGCGTGGAGTGCAGCCATCCAGTCCTCGCGCCAAACGTTGCTGTGGGATCTGGACCCTCAGGCCGCCTCGAGTTTTCTGGTCAGCGACGGCAAATCAAAGAAGGAGACGGCACAAGCGGTGTTCACGCGCGATGTCGCGCCGCACAAACTTATCACTACGACCGCGATCGACCGGCTCGACCTGCTTGCCGCCGACACCAGCCTGCGCGCGCTCGATCAGCTGTTTTTCTCGCTCGGCAAACGCAGACGGCTTTCCAAACTGATCGAATCGCTCGAAAAAACCTATGACCGCATCATTCTCGATTGCCCGCCGGGTCTCACCGAAACCAGCGAACAGGCAATGCGCGCGGCGGACCTCATTCTTGTGCCGGTCATCCCCTCGCCGCTGTCGCGTCGCGCGCTCGATGAAGTCGTGGCCTTTCTCGACCGCGAGCATGGCGGCCACGCGCCGATCCTACCCGTTTTCTCGATGGTCGACCGGCGGCGGCAGCTTCATAAGGTAGCGCTCGAAGCCGATCCGCAGTGGCCTGTCATCCCCAATGCGAGTGCGATCGAACAAATGACAGTCCGTCGGCAGCCGGTGGGTGAATTTGCAGCAAAGACTCCCGCTGCAGACGCGTTTACAGCGCTTTGGACGGGCGTGGAGCGCAAATTGACCCGTCTCAATCCCCGGTAATCAGGCGGCGTGAAAGAGGCGCTCGATCCCGAACTTCTGATGCGTGCCTATGCCGTTGGCGTCTTCCCGATGGCCGATGCGCGCGACGCAAAATCGGTTTATTGGGTCGAACCGAAGACGCGCGCAATCCTTCCGCTTGATCAATTCCATCTGTCAAAGTCACTCCGCAAAACCCTGTTGTCCGACAGGTTCGAAACCACAGCGAACAAAGCTTTCGGTGAAATAGTCGCGCTTTGTGCCGAAGCAGCCGCCGATCGCCCGTCGACATGGATCAACGGACAGATCGAAAGTGCAGTCGTCAAGCTTCACGGCGCCGGCCGGGCGCATTCGGTGGAAACATGGCTCGATGGCGAACTGGTCGGCGGGCTTTACGGGATTGCGCTCGGCCGCGCCTTCTTCGGCGAATCGATGGTCAGCCGCGCGCCCGACGCCTCGAAAATCGCGCTTGCCCATCTTGTGGCGCGGTTGCGTGTGGGCGGTTTCGAACTGCTCGACTGCCAGTTCATGACACCCCATCTTGCTTCGCTCGGTGCCATCGAAATCGGCCGCAAGGACTACATGGTTTCGCTCGCCTCAGCGCTTTCTTCGGTCGATGGCACGGTCGGTGAAGGCGATTTTCTGGCCTTCGGCCGCGCCGGCGCGCTTTCGTCGCCGCCCGATATAACCACGGTTTCCGGCCCAATGTCGGGATGGGCCATCGCACAGGCCTTGACCCAAACGTCATAGATCGGATGCTCGACGACGTTTAGCGACGGCGTTTCCTTATAGAGCCAGCCTGAAAAAACCTTGCGCCATTTCGTATCGGCACCGCGCACGATCAGCTGGACAAAGCCTCCGGTCAGCTGTTCGCGCTCCCACGGCTCGGTCTGGTCGCAGGCCTTCAGCCGGATGACCGCATCGCCGATCCGCACGGCATCGCCCGGCTTCATCTTGAGATCGCGCGACAAGCCGTTTCGTTTATTGAGCACGCCAAGCGTGGCGACGCGCTCGGCCATAGGTGTCGCCTTGCTCGCCGTAAACGTGGCTCGTTTCGGCGGTTCGCGGTCCTCAGCGGCCGCAACTGGCGGATCGCCAGCGCGG
>JBGSMP010000031.1:0-2571 GCA_041740105.1 Sphingomonadaceae bacterium
AAGAAGGCGCAACCGACGAAGCAGTGCCGTCGATCCTCGCCAATATCCGCACGCTGGGCTTCGACCCGCGCGACATCCGCTTCATGGTGGGCAGCCACGAGCACGTCGATCACATGGGCGGCTTTGCGGCGCTGAAAGCTGCGACCGGCGCAAAACTGCTGGTGAGTGCGGCGGCGCGGGCCGTGGTCGAAAGCGGCCGGACCGACGCGGACGATCCGCAGGCGGGTATCATCGAAAATATGCGGCCCGTGCAGGTCGACGGCATAATGACGACAAATGTCCTTTCACTCACCCCGCATGCCACGCCCGGCCATACGACGGGAGGGACAAGCTGGACATGGCGCAGTTGCGAGGGGGACCAGTGCGTGACCATCGCCTATGTGGACAGCCTCAGCGCCGTTTCTGCCGATGGTTATCGCTTCACCGATCACCCCGAACGCGTGGCACCGTTCCGTGCGACGTTCGAACGAGTGGCGAGCCTGCCCTGCGACATCGTGGTGACCCCGCATCCCGGCGTGAGCGATCTCTTTGATCGACTGCAGGGCGCAAAGCCACTGGTCGCCGAAGGTGGTTGCCGCAACCTTGTCATGGCAATGCGCCAGCGGCTCGACGACAGGCTGGCGAAGGAACGCGCACGATGACCGAAAGCTGGAAGCTGACGCTGCCTTGCACCAAGGCCGAAGCGGAAACCGTGCAGGACACCGAGATTGAAAACGTTGTCCTGACGGTTTGCGAGCCCGATCCGGCACAGCCCGACCGGTGGCAGCTGGACGCCTATTTCGAGGGCAAGCCATCTCGCGACCTGCTGAAAATTGTCGCGCGGCTGGTGCCCAGTGCGCGCGAGAAGGAACCGCGCGCCAAACCTTTGCCGCCCGAAGATTGGGTGGCGATGAGCCAGGCGGGGCTCGAGCCGCTGCGCGCGGGGCGCTTTTATGTGCGCACGCCCGATCATCCGCCTGTTACCGGGACCGTCGATTTCGTTATTCCGGCGGGGCTGGCGTTCGGGACGGGTCAGCATGCGACGACCTATGGCTGCCTCGTCGCGCTCGATGCGCTGAAGCGGCAGGGCAAGGTCTATCGCAACATCATCGATGTCGGCACGGGCACGGGGTTGCTGGCATTTGCCGCCATGCGCCTATGGCCTGCGGCGCGGGCGTGCGCGTCGGACATCGATCCCGTGTCGATCGACGTGGTGCGCGAAAATGCCGCGCTGAACCGGATGCGTGGGTTGCACTTGGTTGTGGCCGATGGTCTGGCGCACCGCGATCTGGTCGCGCGAGCGCCTTATGATCTGGTGATCGCCAATATCCTCGCCCAGCCACTGATCGACATGGCCGCGATGATTGCCGCGAGTGTCGCGCATGGCGGCACGCTGATTTTGGCGGGACTGCTCGATACGCAGGCGGCGGCCGTGACGCGGGCTTACAAACGGAAAGGGATGCGACTGATCTCGCAGGGGCCAGGCGAATGGCCGGTGCTGGTGATGCGGGGGCGCTAGATCGATGAAGTTATCAATGGCTGACCGTCCATATGTAATTCACACAAACCGAGAGCTCGGCATGATGCTTCGCGGTGAAAAGCCCCTTGCATGCTTTTCCGACGAGCACGGCAATTTTCCTGACGCGGTTACCCGGTACTTCAGGATGTTCGACCGACATGTCGTGGAGGGGCGCTTGGTGAAGCGCGAATATGTGACGGTCTCGGCCCAGCCACCTTACAAGCTGCATGTGCTGCTATATGCATTGCCCACCGAGCAATGGCGGATCGACGCGATGATCGAGCTTCGGGCGCAACCACGTTGGTCGCTTGATTGCGAGCGACGAGAAGGCGAATTGCTAGGCTATAGCGATGATGAAATCAGGTGGTGGATTTCGCAATTTTCGCCCACCCAAGACTCGCTTCAGAGCTAAGCGCTAGTCCGCGAACAACAGCACCGGCGTTTCCAGAAACCGCTTCAGTTCCTGCACGAAACTGGCGGCGTCATGGCCGTCGACGACGCGGTGGTCGCAGCTGATCGACAGGTTCATGAGCTTGGCGCGGACGATGTCGTCGCCGCGAAACATCGGCCGCTCGACGATTTTATTAGGGCCGATGATTGCGACTTCGGGGCGGTTAATCACCGGCGTCGTCGCAATGCCGCCAAGCGGGCCGAGCGACGTGATCGTCAGTGTGCTGCCCGAGAGTTCTTCGGACTTTGCCTTGCCGGTGCGTGCGGCGTCGGCGAGGCGGGTGATTTCGCGCGCCAGCTGCCAGACGTTCATCGCCTGCGCATTGCGGATGACCGGGACCATCAGTCCCGCCTCGGTCTGCGTCGCCATGCCGAGATGGACGGCACCGTGGCGGGTGACGACCCCTGCTTCGTCGTCGTAGCGCGCGTTGATCATCGGGAATGCAGGGATGGCTTTGCAGATCGCAACGATCATCAGCGGGAGCAGCGTGAGTTTGGGTCGGTCGCCGCGATTGGCATTCAGGTCGCCGCGCATGTCCTCGTCGCCCCGTCCACAAGTTCAGGTTCCCGAGCTCATTGAGTCGTTACCGATCCTGATCGAGCCAATCGAACCGACCCCAGGG
>JBGSMP010000008.1:0-4639 GCA_041740105.1 Sphingomonadaceae bacterium
GATGTTGCCGGTCGTGGCGGGTGGCCGGACGACGCGCGTGCAGATGCTGGGTTATGCGATTCTGATGGCCGGTGCGGCGGTCGCACCATGGGCACTGGGGCTGGCGGGTACGCTTTATGGCGTGATCGCCGCCGCCACATCGGCGATCTTCGTGGCGCTGACGGCTTGGTGCCTCATCACTGACGCGCCGACGCCGGCAACAATGAAGCCTGAGCGTGCCCTTTTTATCTATTCGATCGGGTATGTCCTGTTGATCTTTGCCGCGCTCGCACTTGACCGGAACCTGGTATGACGCCCGACGATGAATTCAATCGTCGCCGCAAATCGCGTTCGATCGTGACGGCCGTGCTGCTCGTCGGCATGGTGATTCTGTTCTACTTCATCACGATCGCGCGGATAAGCGGATGACCACCCTCGCCCATGACCGCAACCGCCGGACGGCGCTGATTGCCTTGGCTGTGGCATTTGCCATGCTCGGTCTCGGCTATGCCAGCGTGCCGCTCTATCGTTTGTTCTGTGCGGTCACGGGTTATGGCGGCACGACCATGACGGCAACCGAAGCCGCAGTCCCGGGCGGCATCGCCGGCAAGACGATGGAAGTCCGCTTCGACGCCAATCATTCTTCGTCGCTGCCATGGTCGTTCAAGGCCGAAGCGACATCGCAGACGGTGACCATCGGCGCACGCAACATTGCGTTTTTCACAGCGACGAACCTCAGCGACAAACCTGTCACGGGCACTGCAACCTATAACGTCACACCAACGCAATCGGGCGCGCATTTTGCCAAAATCCAGTGCTTTTGCTTCAACAAGCAAACGCTCGCGCCCGGCCAGACGATGCGGATGCCCGTAATCTTCTTCGTCCAGCCCGCCATACTCGACGATCCGAACGCCAGAGATGTGAAGGCGATCACGCTGTCTTATACTTTCTATCCCGTAGACGAGTCCAAAAACGCGAGTTAATCGCATTCCGAACTAAGACCCAAGGAACGATCCGATGGCCGGTGCCAAAAATCACGAATATCACATCCTGCCACCCGATCCGTGGCCGATCATCGGGGCGTTTTCGTCGCTGATTATGGCAGCGGGCGCGATCATGTGGATGCACAAGGCGCAGTTCGGCGGCATCGTGTTTTTTGCGGGCCTCGCGGCTGTTCTTTACACCATGTATGGATGGTGGTCGAACGTGATCCGCGAAGCCAATGCGGGGGATCACACGCCGGTCGTGTCGCTTCACCTGCGTTACGGCATGATCCTGTTCATTGCCTCCGAAGTCATGTTTTTCGTCGGCTGGTTCTGGGCGTGGTTTGATTTCTCGCTGTTCCCCGTGGCGATGTCGGTCTCCGACGGCGCTGTCACGCTTGGTGAAACAGCGGCGACATGGCCGCCCAAGGGCATCGAAGTCATCGATCCTTTCCACTTCCCGCTGCTCAACACGCTCATCCTGCTGTGTTCGGGGACAACCGTGACGTGGGCGCATCATGAACTCATTCACGGCAACCGCGACGGCCTGAAAAAGGGGCTGTGGGCCACCGTATTGCTTGGCATTTTGTTCACGAGCATTCAGGCGTATGAATATCTCCACGCGCCGTTCAGCTTTGCGGGCACGAACTATGGTGCGGCGTTTTACATGGCGACGGGCTTTCACGGCTTTCATGTTTTGGTCGGCACCATCTTCCTCGCGGTCTGCCTGAAGCGCGCCTACAATGGCGACTTCACGCCGCGCCAGCATTTCGGCTTCGAAGCGGCGGCATGGTATTGGCATTTCGTCGACGTCGTGTGGCTGTTCCTGTTCGTTGCCATCTATGTCTGGGGCGGCTGGGGTGCGCCGGTCCACGGGTAATGTCGAATTGGCATCTCGCGCAGGTTAACGTCGGTCGGCTTGTTGCCGCCATGCCCGACGCACGCGTCGTGCCCTTCTTCGAAGTGCTTGATCGGGTGAATGCGCTTGCCGATGTGTCGCCCGGTTTTGTGTGGCGGCTGCAGGACGATAGCGGCAACGCGACCGCGATCAGCTATTCGCCCGATCCTTTGTTGGCGATCAATATGTCGGTTTGGGTCGATGCCGAATCGCTGTTCGACTTTGTTTACCGCAGCGCACACACGCCCGAGATGGCGCGTCGCCGCGAATATTTCGATCGCTTTGAGGGGGCGTATCAAGCGCTCTGGTGGATCCCCGCGGGGACCATACCGACCGTGAATGACGCACTCTCTCGTTTGTGGATGCTCGACCGGTTTGGCCCGAGTGCACAGGCATTTACTTTTAAGGCACGGTTTCCTCGCCCTGATTTGGGCGGCTCACCCGTTGATCTGCAGCCCGACCCGTGGTGCGTCGGGCGCGCCTGATGGCGATCCCCTTCATCGCCGCAATCAAAGGTCAGTGCCCAAGGTGCAGCGCAAAGACGCTGTTCGATAGCCTGATCGGCTTTGCGCCAAGATGCCGCGCCTGCGGGCTGGACTTTGCGCAATTCAGTGTCGGTGACGGGCCAGCGGCGTTCCTGACATTGATCGTCGGCGCTCTTGTCGTGATTGGCGCCGTAAGTCTCCAATTGAGCGTGGAACCGCCGGTATGGGTTCATGTCCTGATCTGGCCGTTCGTAGCGCTTGCGCTCATCCTTGGCGGCCTTCGGTTTGGGAAAGCCGCGTTGCTGCAGTCGGAATATCGCAAATGAAACGCTTACCCGTCGTCGCAACGGCGCTTGTGTTGATTGCCGTTGCGACGATGATCGCGTTGGGTGCCTGGCAGCTCGATCGTCGTCACGAAAAGGCGCTGCTCATTGCTCTATTGACGGCAAACCGCGACCTGCCGCCGATGGCTTATCCCCCTCAGGCACCGGTTGCGAAGGAAGCCATGTTCCGCAAAAGCCGCGTGACCTGCCTGCGCGTGACGGGCTGGCGTGTCACAGGCGGCGCAACACCGACGGGGCAGGGCGGGTACCGTCACATCGCCGAATGCGCGACCGGTGCCGAGGGACCCGGTGTGCTGATCGACATGGGGGTTGCGGCCAATCCCGCGTTCAAACCCGAGTGGCATGGGGGCACCGTCGATGGGCTGATCACGACCGAGCCCAATCAATCGAGCATTATCGGCAAAGCCTTCGGCTCAGCGCCGCCGCTGCGTCCGATGCTTGTTGCCGACGTGCCTGCGCCGGGGCTGGCGGCAAGTGCGCCACCGAGCACTGCGGGTATTTCGAACAATCATCTGGCCTATGCCGTGCAATGGTTCTTGTTCGCGGGCGTCGCACTCGTGATTTACGTCATTGCGCTGCGACGGCGCGCAAAGGATTAACGCGACAGCCGCGACTGCATCCGGGCCAGATACCGCGCGAGAATGTCTATTTCGAGATTGACGGCGGTGCCAGCCGTCAGTCCACCCAGCGTCGTCATTGCCGCGGTATGCGGGATGATGTTCAACATGAAATGTGCGCTGCCATCGGGTTGATCCGCCACTTCGTTGACCGTCAGCGAAACGCCGTCGACGGTGATCGATCCCTTGGTCGCGACATAGGGCGCCACAGCATCGGGCGCGGCGATCACGGCGCGCCACGAGTCGCCGACCTTGTCGAACGAAACGACCTGCCCGATGCCATCGACGTGCCCGGTAACGATATGCCCGCCCAGTTCATCGCCGATTTTCATCGCGCGTTCGAGGTTGAGCTTGCCGGCTGCGACCCACAGCCCCGGTGCGGTGCACGACACACTTTCGCCCGACATGTCGACCGCAAACCACCCCGGCCCCTTGTCGACGACGGTCATACACGCGCCCGAACAGGCAATCGAGGCCCCGGTCGCGACAGTCGTGGTGTCAAACGCCGTTTCGATCACGATCCGCAGGTCGCCTCGCTGCTCGGTGCTGCGGATGGTGCCGATGTCGGTAATGATGCCGGTAAACATGCGCCCCTATTCCCTTACCCGTTCGTAAATGTCGAGCCGATCGACGCCGAGCATGCGCGTGTCGACCGCGCGCCAGTGGCCATGCGCTTCGGATAGCGATTTCAGACCGATGTCAGCGAGCGCCGGTGTGCCACCGCCGATGATGATCGGTGCGCGGTAGGTGAGCAGGCGATCAATGAGATCGGCCGCGAGGAACGCCGACGCGGTTTGCGCGCCGCCTTCGATCAAAAGGTGATCAGCGGGGATTTGCGCGATGGCTTGGGGGGTCGTGATCACGCGCCAGCCATCCGGTGCAGCACCCGACGTAAGAACATATCGTTTCGGACTGCGGTCTTCTAGTCCCGCCAGCCGCACGTCCAGCCTCGGGGTATCTGCCTCATATGTGCCGGCCCCGACGAGAATGGCCTCCACCCGCGAGCGTTCCAGATGGCCATGCGTGCGGGCTCCGGGCCCCGTGATCCATTGGCTTTCCCCATCGCGCAACGCAATGCAGCCATCGAGTGACAGTGCCAGCTTGAGAGTCACATGCGGACGACCGAGACGTTGACGCGTCAGGAACCCGGCCATGGCGCGCGACGCACTTGCGGTTTCGACGCCCTCGACCACCTCGATTCCGGCACCTCGCAAGCGCGCCATCCCTTGCCCGTTGGTGCGGGCATCGGGGTCGTCGACCGCAATCACGACGCGCGAAATTGCGCTTCCGACGATCAGATCGCTGCACGTTGGCCCGCGCTCGCTGGGATGCG
>JBGSMP010000062.1:0-16515 GCA_041740105.1 Sphingomonadaceae bacterium
CAAGCGCGCCAAACCCGCCCCGCCCGCGCCGCTGCCCGACATCGTTCGCGTCGCGATGACGACCGATCTCGGCGTCTTGACGATGGATATCGACGTCAAGCGCGCGCCGATCACGGCGACGAACTTCATCCGCTACGTCGATCAGAAGCGCTTCGACGGCACGACATTCTACCGCGTCATGCAGTTGAACTGGGGAACGCCACCGAACGGCATTATTCAGGCCGGCCCGCGCGGCGATCCCAAGCGCGTGCTGAAACCTATTGCACATGAACCAACGACGGTGACGGGCATCCTCCATAAGGCAGGCACATTGTCGATGGCACGGCTTGCGCCGGGAACCGCAACGGGTGATTTCACGATTCTGCTGTCCGACCAGCCTTATTTCGACGCTGATCCGACGCGCGAGGATGCCAGCAGCCGCGATGGCTATGCGGCGTTCGGGCAAGTCGTCGAGGGGATGGATGTAGCAAGAAAGATATTCGATGCGCCGCTGTCGCCGACGCTGGGCGAGGGCATATTGAAGGGGCAGATGATTGCCGCGCCGGTGCGCATCCAGATTGCCCGGAGAATTGCAGCGCCGCCAAAATAAGCGTTCAGTTCGATCCAATCTTTGGCATAAAAGCATGTTGATTCGGAATTATATTCCGTTGAACTGGGAACATGTCAGCGCCAACCCGCATATCCACACTAAGAAAGCCGACAGGTAAAGTAGACGATGTTAAATGAGGGATCTTCCTGTGGCCACCGGTGATCGCCTGCGACGCATTGACTTGCACAGTGAAGACGAGGCGAACCCCGAAAACGAAATCGCCGGCGCACTCGATCAGGTACATGTTGCGATTTCGAACATGCAAGCTGTGCTTCGACACCCAATGTTACCCACAAAATTGACTGATGATCTGCAAAACAGACGAAGAGCCACGGTTCGAGTGATTATGATGATCCGCGAAATCCGCGACAATCATCTTGGTACGGATTTGTTTCACGACCCCGCGTGGAACATGTTGCTTGATTGCTATGCATCTGATCTCGATGGCCGCAGGATTTCGGTAAGCGATGCTTGTGTGGCGTCAGGCGTGCCACATACGACTGCGCTCCGATGGTTGCGGGTATTGGAAGAACGTGGTCTGGTGGAACGGAAAGACGATATCAATGATCGGCGGCGCGCGTTTATCAGTCTCACGTCCCAAGCGCGAAAATCCGTCGAGTCACTTATCGATCAGACGATAAAGTCTCTGGGTGGTGGTTATAACCATCCCCTGCCGACGACGTTGTCAACTGAATGATCGTGCTGCGCTCTGCGTCGGCTGCATGCAAAGACTGTGAGGCGAGCGCGGCAGCAACGACCATGCCCAAACGATCGAACTCGTCAATCACATCGCTCAACGCCTCGCACGCTTTGGCCGCTGCTGTTGGACACGTCATACCCTCTCCCCTGTCGTCTGGTAAATAAAATTGGCGCATTTTGCAACTGGCGCCCCAGGCTACCAATACGATAGGCACCATCGTTTTGCTTAACGACGGTGCCACCGAATCCTTGCGTGCGATGAACAAATGTGGAACAGCTCGATCATGCCATTCTGCTTGAAGACATTGCAGCCAAATCTATGCTGACTCATATTTCGGTTCGCGGCGCGCGCGAACATAATCTCAAAGACATCAGCCTCGATATCCCGCGCGAGACGCTGACAGTGATTACGGGGCTGTCGGGATCGGGGAAATCGAGCCTGGCATTCGATACGATCTATGCCGAGGGCCAGCGGCGCTATGTCGAGAGCCTGTCGGCGTATGCGCGGCAGTTCCTCGAGCTGATGCAGAAGCCCGATGTCGACCATATCGAAGGGCTCTCGCCGGCGATCAGCATCGAGCAGAAGACGACATCGCGAAACCCGCGCTCGACGGTTGCAACCGTGACCGAGATTTACGACTACATGCGCTTGCTCTGGGCGCGGGTCGGCGTTCCCTACTCGCCCGCGACGGGCCTGCCGATCAGCGCGCAGCAGGTCAGCCAGATGGTCGATCGTGTCATGGCGCTGCCCGAAGGGACGCGGCTTTTCCTGCTGGCGCCCGTCGTGCGCGGTCGTAAAGGCGAATATCGCAAGGAACTGCTCGAATGGCAGAAAGCGGGCTATACGCGTCTTCGGATCGACGGCGTATTTTACGAAATTGACGAAGCGCCAGTGCTCGACAAGAAATACAAGCATGATCTTGAAGTCGTCATCGACCGGATCGTCGTGCGCGAGGGGATCGAGCCGCGGCTTGCGGACTCGTTTGAGCAAGCCCTGAAGCTGGCGGATGGGCTGGCCTATGTCGATCCGGCGGACGCCGAACCCGCGAGCGCAGAAACCAAAAAGGTCGCCGGTGAACATGCGCCCGAGGGCCGGATCACGTTCAGCCAGAAATTCGCGTGCCCGGTCAGCGGCTTCACGATCGCCGAAATCGAACCGCGGCTGTTCTCGTTCAACGCGCCGCAGGGCGCCTGCCCTGCCTGCGACGGCCTTGGTGAAAAGCTGCATTTCGATCCGCAGCTGGTCGTGCCCAATGAAAATTTGAGCATCAAGAAAGGCGCGGTCGTCCCCTGGGCGAAGTCGAACCCGCCCAGCCCTTATTACATGCAGGTTCTCGGCAGCCTTGCGACGCATTTCGAATTCAATCTCGACACGCCGTGGAACGAGTTGCCCGATCACGTCGTGACCGCCATCCTGTATGGCACCAAGGGCGTGCCGGTGGTGCTGAAATTCATCGACGGGCGTAAATCCTATGAAGTCAAAAAGCCGTTCGAAGGCGTGATCGGCAATCTCGACCGGCGGATGCTCAGCACCGAAAGCGCGTGGATGCGCGAAGAACTGTCGAAGTATCAAAATGCGCAGCCGTGCGAAGTGTGTGCAGGGGCACGGCTTCGACCCGAGGCGCTTGCGGTCAAGATTGCGGGCGAAGACATCAGCATGTCGACACGCCGTGCCGTTGGCCCGGCGCTTGCGTTTTTCGAAGCGATGCCGGGCAAGCTGACCGATCAGCAGAACCAGATTGCCGAACGCATCCTGAAAGAGATCGTCGAGCGGCTGGGATTTCTCAACAATGTCGGGCTCGACTACCTCAATCTCGATCGGACATCCGGCACCCTGTCGGGCGGAGAAAGCCAGCGCATCCGCCTTGCCTCGCAAATCGGCAGCGGACTGTCGGGTGTGCTTTACGTGCTCGACGAACCGAGCATCGGGCTGCACCAGAAGGATAACGACCGGCTGCTGATCACGCTGCGTCGCCTGCGCGATCTCGGCAATACCGTGATCGTCGTCGAGCATGACGAGGATGCGATACGCACGGCCGATCATGTCGTCGACATGGGCCCGGGTGCCGGCGTCCATGGCGGCGAGATCGTCGCGCAGGGGACGTTGCAGGACATTCTCGATTGCAAGACCAGCCTGACCGGCGATTATCTGTCGGGCCGCCGCAGCGTGCCGATCCCGGCCAAGCGGCGCAAGGGCAATGGCAAGAAGCTGACCGTCAAAGGCGCGCGCGCGAACAATCTGAAGGATGTGACGGCGAGTATCCCGCTTGGGACCTTTACGTGCGTGACCGGCGTGTCTGGATCGGGCAAGTCGAGCTTTACGATCGATACGCTCTATGCGGCGTCGGCGCGGGCGCTGAACGGCGCGCGGATGCTAGCGGGGCACCATGAGAAGATCGAAGGGCTGCAGTTCCTCGACAAGGTGATCGACATCGACCAGTCGCCGATTGGCCGTACCCCGCGCAGCAATCCGGCCACCTATACCGGCAGCTTCACGCAAATTCGTGACTGGTTCGCCGGGCTCCCCGAAAGCGTGGCGCGCGGTTATAAGCCGGGGCGTTTCAGCTTCAACGTCAAGGGCGGCCGATGCGAGGCCTGCTCGGGCGATGGGCTGATCAAGATCGAAATGCACTTCCTGCCCGACGTCTATGTGACCTGCGACGTTTGCCACGGCGCGCGGTACAATCGCGAGACGCTTGAAGTGACATTCAAGGGCAAATCGATTGCCGACGTTCTCGACATGACGGTTGAGGATGCCGTCGAATTCTTCAAGGCCGTGCCCGGCATCCGCGACAAGATGGCCATGCTGCTCGAAGTCGGGCTCGGCTACGTCAAGGTCGGCCAGCAGGCGACAACATTATCGGGCGGTGAGGCGCAGCGCGTCAAACTGGCCAAGGAACTGAGTCGCCGGGCGACCGGCCAGACGCTTTATATCCTCGACGAACCCACCACGGGCCTGCATTTCGAAGACGTCCGCAAATTGCTCGAAGTGCTTCACGCACTCGTCGAGCAGGGCAACAGCGTCGTCGTGATCGAACATAATCTCGAAGTCATCAAAACGGCTGACTGGGTGATCGATCTTGGCCCCGAAGGCGGCATCCGCGGCGGTGAAATCGTTGCGGTCGGGACGCCTGAATCAGTCGCAAAAGAACCACGGAGCTACACCGGACATTATCTTGCGCCGTTGCTGGGCATGAAGAGCGTGTCGGAACTAATCTAAGCGTTCGCGGGGGCCATTGCTTCAAGGAGCATCTGCGCGGCAGGTTCGGACGACGCTGGGTTCTGCCCCGTGATCAGCAGGCCATCCTGCACGACATAAGGCGCGAAATCGGGGCCCTTGCTGTAAATTCCGCCGTTTTCCTTGAGCATTTGCTCGACAAGGAACGGCACCACGTGCGTCAGTTCAACCTCGTCCTCTTCGGAATTGGTGAAGCCGGCAACCTTGCGACCTTTGACGAGCGGGGACCCGTCGGACGCGCGGACGTTTTTCAAAGCGCCAGGCGCATGGCAAACCAAAGCAACGGGCTTATCAGCCGCAATCGCATCTTCGATCAGGGCAATCGAATGACTGCTGTTGGTCAAGTCCCACAGCGGCCCGTGACCGCCGGGATAGAACACAGCATCATAATCGGCGATATCGACTTCGGCGAGCTTGTGCGTCGAAGCGAGCGCTGCATTTGCAGCCGAATCGTTGCGAAATCGTTCCGTCGCGTCGGTCTGCGCATCCGGCAGATCGCTTTTCGGATCGAGCGGCGGCTGACCGCCCTTGGGCGATGCGATTGTCACGTCGGCGCCAGCATCCATGAACACATAATAAGGCGCTGCAAACTCTTCGAGCCAGAAGCCTGTTTTGTCGCCAGTATGGCCGAGGCGATCATGCGATGTAAGGACAATGAGAATTTTCATCGGGCGCTTCCTAGGCAAACGGCGACAGCACGCGAATGTGCTGCAAATCTGCCTACAAAAATACTCGAGCGAGACTTTGGTTCCCGCGTCGGCCGCCTTCGATCTGACAAAGTTGCTTTTGGCAGCGGCCTAAGCCCGTGCTTCCTCAACAACCCCCACGCTATTCACCCGCAGCGCTCTCAACACGCTGTCCACAATAGCATCGGCATCGAGGCCCGCTTCGGCATATTGCACTTCGGGTTTGTTGTGATCCTGGAACAAATCGGGCAGCCGCAACGTGCGAAGTTTAAGGCCTGCATCAATCAGCCCTTCGTCGCTTGCCATCGTCAGCACGTGCGCACCAAGCCCACCGATGCTGTTTTCCTCGATAGTTACCGCGACTTCGTGGCTGGTCAGCAGTTTGCGGATGAGTTCGACATCCAAAGGCTTGGCAAAGCGCAGGTCTGCGACCGTTGTCGATAGCCCTTTTGCTTCGAGCACATCGGCAGCTTTCATCGCTTCTTCAAGGCGCGTGCCCAGCGAAAGGATCGCAACCTTTTTGCCATGGCGGACAATGCGACCTTTGCCGATTTCAAGTTGCTGCGGGACTTGCGGCAGCGCAATGCCGGTACCGTTGCCGCGCGGGTAGCGGAATGCAATCGGGCCACTGTCGTGCAACACCGCCGTATAGGTCATGTGCACCAATTCGGCTTCGTCCGACGGCGCCATCACGACGAAATTGGGCAAGGTCGCCAGATAGGTCACATCGAACGATCCGGCATGGGTGCAACCGTCCGCACCGACAAGCCCCGCGCGGTCGATCGCGAAGCGGACGGGGAGATTCTGGATCGCGACGTCGTGCACGACCTGGTCATAGGCGCGCTGCAGGAACGTTGAATAAATCGCGCAGAACGGGCGCATTCCCTGCGCGGCGAGACCCGCGGCAAAGGTCACGGCATGTTGTTCGGCAATGCCGACATCGAACGCGCGGGTCGGGTGCGCTTTGGCAAATTTATCGACGCCGGTGCCGCTGGGCATGGCGGCCGTAATGGCTACAATGCGCTTGTCGGTTTCGGCAAGCTTGGCCAGCGTTTCGCCGAACACATTCTGGTAACTCGGCGGGCCCGGGGGTGCTTTCGCCTGAATGCCCGACACCACGTCGAATTTCTGGACGCCGTGATATTTGTCGGCGCTGGCTTCGGCGGGTGCGTAGCCTTTGCCCTTTTTGGTGACGACGTGAATGAGGCACGGCCCTTCGGCCGCGTCACGGACATTTTCGAGAACCGGGATCAGGTGATCCATGTCGTGTCCGTCGATCGGCCCGACATAGTAGAAGCCGAGTTCTTCGAAGAAGGTGCCGCCCATGGCCATGCCGCGCGCGAACTCGTCGGTTTTCTTGAGGCTGAGGTGAAGCTGGCGCGGGAGCTTGCGCGCCAGGCGCTTGGCCAGATCACGCAGACCGAGAAATTCGCGGCTGGAAACGATGCGCGCGAGATAGGCCGACAGACCGCCAACGGGCGGCGCGATCGACATGTCATTGTCGTTCAGAATGACCACCAGTCGATTGCCCGCCTGCTCGGCGTTGTTCATCGCTTCATAGGCCATGCCGGCCGACATCGACCCATCACCGATGACGGCGATGGCCTTACCCGGCGCATCGTTCAACTTGTTGGCGACCGCAAAGCCCAAAGCCGCACTGATCGAGGTCGACGAATGCGCCGCACCAAAGGGATCATATTCGCTTTCTGTGCGCTTGGTGAAGCCCGAAAGCCCCCCGCCCTGCCGCAATGTGCGGATGCGGTCGCGACGCCCGGTCAGGATTTTGTGCGGATAGGCCTGATGCCCGACGTCCCAGACCAACCGGTCCTCGGGTGTGTTGAAAACATAGTGGATGGCGACCGTCAGTTCGACGACGCCGAGCCCCGAGCCGAGATGGCCGCCGGTCGTTCCCACGGCCGAAATCATCTCGGCGCGCAGTTCGTCGGCAAGCTGGCGAAGTTTGATCGCGGGGAGTTTGCGAAGCTCTGCGGGTGTGTTTGCCGTGTCGAGCAACGGCGTGTCAGGTCGAATGGACATGACGCCTGATAAACCTAGTTTACGTCAGCCGCAATCCGCGCATTTTCCGCGCACTTCGATAACGGGACGCAATTGGCGGAACCCGGCGACCGTTGCAGCGGCGCGCACTTTTTCGGTCACACTGTCGTCATCGAGATGCGTTGCCTGTCCGCAATCGTCGCATACAAGGAAAATGCAGTCATGGACACAGTCGGGGTGCGTATTGGCAACATAGGCATTCGCGCTCTCGACGCGGCGCGCAATGTTGGCGGACACGAAGAGATCGAGGATCCGGTAGACGCTATTTGCAGCGATCCTGCGACCTTCATGTTGCGAGACGGCTTCGGCGATATCGTAAGCGCTCGCCGGCTTTTCGAACTTTGAAAGCACCGCATAAATCGAGGCGCGCATTGCCGTCCATTGCTCGCCTGATTCTTCCAGCGCGGTCTGCGCAGCTTCCGCCATCGGTCGACCGTGATGCAATGTGTGGTCATGCGCGCCCATGGCATGAATGTAGGCGCGGATCAGGCCGATGCCAAGCGATTGAAGAAATGGCCCGCAGCCAGCAGGATAACACCAACCATTGTCGCAAGCAGTTCAAGGTCGCCGTGCGGCAGCGCGAGCGCCGCCGCCATAATCGCAATACCGATAGCGCCGATCGAAAGCGGCAACAGCCGACCGTGTTTCACGATGCCGTTGCCCAGCGCGACGATGCCGAGGACAACGGCCAGCGCCAGGCCGACTTCATGAATCATCGGGCTGCCCAGCACGCCGCCGACCGTCGACACGGTGGCCAACGCGACCGCTGTCACAAAGCAATGCACGAGGCACAGCCCCGAAAACGCGAGCGCCACGCGATCGATCAATCCGCTTTTGACGATATCCGTGCCCACTGTCCGACTCCTGCTGGCCGGTCTCTACAGTATCTGTGCGAAGTTACAACATATCATTGCGGCTGTTTCCCGTTGCGAAAGTATTTGCCGTGTTTACGCATTATGGCAGCATCGCACTGGTCTTGTGTTGCAAATCCGCAACACCATATTCGTGGTCGAAAGGGATCCTATGAACCTCGAGCTTTTCACCGATCGCGCCAAGGGATTTCTGCAATCGGCACAGACGGTTGCCATCCGCATGTCGCATCAGCGCATTGCGCCCGAGCATCTGTTGAAAGCGCTGCTCGAAGACAACGAAGGCATGGCCGCCGGTCTGATCACCAAGGCGGGCGGCGATGCGGGCAGTGCCCGTGCCGAAACCGATGCGGCGCTGGCCAAACATGCCGCCGTTTCGGGCGGGGGGGCGCAACAGACGCCGGGCCTCGACAATGATCTGGTCAGGCTGCTCGATCAGGCCGAAAGCGTTGCGAAAAAATCGGGCGACAGTTTCGTTACTGTCGAGCGCCTGCTGCTCGCGCTGACGCTTGCCACGACGACAGCGGCGGGCAAAGCCCTGGCAGAAGCCGGTCTAAAACCCGAGAGACTAAACGCAGCCATCAACGACCTTCGCAAAGGCAAAGCAGCGGACACGGCGGGTGCCGAAGATCGCTATGACGCGATGAAGAAATATGCCCGCGACCTGACCGAGGCCGCGCGCGAGGGCAAGCTCGATCCCGTCATCGGTCGCGATGAGGAGATACGCCGTACGATCCAAATCCTTGCGCGGCGGACGAAGAACAATCCCGTGCTGATCGGCGAACCCGGCGTCGGCAAGACCGCCATCGCTGAAGGTCTGGCGTTGCGTATTGCCAATGGCGACGTGCCCGACGGGATAAAGGGCCGTGACCTGATGGCGCTCGACATGGGAGCGCTGATCGCGGGCGCGAAATATCGTGGTGAATTCGAGGAGCGTTTGAAAGGCGTGCTCGACGAAGTGCGCGGTGCCGACGGGCAGATCATATTGTTCATCGACGAAATGCACACGCTCATCGGCGCCGGGAAAACCGACGGCGCAATGGACGCATCGAACCTGCTGAAGCCTGCCCTCGCGCGCGGTGAATTGCACTGCATCGGCGCGACGACACTCGATGAATATCGCAGATATGTCGAAAAGGATGCAGCGCTTCAGCGTCGCTTTCAGCCGGTCTTCGTGGGTGAGCCGACGGTCGAAGACACAATATCAATTCTGCGCGGCCTCAAGGAAAAATACGAACTTCATCACGGCGTCCGGATCACCGATGCCGCGATTGTCAGCGCCGCAGCGCTTTCGAACCGGTATATCACTGACCGATTCCTGCCCGACAAAGCCATCGACCTGATGGACGAAGCCGCGTCGCGCCTGCGCATGGAAGTGGAAAGCAAGCCTGAGGAAATCGAAAGCCTCGACCGGCGGATCATCCAGATGAAAATCGAAGCGCTGGCGCTCGAAAAGGAGAGCGATGCGGCATCGAAGGATCGTTTGATGACAATCCGAAAGGATCAGGCCGATCTGGAGGAGCAGTCGGCTGCGCTGACGACGCGCTGGCAGGCCGAAAAGGAAAAAATCCAGGCCGAGGCTAAGCTGAAAGAAGCGCTCGACGCGGCGCGGCTGCAGCTCGATCAGGCACAGCGGGCGGGTGATCTCGCGCGTGCAGGCGAACTGCAATATGGCACGATCCCAGGACTCGAAAAGCAATTGGCTGAAGCGCAGGGTGCGGCCGCCGGCGCGATGTTGCGCGAGGAAGTGACGGCCAACGATATCGCCGGCATCGTCGCGCGCTGGACCGGCATTCCCGTCGAGCGGATGATGGAAGGCGAACGCGAGAAATTGCTCGCAATGGAAAGCGTAATCGGAAAACGCGTGATCGGGCAGGAAGATGCGATCAAGGCTGTCTCTGCCGCGGTCCGCCGTGCACGCGCGGGCTTGCAGGATCCGAACCGCCCATTGGGATCGTTCCTGTTCCTTGGACCGACGGGCGTGGGCAAGACCGAACTGACCAAGGCGCTCGCCGAATTCCTGTTCGACGACGGCTCGGCCATGGTCCGCATCGACATGAGCGAATTCATGGAAAAGCACAGTGTGGCGCGGCTGATCGGCGCGCCGCCGGGTTATGTCGGTTATGAAGAGGGCGGCGTGCTCACTGAAGCGGTGCGGCGGCGGCCCTATCAGGTGATCCTGTTTGACGAAGTCGAAAAAGCGCACAGCGACGTGTTCAACGTCCTGCTGCAAGTGCTCGACGACGGACGGCTGACCGACGGGCAAGGGCGGACCGTAGACTTTACGAACACGCTGATCATCCTGACCAGCAATCTCGGCTCGCAATATATCGCCAACCTACCCGACGAGCAGACCGTCGAAAGCGTCGAGCCGCAAGTGATGGAAATCGTGCGCGGGCATTTCCGGCCCGAATTCCTGAACCGGCTCGACGAGATCATCCTGTTCCACCGACTCAGCCAGGCGAACATGGGACCGATCGTCGATATCCAGATCGCGCGCGTGCAAAAGCTGCTGGCAGATCGCAAGGTAACGCTCGACCTGACAGATGCGGCGCGCGCGTGGCTCGGGCGGGTGGGTTATGACCCGGTTTACGGTGCAAGGCCGCTCAAGCGCGCGGTGCAGAAATATTTGCAGGATCCACTGGCCGATGCGATCTTGCGCGGGGATGTCGTGGATGGGGCGACCGTGAAGGTCGATGAAGGCGATGGGGGGTTGAAGATAAGGGCCTATTAAATGCCGTTCGGCGTCTTTGGAACGGCCCTGCGGCTCCGTTCCGCATCCTCACGTGCTTCGCGAGCGATCCGTTCATACTCAGCGCGCGGGCGGCAAATCCTACGCCCTCCAATACGGGAGCCCGTCAACTCTTCCCGCACACAAACAATATCTGGTTTTTCGGTGCCCGCTGGGACGGACGCCTCGGTTGTAAGACCAAAAAGGATCGCGAAAATCATTTTCCGCCTCTATCAAAGTTAGTTGCCAAAGAAAAGGGGCGGCCCGAAGACCACCCCTTCCCTTTAGCTAATTGCTACCAGCTTAGAACCGCAGCGTCGCGCCTGCATAGAAGCGACGACCGAACGGATCGTACACATCAGAAGCCGTTTCAGTGCCGGTGATGTTCCCAGGCAGACCCGACGGCAGCACCGGCGGCTTGTTATTCAGAACGTTATCCGCGCCAACATAGAACGTGAACAGGTCGTTGACAGAATATCGCGCTTGCACATCGCCATAAAACTCAGGTGCAACACGTCCGAACTGACTGCGACGCGTGAGTGGATTGCCCTGCGCATCGTCAAATCCAGCCAAGAACTGATCATCAAGATACGAGGCGCCAATATACGTCCCGCGTAGTACCAAGTTGAAGCCAGCCAGCGAGTAACCCGCTGAAACAAAGAAGCGATCCTTTGCCGACCCGACTTCGCCATCAAAGAAATCAGGATCTGCACCTGGAAGCGGGAAGACTACACCTTCAAGCATGTGGGTATAGCTGCCGTTCAGATTCAACTTGCCCGGAATGCCGAGTTTTTCCAAATCTTGCGTGTAGTTCACCGTGACGTCGATACCGCGCGTTCTCAAACCGCCACTGTTGGTTGACGCCGAATCGATCTCGTCAAGCGAACCTGCTGTGTTTGAGCCCAAAGCGGTCGGACGACGTGTCAAGAAGCCGCAGAAGCTTTGGAGACCTTGACCAAAACACTGATCCAGAATGAACTGTCGCGGTGTCGCGACGATCGCGTCCTTTACCCGGATGTTGAAGTACGAGACCGTAATCGCAAGATTCCGAAGGGCATCAATCGACCGCGGATTCAAAATCACTCGAGCCGTAAACGAGTCACTCTTTTCTTCGCCCAACAGTGGGTTGCCTCGATCGAAGCCGCTGACCCCCTGCAAGTCCGACTGGTTCAGCGTAAAAGCATTCGTAAAAGGGTTGCCCGTTACTGGGTCAGTGCCAACGCCAGTATTTGCCGCGATGTTTGCAACAACCCCGGGATACGAACGGCAGATTGTTGCCAATGTCCCGGTTGCTGTCGCTGTAACGCCGATACAAGGATCCTGAAGACCGGTCGGAAAGGTCTGGCTCGGTGGCGAGAATAACTCATTCACATTTGGCGCGCGCGTAGACCGAGCCCAAATCGCAGTGAAACGAACGTCTTCGACCGGCGCAAATTCGACGCCGCCATTGTAACTGTAGACAGTGCCAACGGTGGAATAATCCGATACGCGTCCCGCACCGTTGATCGAGAACTCCTTGATGAAATTATCAGTCAAGATTGGGATGCGAATTTCGCCATAAGCTTCCTTAACGTCAAATTCACCACGGGTTGCCGGGATGGCATTGCCGCCATTCAGACCAGCCTGCTGAAGCGCATCGAATTCGGAAACAGCTGTTTCCTTTCGGTACTCAACACCGAGTGCAATGCCGATCGGACCTTGGCCGAATGGATCAAAAAGATTGCCCGCGATGTTTGCACCGGCAAGCTTTTGACCCGTTGTCGTGCTGAGGAACGAAGGCGCGTCAACGTAGCGAAGTCCGGCAGCGTTGATCGTATTGCGGCCGAACACGTTGACGGGAACGCAACCTTCTTCGCGTGCATTGGCATCTGTGCAGACAAGTGCGCCAGTAGCGTCACGGGTGACATTCAAGGCATTTCGGAAATTGACGACGTTGAACTGACCCGACGAAACCTGTGATTCCGACGTCTGGCCATAGCCGTAGAAGACTTCCCATTTGAAGTTGCTGAACACATCACCGCGCAACCCGCCCAGGAAGCGGAATGTGTCACGGTTGGCCCGGTTGCCGCGATTTGCCACATCCGACAAGCGGCGCGTGAAAGAGACGTCCCGTAGCCCGTCTCCATCATTGTCCTGCAGCACTGCGAGAAGCCCTGCTGGCACGAAGGGGTTCACGACCAACGGACCTGTCGGCGCACCCGTTGCATCAAGCTGGCGGTTTTCAATGTTGAAGAACCCTCCGGTTGCCGGAAACAAGTCGGACGAGGCGAGTGGAAATGGCTCAAGCTCTGTAGTTGTAAGTGTCTTCGCGTAAGTGCCTTCAAAAAAAGCCTCTACGCCTGTAGCCAGCTCGTAATTCGCATTGGCCGCGAAAATATACCGCTCAGTAGGAATGGCAATCGTGCGAAACGCTGAACGATTGAAACCGTCGGCGGAACGCGTAGGGCTGCCATTGGTACTAAATCCAGTAATGAAATTATTGTTTGCATCAAAAGTACCAGCCGTGACACCCGGCGCTCGGAAAAAACGGCCCTGCGGCGCGAAGCTCGAGTTAAAGGGTCGGGTGACTTTGAAGAAGTCGGCTGGGTCGCCCGTCACGAAAGCACCGGTGCTCGCTTGGTCAATGGCAGAAATCGAGCGGTCACGAGTAAAGACCGCACCTTCGTTCGAGTAGCCCAAGTGAACAATAACGTTCCCTCGGTCATCGGCAAAGTTCGACCCGAAAGTCAGATTTGCTTGACGACGAATATCGTCCCCGTCTTCCGACAGACCAAACTGGCCGCCGGCCTCGACGCCCTGAAAGTTCTTTTTGTAGATGAAGTTTACCACCCCAGCGACAGCATCGGAGCCGTAGATCGCCGATGCGCCACCCGTAAGCACGTCAACGCGTTCAATGAACTGCGTTGGAATCGTGTTCAAATCGACAGTGCTTGAGCCGGGCACACCAGCAACGAAACGCCTACCGTTGACCAACACGAGCGTGCGGTCCGATCCCAGATCGCGAAGATCGACCGTGGCAACGCCGGCACTTGATGTTGAAAAGTTGGAGTTCGTGCGGCTGATCCCTGGCGTCCCGAACGCCGGATTTTCCAGCAGCAGGTCCTGAATATTTACAGCACCCGACTCGCGAATTGCTTCTGCAGTGATAACTTGAAGCGGCGAAGGCGAAGTCAGGGTCGGGCTGGCGATGCGCGAACCCGTAACAATGATCGCTTCAACTTCAGGCTCCGCTGCGGGTGACGCAGTCTGCGCCAACGCAGGCAAGGTCAGCACCGAACCAGCAATGATTGTAGACGCAAGCAACACGCGGCGTACGGATTTGATAACCATTAGGGTCTTCCTTTTTTCTCAGCCGGGCAAGCCCGAAAGGTTTGTTTATAAAACTTGACGCAACGCACTGTTGGCTAAACGACCAGTTACGAGGCTTACGATTGGATTAGCGGATGAAGCCGCGCCTTTGCAACGACAGGACACCGGTCGTCGACGTATTGCTGCCCTGTTGTGTTATTTTAGTCACAGGTTTGTCATGTTGCGTTAACCACGGCATAGGTGGAACGAACTGGGAGAACCCACCGTGTCCTTTCGTTACTGGTCAGTATCACTAATCGCGTTCCCCGCTTTGGCGACAGCCGCTGAGCCAGTGCTGCCCGCTCGGCAGTTAACAGCTCTAACCGACTGTGTTGCTAAAGTTGACAGTGCTGAGCGGCTTGCGTGTTATGATCGTGCCGTTGAGTCACTGAGAATCGCCGCCGCTTCACAAGACGTGGTCATTGTCGAACGCGCCGAAGTGCGCAAGGCGAGGAAAGGTTTGTTTGGTTTTGCACTCCCGCGGGTCGGTTTTTTGGCAGGCCGCAGCGGCAACGCTGAAGATGAGGCTGATGCGCAACGACTTGTGACGACGATAACCAGTGCCAGACCGTTCGGATACGGCAATTGGCGTTTTACAACGGAAACCGGAGCGATTTGGGAAACGACAGAAGTCCGCCGTGGGTTCGATGAACCTCGGCCAGGCCGGACCGTGGAGATTGCAAAGGGCTCTCTCAGCAGCTACTTTGCAAAAGTAGGAACTGGCATCAGGGTCCAAGTTAGGCGCGTCCAATAACCCTCATTAATTTTTCGGGCCGTCAAACAGCATCAACTCGTCACCGGATCAGGGCTCTGGTCGCAATTTCCGCACTCACATAGGCTTCCTGACGCGCGACGTTCCAATAACGCAGGTCATCGACCGACACTTTTTCACCGGTTACCGCGCAGATCACATGGTCGCCGCTTGCCAGCACGCGAAAACCGTTGGGCATGTAATGCAACCGCGCGGTGCGGCCCGAGGGGGACATCAGCATTTCGTCAAACCTTTTTACGTTGTCGCGATTATGGCGGACAACGGCGGTCATGCCCAGTGCGGAATGACGAACGCACTTACGCGCTGTCGCGACTTGACCGTGAAATGCACCAGAGCGTCCCGGAATGATACACCGACACCGTCTGCACCTTGACATTCGAAATTGTTAATGACCTATTAACGAAAGCCCCTGGTCGCGATCTCAAATGAGTCAACATAGGGAGTTCACAATATGCGTAAGCTTTTAACTGCGAGTCTGGCCCTTGCGTTCGTACCGGTTGCGGCGCACGCGGTACCCATTGTTCCGACGGTCGCTAATCTGCCCGGCACGGTCTTCAACACCGCAGCCCTGACCGGCTTTACAACGTTGAGTTCCGATATGGTCGGATCACTTGTCACGGTTACCTTTCTTGGCGGCGGCACGAGCGCTGCGTCTTGGACCGCAACGGGCATCGCATCGACGGATTGGTCGCTAACCATTGCTGGCGACACGTTCAGTTCGAGCTGGACGCTATCGAATCTCGGCGCGCTTGCAATCACTGGTTTGGTTTTCGATGGCGTCCCCGGAAACACCGTCTTCGATCTTGATGTTGGCTCAAGCCCCGGGTCAGCCGGCGGCAACACGATCTCCAATGTCGACGGCCCCGCTGGCATGACAGTCGACGCAGTTTATTCGAACCAGCTTCAGGTCGGTGGCACGTTCTTTGGCGACCTTTATACCAAACTCGACCTGACCTTCGGTGGCGGCGGTCTTGGTGCTGGTGGCGTGCTGACCTACGTCGCCGATACGGATAATGCCGATGCGGATCGCGGCGGTATTACGCCGGGCATTCCTGAACCCGGCACATGGGGCATGATGATCATCGGTTTCGGGGCCGTTGGCTTTGCGATGCGTCGTCGTCGCACCGCCATGGCGCACATGCAGATCGCCTGATCGAAGCCACTCGATTGAAAGATGAGTCGGCAACAACGCGTTGCCGACTCATTTTCTTTCGGTCCTCACAAAAGCGTACCCTGAACAGCTGTTTTTTCGGTTTTTGGGCGTGAACGCTCGACGTGGACATCGACAGCATCATCGGCAAAGCGCAGGACGAGTGCGCCGGCAGCCCTCGCCTGAACGGCGGTCATGATCGTCCCCCCGCCGCGCTTTTCCACGCGGGCATAGCCGCGCTTGAGGACGAGATCGGGATTGAGCGAAGCGGCAACGCGCCAAAGTTGCACTAATTTGTCGCGCGATCGATTAACGCGCTGTTCGAGCAAGGCCGGGCGCAATGCCCCGCTGGCGTGGGCAAGGTCGCCGCGCGCTTTG
>JBGSMP010000071.1:0-4209 GCA_041740105.1 Sphingomonadaceae bacterium
GTCCTCATCCCGAAATCTCAACGCGGGATCGCTGATATTCCGGCGCGCTATGACAGCTGGAGCGTCGCGCTGAGGGGTGTCGCGCCGATCAATTCCGCACTGGAAATACAGACCAGCGGACTGATCTTCGACGACCACCGGTTGCGCGGGCTGGCAGGCACGGCTTCGCGCAGCCGCGGCGCGGATGCGAGCGTGAAACTGGTCGGGCGCGGGCGCTGGGGCTTCGAAGCGCTTGCCTATGTGCAGGAACGCAGCTTCCGCTCGGGCTTCGTTGCAACTGCTGCCGACCGATCGAGCACAACGACGACGCTCGACCAATTCAATACGCCCGCGCTGGGGCTCGGCGCAAAGGTCGAAGTCCGCCCCCCGGTCGGCGCTGCGAACAGCCTGCGCATCGGCACCGACATCCGTGATGCAGCGGGCCAGACCAATGAATTTTTCCGCTTTGTAACTGGCGCGCCGACACGGCTCCGGCGTGCTGGCGGTACGAACACGACTTTTGGAGGGTTCATCGAGGGCAGCACCATTCTCGGCGCGCTGACCGTGACGGGCGGCGCGCGGCTCGACCGCTGGTCGATCAAGGACGGGTTCCTGACCGAAAGCATAACCGGCACGGGCCTCAACACGCTCGACCTAAAGTTTGTCGACCGATCCGGCACCCGCCCCACGTTTCGCGCAGGCGCATTGCTTGAAGTCTCCGGCGCCATCGATCTGCGTGCGGCTGGTTATACCGGTTTTCGGGTGCCGACCCTCAATGAACTCTACCGCCCGTTCCGTGTCGGGGCCGACGCGACCGCCGCCAATGGTGCACTCGGACTTGAAAGGCTCAAAGGCGTCGAAGGCGGTGTAAACTTGCGTGCGGGCGGGACAACGCTTGGTCT
The DNA here is from genome assembly GCA_041740105.1 of Sphingomonadaceae bacterium. GTDB lineage: Bacteria > Pseudomonadota > Alphaproteobacteria > Sphingomonadales > Sphingomonadaceae > Sphingomonas_O. The sequence continues at coordinate 882 of JBGSMP010000071.1, forward strand.
TACCGCATTTTGGAACCGGCTCGACGGCGCGATTGCCAATGTAACCTTGGGCAGCGGCCCCGCCGTGTTCCCGCAAGTCGGCTTCGTCGCGGCGGGCGGCGTTTTTCGCCAGCGCCAGAACGTCGACGCGATCGACGTGAAGGGCATCGAAGCAACGGCCAAACTGCCGCTCGGTGATTTCAGATTGACCGCGTCCTATGCCTATACCGATGCGCGCGTTCGGGCGAGCGGTCCTGCGCTGCCGCTCGATAGCAAGCGCCCCGCGCAAACGCCCGAGCATCAGGGCAGCGCGACTTTTGCTTATGCGCCCGCTTCGGGACCAGAAGGCTCGATCAGCGTTCGCTATGCAGGGGCGCAGTTCGAGGATGACCTGCAATCGCGCCGTTTGCCAAAAGCGTTGACGATCGATGGCGTCATCAGTGTGCCATTGGTTTCAGGCGTCCGCATCGTTGCGCGCGCCGAAAATATCTTCGACGAAAGGGTGATTTCGGGCCTATCGTCATCGGGCATCGAAGATCTGGGCACGCCGCAGGCGTTCTGGCTGGGTTTCACTTTCGGTCGATAACAAGGATGTAAGATGGCAGAAACGATCATTGCCGTTCCCGACGATTGGGCCGCGCGCGCCAGCGGTGATCCGGCCACGGATTATGCCCGCTCGCTGAACGACGCTGACAGCTATTGGAAAAATGCCGTTCAGCGGCTCGACTGGGTGACGGCGCCCACGAAAATGGACGAATCGAGCTTCGATGAGACGAGCTTTGCCGTGCGATGGTTTGCCGATGGCGTGCTCAATGTCTCAGCGAATTGCATCGACCGTCATCTCGCGAAGCGCGGCGACGAGATCGCGATCATCTGGGAGCCCGACGAACCTGCCGAAGAACCGCGCCGGTTCACCTACCAGCAGCTCCACGCCGAAGTCTGCCGCTTTGCCAACGTCCTGAAGTCGGCGGGCGCCAAGAAAGGCGAACGCATCACGCTCTATCTGCCGATGATCCCCGAAGCTACTTTCGCTATGCTCGCCTGTGCGCGGATCGGCGCAATACATTCCGTCGTGTTCGGCGGTTTTTCCCCCGATGCGCTGGCCGGGCGCATCACCGATTGCGATTCCAGCATTGTCGTCACGGCCGATGAAGGTCGTCGCGGCGGGAAGCGCGTGCCGCTGAAAGCGAATGTCGACAAGGCTGCCGCGATTGCGAGCTGCCTGAAAAAAGTCATTGTGGTGCGGGCAACCGGCGGGGACGTGACCATCCACCCTGGCCGCGACATCTGGTATCACGAAGCGGACGTTCCCGCTGACTGCCCGCCCGAACCGATGAGCGCCGAAGATCCGCTGTTCATCCTTTACACATCAGGATCGACCGGCAAGCCCAAGGGCGTTGTCCACACCTCGGGCGGCTACTTGCTTTGGGCAGCGATGACGCATCAGACATGTTTCGATTACCGGCCCGGCGAAATGTTCTGGTGTGCCGCCGATGTCGGCTGGGTCACCGGGCACAGTTCGATCGTATATGGCCCGCTCGCGATCGGGGGATCGACCTTGATGTTCGAAGGCGTGCCGAACTGGCCGACGCCATCGCGCATCTGGGAAGTGATCGATCGGCACCAAGTCCAGACTTTGTTTACCGCCCCGACGGCATTGCGCGCGCTGATGCGCGAAGGCGACGGCTTCGTGACTGCCACGAGCCGTGCCTCGTTGCGCCTGCTCGGCTCGGTCGGCGAACCGATCAATCCTGAAGCGTGGCGCTGGTATCATGATGTCGTCGGGGCCGCGCGCTGCCCGATTATCGACATGTGGTGGCAGACCGAAACCGGCGCAGGAATGATCGCCCCCCTGCCAGCGTTCACGCCCCTGAAGCCGGGTTCGGCAACCTTTCCCCTGCCCGGCGTCGAGCCGCAGATTGTCGATAATGATGGCACTGTAATCGACGGCGTGGCCGAAGGCTGCCTCGTCGTCGCACGCTCATGGCCAGGTCAGATGCGCACCGTGTGGGGCGACCACCGGCGCTTTTTCGAAACCTATTTCCAGACCTTTCCGGGCAAATATTTCACCGGCGATGGCGCGCGGCGCGATGCCGACGGCTATTACTGGATCACCGGCCGCGTCGATGACGTCATCAACGTGTCGGGGCACCGCATGGGCACAGCCGAAGTCGAAAGTGCGCTCGTCCTACACTGCAAAGTTGCAGAAGCCGCGGTCGTGGGCATGCCACACGAGATCAAGGGACAGGGCATTTATGCCTATGTAACGCTCAATGTCGGCGAAACCGGCGATGCGGCGCTGGCAAAGGACCTCGTTCAGTGGGTCCGCACCGAAATCGGGCCGATTGCAGCCCCCGACGCCATCCAGTTCGCGCCATCGCTGCCCAAAACCCGCAGCGGCAAGATCATGCGCCGCATCCTGCGCAAGATTGCCGAAGGGGACATCACGACGCTGGGCGATACCTCGACACTTGCCGACCCATCGGTCGTCGACGATCTTGTTGCCAATCGCATTGCGGCGGGAAACGGTGACGACAGTCGATCCAATGCAACGCCCTGAAGTCGACGCGGCAAAGGTCAGCGAAATCGTGGAGATGGCGTTAAGTGACGCCGTGAGTTTCGGCGATATCCGCGCCCTGCACGGATTGAGTCCCGATGGCGTGAAGGCGTTGATGCGCAGCGAATTGAAACCCGGCAGCTATCGCGCCTGGCGCAAGCGTGTCCGCGAATTTGGCGACCGACGGGAAAATTATAAGTGAATCGGAACCGCCAGCTTCGACGCCACGCGTCTTGAGCCTAAAACTGCGTCGCTTCGTCGCGGGCATTGATTGACCACACCCAAAGCGGCGCGCAAGCGATCCAGATTTGGCGTGATATCGATCCCGCCCGCTGAAAGCCAAGCCTGTTGATGCGCGTACCTTCCTTTTTGAAATTCACGTCGCACGACCTCGCGATCGATCTCGGCACTGTTAACACCGTGGTTTATGTAAAAGGCCGCGGCGTCGTTTTGAACGAACCTTCGGTTGTCGCGCTCGAAACGATCGACGGGGTAAGACGCGTCAAGGTCGTCGGCAACGATGCCAAGTTGATGATGGGCAAAACCCCCGGCAACATCGAAGCCATCCGGCCTTTGCGCGACGGTGTCATCGCCGACATCGACGTCGCCGAACAGATGATCAAACATTTCATCAACAAGGCGCTGGGCGGGCCCTCGCGCTTTCCGCGTCGCCATGACATCGTTGTTTGCGTGCCGTCGGGGTCGACGTCGGTCGAGCGCCGCGCGATCCGCGATGCCGCATCCAACGCCGGGGGATCGCGCATTTTCCTGATCGACGAACCGATGGCCGCC
>JBGSMP010000094.1:0-26742 GCA_041740105.1 Sphingomonadaceae bacterium
CAAGGCAACGCGGCGGCGGCGGGTGCGGCGGCGCGCGATCGACCTGTTCAAGGTCGGCACCGAGAAGCGCACGACGGGGCGGACCGGCATTCTCATCTACCTCTCGATGGGCGAGCATATGGCCGAAATCGTTGCCGACGAAGCAATCTACACACGCGTGGCGGACACCGAATGGGGCGATGCGATGGGCGCGATGATCGAACATGTCGCGGCGGGCCGCGTGACCGATGGCATGATTGCCGCCGTCGAGCGGGTCGGCACGATCCTAAGCGCACATTTGCCGCGTGCCGCCGATGACAAGAACGAGCTTTGTGATCGGGTGATCGAGCTTTGACTTCGGACCCGCCGGAAGAAATCGTCTGGCAGGGCAAATATATCACCGCCAAACGCCGCGGGCCGTGGGAATATGTCGCGCGTGCGCGCGGGATTGGCGCGGCGGTGATCCTGGCGATCGATGATGGGTATGTACTGCTGGTCGAGCAATATCGTGTGCCGCTCTCAATCCGCTGTCTGGAACTGCCCGCCGGTCTGGTCGGCGACGAGACAGCGGGCGAAAACGTTTGCGCGTCGGCGGCACGCGAGCTCGAGGAAGAAACCGGTTACCGCGCTGACAGGATCGAGATCATCGGCACCTTTGCGTCATCGCCGGGGATGGTCAGCGAAACATTCACGCTGGTCCGCGCGCATGGCCTGAAGCGTGTGGGGGACGGCGGCGGCGTGCCGGGTGAGGATATCACGGTGCACCGCGTGGCGCTGGCTGATGTGGCCGCGTTTATCGCGGACAAGCGCCGTGAAGGCGTGGTGATCGATGTGAAGATGCTGGCGCTGTTGCAATTTTCGTGATGCGCGTTATAACACGTGTATGAACATGCCGTTGAAAGTCATAAAGATCGGAAATTCGATGGGCGTTGTCTTGCCAAAAGAGCTGCTGAAAACGCTCGGTGCGGAAGCAGGTGATTTTGTCGAGGCAACGACGCATGGCAATAGCATCGAGCTGAAGCCGCACCGTCCCGATTTCGAAGCCCAGATGGCGGTCGCGCGTGACGTGATGGAGCGCCGCAAGCTGGCGTTGCGCGAACTGGCAAAGTAAGCTGGTGACGGACTGGGTATGGGTTGCGACCGACGTCGCACTCGCAGCGCATCGCGAGCAATTAGCCGAACATGGCGGCGGGCAAGGGGTCCGCGACGAGCGCTTGCTTGACAGCGCAATGGCCCGGCCGCCGAATTTGGCGGCTTATGGTGAGCCTGACGCGGCTGCGCTCGCAGCAACCTACGCCTATGGCGTTGCACGCAATCATCCATTTGTGGATGGCAACAAGCGGACTGCAGCCGTCGTCAGCGAAACTTTTCTGGTGCTCAACGGCTTTATGGTTGAAGCCAGCGACGCCGAACTGGTTGTCGCATTCCTCGCGCTTGCATCCGGCGACCTGACCGAAGAAGAGCTCGCCGACTGGTTCCGGACGCGGCTGGCGGGGGGCGACGGGTCGGTGGAGATTGGTCGTTAGCTGCCGTTCCCAAGGTGAGAGTAGTAAGCTATGTAATCTGCGTGGGTAGAGAAGACGTCAGCAAAATCGTTTCCGTCGCTGAAAAACAAGGTAAGTTCAATATAGGGGCGACCAGTACAATCTTCGATCGCCACTGTGTGGGTTAGCAGAACTCCATATCGATCTAATCTGGCGGATAGAACCCGTCCCCGATCATCGACAAATTTACCTTCGACTACATTTGCATGCCTATCTCGATGATAGTGTCTCGAGGGCATAAATGGGCCGAACGCTACACCCATAGGCGGGTCTAGGTGTTGTATTGTGGCTGTCCCGACGATTGTCGGACCTTCGTGGACGCTGACCTGCATAGCTTAACATTCCACACTAGCTGAATGTCGGCAACTAGACGATCTCCGCCACCCAAACTCAGTGAACGAACCGCGCGACGACATCGCGATACGACCGCGATACCTTTACCTGCGCGCCTGAATCGAGGACGAGGAAGCATTCGCCGTTGGTGTGCGGCTTTACTTGTTTCACCAGGTCGAGGTTGACGATCGTGGAGCGGTGAATGCGTTGAAACCGGCGCGGGTCGAGGCGGCGTTCGAGGTCCTTCATCGTTTCGCGCAGGATCAGCGTGTTGTCGCCGGTGTAAATACACATGTAATCGCCTGCAGCGTCGATGCGTTCGATCGTGTCGACATCGACGCGGAAGATCTGGCCGCGATCCTTGACATTGATCAGCTTTTCGAACCGGTTCGCCGCCAGCGTATCGGTGCTGTCCACAATCTCGCCAGCCGCTTCGGGCGCATGTTCGGTCAGCGCTTCCATCAGCTGTTCGGCATGTTCGACGCCGCGCTTTTCATGGAGCCGCTGGCGGACGCGGTCGAGCGTGTCGGCAAGGCGCTGCTCGTCAACGGGCTTCATCAGATAGTCGGTCGCATCGGCTTCGAACGCGCGCAGGGCATGGTCGCTGTAGGCGGTTACGAACACGAACAGCGGCGGTTCGACTTCCATCAGGCCCGATACGACAGAGAACCCGTCGAAGCCCGGCATCTGAATATCGAGGAAAACCAGATCGGGCTTGTGCGTCTTGATTGCGCGGATGGCTTCGCGACCGTTCATGCATGTGTCGATGATCTCGACATCGGCATGCGCGGCAAGCCGGAGCTGCAATCCCTGGATTGCCAGTTTTTCGTCATCGACGAGAATAGTGCGTATGGTCATGCGGCCTCTTGCATCTGTTTTTCGGTGATAAACGGTATTTCCACGGTAACAACGAACCCACCCCCCGGTTGGTTGCGTGTCTCGAAACGATGGTCGGCGCCGAACGCCTGATTGAGTCGGTCGCGGATGTTGGCAAGGCCAACCCCGGTCGAGTAACTGGGCCGAACGGCGTTATCATTCAACCCCGGCCCGGTATCCGACACGGTGATAATGACGCGATCGCCGATGAGCTGTGCCACGACGGCGATGTCGGCGCCTTCCTCCATCGGCGTGACGGCATATTTGATCGCATTTTCGACGAGCGGCTGAAGCAGGAGCGAGGGCAGGCGCGCGCCAGCCGCGGCAGGATCGAGATCGAACGAAGCGCGCAGGCGTTCCTCGAAGCGCATTTTTTCGATATCGAGATAAAGCTTCAGCGTTTCGATTTCCTGTTCGAGGGTCACCTGCGTTTCGGATTCATTGACCAGCGTGTAGCGCAGGAAAGACGACAGGCGGCTGAGCATGGCGTTGGCGCGGTCGGTCTGCTTGAGCAAAACGAGCGTCGAAATGCTGTTCAGCGTATTGAACAGGAAATGCGGATTGAGCTGATACCGCAGCATGGCAAGTTGGGCGGACGACGCCATGGCTTCGAGTTTGAGCAATTGCAGCGTCTGACGCTCGGCGATCAGGAAAAAATTGATCCCGTAATACAGGGCCGACCATGCGCCGAGCAGCAAGCCGTTGATCAGGACTGTGCCGAGCACCAGCCCCCCTTCGAAAACGCCGCCGCGGTTGATCAGCGAGAATACCCACGCATCGATGATCGAATAGGCGCCGACGCCGACGGCGACCGCAGCCACCGTGCCGGTCCAGATGACCAGCGGGGTTTTGAGGATCAGCCAGCGATAAATCGCGGCCATCACGAGTGTGAGCGAATAGCCGGTTGCGGTCGAAACCAGGACGGGAATGAAAAACGAAATCGTCATCCCGTTGGCGACACCCTGTGCCGCACGCAGAAGGAGATAGCCTGCCCAGCCGCCCGCCTGAAGCATCCAGAACGCGCGGTTCTTGTCGGCAAAGAACGTCGCAGGGGTGGGCGGGGCGGTGGCCATACGCTTTGTGTCTAGCGGAAGCAGTTGGATAAATGAACCGAGTGATTATGGTGACGGCGTGAGGAGAGTCGAAATGGCTGACAGCGAAGACCTGCCGCGCGCGAAGTTTCGTAACTTCGAGGAAGGAACGCCCGAAGACTGGGGGATCATCGCCGGCCAGTATATGGCGTTTGCGCAAGGCCTGCCTGACCGGGTGCTGACGCATCTGAAACTGCTCGAAGGCGATTTCGGGGGCTTCCCGATCGACCGGATGCAGCATTGCCTGCAAACGGCGACGCGCGCGCATCGTGACGGGCGCGGCGAAACCTATGTCGTCATGGCGTTGCTCCACGATATCGGCGACACGATCGGCACCTATAACCATCCCGACATTGCCGCAGCGATCATCAAGCCGTTCGTGACGCCGCAGGAGCATTGGATCTGTGCGCAGCACGGCCTTTTTCAGGGAAATTATTATTTCCATTATCTGGGCATGGACCGCGATGCGCGCGACGTTCACCGCGGGCACGAACATTGGGATGCCTGCGAGGAATTTTGTCGTGTGTATGATCAGGCCGCGTTCGATCCCGATTATCACAGCGAACCGCTGAGCTTTTTCGAGCCGATGGTCCGGCGGGTCATGGCGCGTCCGTTGCGACCGATGGGGACACTGGCACAATAACATAGCAAAAGGCCGCCGCCCTTTCGGACGACGGCCTTTTCGTTCGAACGCTGGTTTAAAAGCTGAACCGGACGCCAACGCGGACCGCATAGAGCGACTGACGCGCATAGATCGTGTCGGTTGGCGCGGTGAACTGCCCGCCCGAGGTCTGGTTGGCGGTGTAGCGATATTGCGCGCAAGCCTGCCCTGCGTTCGCGGCGCCGACGGCAGGCAAGCCGCCGGGATTTTGTGCCGCCGACGTGCCGACGTTCACAAAGCTCTGACCCGTGGGCAATGGCGTCGTCAAACACTGAACCTGCACCGGGGAAATGGTGTAGGGGAAGGAAAACTCGCGGATCTGACCCCAGTTCTTGTTGATCAGGTTCGTAAAGTTCTCGACGTCGGCAAACAGCGTGAAGCGCGAGCGCTTGCTAATGAAAGCCGGAATTTCCTGCGACAGATGGAGATCGACGCGCGTGAACCACGGCGAGTTAAAGCCATTGCGCGGCGCGATCTTGCCACGATATTTCGAAAGGCCGGTCGAATTGATATAGGCATCGAACAGTCCGGCATCGGTGGCGTTCGCATAGGAAACGCGCGGATCGTTGATCCCGGTCGGCACATACATCAAATACCGTGTGCCCGTTCCCGTCGTCCCGAACACACTGCTGCGCGCGCCGGTATCACGGAATGTGAAGCTGTACGGACGGCCGATCCGCGTTTCGCCGAACAAAGCGATTGTCGATTTATAATCGCCGAAAAATTCGCGCTGGAACGTCAGATCATATTTGAAGGCATATTTAACTTCGTCGTTCGCCGTGCCGTAGGCTTGCGTGTTCGCATCGAGTGCAACACCCGCCCCATAGTTCGAAGCCGCGACCGACGATGTCGCCGGGTTTGAATCCCGGATATTCTGATAGGTGAAGCTGCCACCGATATTCAGGCCGAAATCGAAATCCTTGCGAATGCGGGCGACGCCGACATAGGATCGGCCGACCGATGAATTGGTGAGCAGGATGTCCGAATTGGTATCGGCAAAAGTTGTAATCGGCGTGTAACGGATACGGCCGTCGGGCGTCAGCAAGCTGTTCGGCCGGACGCGCAGATCGGTGAACGAAACCTGTTTGCGCACGCCCGACAGGAACAAGTCGACGCCGAATTCCCAACCCGTACCGAGCGCACCGAGATCAGGCGTCGACGACAGCGACAAGGTTGCGCGCCACTGCGACGGAATTTCGAAACCCTGGGCGAGCGAAGCGGTGGGCGAATTGCCCGAAACCGTTGCGTTTGTCAGGAAGCTGTTGGCCGCCGTCGGGATGGTTGCGCCGTTGACATTGGTCAGGATCGCCGCACCCGCCCCAGTCGGAAGCGTCGTCGGCGAAAAGGCGCCGTTGTTCAGCTCCTGGATGTCGATTGCGTTGGTCAGAACGCCCGTGTTCGAAAAGCTGTTCGAGACATAGACGTCAGGCGTACCGCCCGAGAAAATGCCCAAACCACCGCGGATCGAGACGTCCGCATTGGGCTTCCAGTCAAAGCCGAAACGGGGCTGGAACACGCCGCGGCCCGAAATGAAGGCGTTGTTACCGAAGCCGTAACGCGCGAGATAGACCGGGTTAAGCACGGCGCGGCTGTTGCCACCGAACAAGTCATACCGAGCGCCGTAGGAAACCGTCAGATTGTCGAGAACGCGCCACGTATCCTGAACACCGAATGTGTAGGACTGATAGGCGAACCCAGCGGCTGCATTTTCGGGGACCAGGGAAGGGACAGCATTGCCATAACGGAAGCGCTGTGCGTTGCCGGCCTGAAAATCAGCGATCGAATCGAAATAATAGTCTCCCGAGGACCGTTGCAGAAACGAGTTAAACACTTCGGTCGTTTGGATGTCGACGAACAAGCGGACGTCATGATCGTTGCGCGTCAGGCGACCCTGGATCAGGCCGCCATAGGTCCGCGATGTCAGCGCATTGGTCTGCCGTGAGATGTCGGGGCCGAACGAAACCGATGCCGAGGTCACCGGGCAATTGATCGATGCCGTTGCGTTAACTCCCACTGTCGTGCGGTCTGACGTTGGCGCCGTGCAGACCGTGATCTGGCCAAACCCGCGCCCGAGCAACGGATCCTGAATACGCTTGTAATCCTTGATGAAACCACGAACTTCGGTCGAAAAATCATCCGAAATCTCGGTGTTCAACTGAAAGACGCCAGTTTGCAGCTTGTTGCCCTGAATATAGGCATTGGACGCGAGGCCCAGGCCCTGCGTGCCCGTTGCAAACGTATTCTGGATCAGGTTGATTGCATCTTTGGCATAGGTGTAGGTAAGTGAGAGACGCTGCGTGTCCGACAGGTTGGCGTCGATGCGCGCAACTAAACGATCGTCGGTATCGCCGTTAGTTTTCAGAACGCCGCCAGTGTCGTACCCATAGCGGCTTTTTGCGATCGCAGATACGTTATCGACTTGCGCTTGCGAGAGCAGCGAAATTGCGGTTCCTGAATTATTGTCGCTCGGACCCTCGGCAATCGGCGCTTCGGCGCGAACGCGTTCGCCGGCGATCATGAAGAACAATTTGTCGGGGATGATCGGTCCCGAGAGCTGCGCGCCGTAATTCTTGTAATCCGACGGCGGAACGGTGATCCGCCCGGTCGGGACACCCGGCCCCGGCTTGGTTTCCTTACCGACGAGACTCTGGTCGGAATATGCAAAAAACCCGGTGCCCTGGAAATCGTTATTGCCCGACTTTAGAATGATGTTGATCGCACCGCCCTGAAAATTACCTTCGCGAACGTCATAAGGGGCGACTTTGGCCTGAAACTGGCCGATCGCATCGAGCGGAATGGGCGATCTGCGGCTGGGCAGACCATCGGGATTGAGACCGAAATTGTCGGTGATCGGCACGCCGTCGACCGAGAATTTATTATATCGTGCGTTCTGGCCCGCAAAGCTGATCGAACGGCCGCCGGTCGGGCTGTCGTCGAGGCGCGCGAACGGGTCACGCCGCGCCAGATCGCGAATATCGCGATTGACCGAAGCGACGTTTGCAATCTGTTCGGCATTCAGCACGGTCGCAGGGCCCTGCGAAACCGTGCGCGCGCCGGGCAGCCGCGATGCCGTCACGACGATTTCTTCGCCGGTTGGGGAGATCGTCAGCGGCAGCGTATAGGGCTGGCCGACCACTGTAAAAATGTCGGTGACCTGCGTGCCCGCAAAGCCGTCTGCGCTTACCGTAGCGGTGAACGGACCGCCGATGCGCAGACCCTGCGTCGAAAAGCTGCCGTTGGCATCAGTGGTCGCGTTGTTGGTTGTGCCGCTTGGGACGTGTAATATGGTCACAGTCGCGCCCGCGACTGGCTGCCCGTCGCTCGTTACCGTGCCTTCGACCGATGATGTGGTTTCCTGCGCATAGGCAGCATGGGGAACGACGATAGCTACAGCGGCGACGCTGGCAAAAAACTGGATACGCATTACGCAACACCTTTACACATTACTGGTGCACTGCAGCATACTACCCGCAGTGCTCGAGCGGGCCTCTGGGTTGCTTATGCGACAGTTTTGTGACGATTGCTTAATCTATATCCGGCCAATCGACATTCATTTTGCTGCGTTGCAAAAAAGTCACGACTTCGATCTATTACTCGTCGCCGTACATTGCGATTTCAGGCGCTTTTGCCGAGGATGCGCGGCCGCGATGCATGCCGGGCGTGTTGAAGCTCCAGCCGCCGCTGCCATCGGGGTGGACGACGATGACGCCGCCCGATCCGCCGAGTGCCTTGACGTCGGCCATCACGGTATCGGCTGCGGTCACGATATTCTCTTTGGCAAAGCGGACGCGCGCGCAGATCTCGTGGGCAACGCCTTCGCGAATGAAAAATTCGCCGGCCCCGGTAGCAGACACGGCGCAGGCGCGGTCGTCGGCATAGGTGCCTGCGCCGATGATGGGCGAATCGCCGATCCGGCCCCAGCGTTTTCCCGTCAATCCGCCGGTCGAGGTGGCAGCGGCAACATGGCCCGCCTGGTCGACGGCAACCGCGCCGACGGTGCCGTATTTCAGGTCGACATCGAACGACGAGGTTTTGAGCGCTTTCATTTCGTCGAGCTGGCGGCGGCGCTCGGGCGTGGCGAAGTAGGCGGGATCGACCTGTTCAAGGCCCTGTTCGAGAGCGAACTTGTCGGCACCGTCGCGCGACAACATGACATGCGGGCTTTTTTCCATCACGGCGCGGGCAAGGCCGATCGGGCTTTTGGTTCGCGTGACGCCGGTGACGGCCCCCGCCTTGCGGTCGCGCCCGTCCATGATCGCGGCGTCGAGTTCGTTGGTGCCTTCATAGGTGAACACGGCGCCGCGCCCCGCGTTGAAATTCGGGTCGTCTTCGAGAATACGCACGGCGGCTTCGACGGCGTCGAGCGAGGTGCCGCCTTTCTTCAGGATCGCAGAGCCGGTTTCGAGCGACAGGGCGAGCGCGGCGCGGATGGCTTTGTCGGTTTCGGGCTTGATTCGCGCGCGTTCGATGACCCCGGCACCGCCGTGGATCACAAGTGTCCAGCTTTGGGCAACGGCGGCAGTGGTTGTCATGAGGGCAGCGGCTATCAGGGTCAGTCGGGAAATCATAGATGCCTCCATGCTGTCATACCGATGGGCGCGGGTTCAGTTTCACGATGGCGTAGTTCAGCTTTGCCGCAAAGCTGACCCAGGCGAGATATGGCGCGACGAGCCAACTCGCCGTGACCGAAATCGGGCGCAGGTACAGGCACAGCATAAGGCATGATATCCAGAGAAACACGACTTCGATCAGCGCGAGATCAGGCCGCTTATGTTTGAAGAACAGTGGCGACCAGGCGAAGTGGGCGACGAAATTGACAGCGAAGAGGATGATGACCGACGTGCGCTGGGCATCGGTCGTTGCCGCCGTATAGGCCATGTAGGCAGCCCAGCCGGCAAGCCCGAGGATGATCGTCCATGCCGGACCGAAGGCCCAGTCGGGCGGCTGGAAACTTGGCTTTTTCAGCGCGCGATACCAGGGGCCGATTTCGGTGACCAAGCCGCCGGCCCCACCGAGGATAACCGACCAGAGAATGGCAGCAATGGCTGGCGTGCTGAGCATCTTTGCGCTTTAGACTATTCTGCCGCGGCAAAGATAGTTTCGTGTTGAAACTGACAATCTAGCGGGTTAGCGTTGCGCCGAGGGAGAGATCATATGATCGTACATGGCAGCAGCTTATCGCCTTTCGTCCGCAAGGTCATGGTCTTTGCAGCGGAAAAAAACATCGCGCTCGATAACGCTCAGGTCGGCCCGGGGCCAAAAAGTCCCGAATTTCTGGCGATGAGCCCGTTCGGGAAGATTCCGGCGCTCGAGGACGGCGATTACCAGCTGTGCGATTCGTCGGCGATCGTCCATTATCTCGAGGCTAAACATTCCGAGCCTGCACTGATCCCCGCCGAGGCACGTGCGCGGGGCCGCGCGGTGTGGTTCGACGAATATGCCGACACGATCATGTTTGCCGCCGCCGCGCCGATTTTCTTCAACCGGGTCGTGATGAAGCTGATGGGCAAGGAAGGCGATCTGGCAGCCGCCGACAAAGCCGAAGCCGAGGCACTGCCGCCAGTGCTCGATTATCTCGAAGGGGTTGTTCCCGACAGCGGATTTCTGGTCGAGGATCGTCTCACACTGGCCGATGTGGCCGTGGCGAGCCCGTTTGCCAATTTCGGGCACGCCGGCGTGGTCATTGACGCCGTGCGCTATCCAAAAGTGGCAGCTTATGCCGCTGCCATGCTGGGACGACCGAGCTTTGCCGCCGTGATTGGCAAAGAAACGGCGTTTTTGAACCGCATGTGACGCTGTCCTGTTTCGAGACGCGTTAACTTTAAAGTTTCGCTCCCGTATTGATCGTGAATCGGTTATTTACCGTCTCGACAACGGCCTCTGGGGGGCGATTCGATGACAATTATTTCCAAGCGTAAGGCGATTGCGGCGGCTGCAATTCTGGCGATCAGCGCCATGCCGGTGGCCGGTTCGGCTGCGACGCTCATGTTTAATCTGACGTCGCTCGGTTCGACCACGACCGGCGGCATCAAGTTCATGACGTCGACCGTATCGAGCGGCACGAGCACTGTAAAAGTCCGGATGAGCGCATGGTCGCTATCGGGCGGCGCAGGCAGCAGTGGCGGCTCGGTCGCGAAGTCGTCAATCCAGTCATATTCAGGCACTGGCCTCGGCGCGATTTCGAGCGGCGATTCGTCGAGCTGCTGCACCCATGCGATCGACAACCAGACGAGCCGTGACTTCATCCTGTTCCAGTTCGACCAGTCGGTGAGCTTGCTCGACGGCAAATTCTCGCCCTTTGCGGTCGGCGGAAGCACGAAAGACACCGATTTCACGGTCGGCCGCGGATCGACGGCAACGCCGTGGACGACGCAAATGGATCTGACCGGCACGAGCGAGGCGAGTTTGGCGACGCTGCTGACTGGCGGATACTATCATCAGAACGGTCCGGGCAGCACATCGATCCAGGCGCTGAACCCGTCGGGCGGTTACGGCAATATGTGGATCATCGGCGCGAAGTTCACCAGCACGGGCACCATTGATTCGTTCAAATTCTCGCAGCTGCGCGTGGCAACGGCGCTGCCTGTCCCTGAATCGTCGACGTGGATGATGATGATCGTCGGTTTCGGCGCCGTCGGTGCGGCAATGCGCCGGACAAAGCACGTGGCGCTATTCGCGAACGCCTGACGCGCCAAGAGTATAACCAGATAGGCACTTTTCGCTTGACAGCGTGACGCTGTTGTGGCTATAAGAGTGAACGATGCAGAAATGCGAGTCGGGGCCGGGGCGGTGTAGATACCGCCGTCCGGCCCTTTTGCTATTTGGGAGAATTTCATGGCCGCGAAAGCGAAGAGCGATGTCGCGCGTGCAGCACCGGTGGCGCTAACGGAGTGCTGGACAGCGGCAAAGCGCGAAGGGTTTCTGGCGGCGTTGATCGAAACCGCCAATGTGGCGGGGGCAGCGCGGCTGGTCGGGGTATCCGAACTGTGGCGCGGACGCCGGGGGACCGAATGGGCAGTTGTCCCACATGCCGCGGATACGACGTTCGTAATGGTCGAGGCCGAAGCCGCATTGCGGTTGAGCAACCCGGCGGCCGTAGCCGACGTCCGCGTGATGGCCGTTGGTGTTGGCGATGTGACGGGCGTTATTGCTGTCGGACCCGCCGAAGTCGGGACGAGCGTGCGCCCGCTTTCGCCGGTTGCGGTAACAGCGGTCGCTTCGGGGGGCGATAGGGTCATCAGTTGGACGCGGCGTTCACGTGACGGCTGGCGCTGGCGCGATGCCATTGATGTGCCGATCGGGGAAGAGAATGAACGATACCGCGTGGCAAAATCGGCCGTGGGGCAAGCCGACGTCATGGTTGAGGTCACAACGCCGAACTGGACTTATGGCGCGAGCGAACGCGCCGCCGATCTCGCCGCTGGCGCGTCGGTAGCCACAATCTCGATCGTGCAAATCGGGGCGCTGAACATTTCGCGCGCGACCACGATCATCGTCCCAACCATTTGAGGAGACAGAAATGGCATTGCAATCGGACCGTTTGAAACTGCCGTTACTCGCAGCGGCGCAGGCCCAGAAGGAGGTGACGCACAACGAGGCGCTGGCACTGGCGGATATCGCGATGCAGGCAGTCGTTCAATCGGTTGCACCGCCCACCGTTCCGGGTTCCCCCCAGCCGGGGCAATGCTGGATCGTGGGTTCGTCTCCTGCGGGGGCGTGGGACGGGCAGGCCGGCGCCATTGCTGGCTGGACAAGTGGTGGCTGGCGTTTTGTGGCGCCGTTTCCCGGCATGCAGGTCTGGAGCATTCCCGACAATGCCATGGCAAGACGGGAAGGCTCGACGTGGGTAGTCGGCTTGATGACCGCGGCGAGCCTTTCCGTTGGTGGGCAGCAAGTGGTCGGCGCGCAACAGCCACGTGTGACAGTCGCGACGGGCGGCGCAACGGTCGATGTGCAGGCGAGAGCAGCAATCGCGGCATTGATTGCAGGATTGGAAACACATGGATTATTCTCGGCAACTTGAAACAGGTGCAACCTTTCTTGATGTTACTGGTTATCGCAACAGCTTCCTGAACACTGAGCCTGCCAGGTGCGACATTTCAGCAACAGTTTGCTGAATTGTGCGCTTGCGCGGAAACTTTGCTTTGGGTAGTAGGTTTGGTCTGTCCTAGTGGCAATTTTGAAAGGGGATTTTTTATGCGGAAAATGGCTATCGCAGTTGCGCTCGCCTCCACCGCCATCGCAACACCCGCACTCGCGCGGAATGATGCATGGTATATCGGTGTCGAAGGCGGCGCGATGATCGTCGAAGACTTTGACGTGGATATTGGGTCGATCCAAAGCGCTGCTAGCGTCGATACCGAGTATGGCTTCGATGTCGATGGAATTATTGGTTACGATTTTGGCGGTTTCCGGCTTGAGGCCGAGGTGGGGTATCGCGAAGCTAGACTGGAATCGGTAACGGACTCGACTGGCACTGAAGAAGCATTCGGTAAAGCGTCTGCTTTGAGTTTCATGTTGAACGGTATGCTCGATTTCGGTGACGACGATAGTCTCAATGGATTTGTCGGCGGTGGCGCAGGCGTTGCTCGGGTCAAGTTCAGCGGCGACGGATTGAGCGATTCGGACACAGGTTTTGCGTGGCAGGCCATTGCTGGTGTGCGCGCACCGTTGACTGACAACGTCGACGTTGGATTGAAGTATCGCTTCTTCTTCAACGCCGACAATATCGATCTTATCGCAAACGGTGAGAGCTTGCAGACCCGCTGGCGTTCGCACAGCATTCTGGGTAGCCTGATTTATAACTTCGGTGAAAAAGCGGAGCCAATGGCACCGCCGCCGCCACCACCGCCGGCACCCGAGCCAGCGCCACCACCACCACCGCCGCCAGCCGCTGTTTGCTCGCCTGGTCCCTATATCGTGTTCTTCGAATGGGATAAGTCGGACATCACGCCAGAAGCAGGGTCGATTCTCGACAATGCTGTCACGGCTTATGGTGACTGCGGACAGGCTCAGGTCATGCTTGCCGGTCACGCCGACAAGTCGGGCACGCCCAAGTATAACCTCGGTCTATCGCAGCGTCGTAACGATGCCGTGCAGAGCTATCTCACGAGCAAGGGTATCCCGGGCGGCGTCATCACGACCAAGGCCTTCGGTGAAGGCGCACCGCGCGTCGAAACCGCAGACGGTGTTCGCGAACTGCAGAACCGTCGGGTGGAAATCCAGTACGGTCCCGGTTCGGGGATGTAATCAACCCTTCGGGTTTGGAAATGAGGGCCAGTCGAAAGACTGGCCCTTTTTTTGTGCGGTTTGTGCTTGAAGCTTCGTTGGACATTGGCGCACACTCCCCACGACAGGCGAGGGCGCATGACCGAGACACATACAATCCCCGCACCCAAAACGGTGCCGCTGCTGGGCAATTTGCACCAGATCCCGAAAGCGGGATTGATCGGTCATCTTCTCGAAGTGTCAAAGAAATTCGAAGACCCCGGCATATTCAAACTGAAGTTCGGCAGCCGCGTCGGCGTTTTTGTAACCGATCCCGACCTTGTTGCCGAATTATGCGACGAAACGCGGTTTCGCAAAATTCCCGGTCCCGGGTTGCGCGTCGTGCGCAAATTCGCCGGCGACGGGTTGTTCACAGCATTCAGCGATGAGCCCAACTGGGGCAAAGCCCACCGCATCTTGCTCCCTGCCTTCAGCCAGCGTGCGATGCGCGGCTATTATGCAAATATCCTCGAGGTCTGCGATCAGCTGATCGCCAAATGGACCGGTCTGGCGGGACATGACGTGCTGATTGCCGACGATATGACGCGGCTGACGCTCGACAGCATTGCCATTGCAGGCTTCGGCCATCGCTTCGACAGCTTTTCGCGCGACGAGATCGATCCGTTTCTGGAAAGCCTGGCAAGCGCGCTGGGTGAATCGCTGAACGTCATAACGCGGCTGCCGATCCAGCAGAAATTCGCCAAAAAATCGACAGCTCAATTCCATGCCGATATCGCTGCGATGAACCTGCTGGTCGACGGTATCATCGCCGACCGTCGCGCAAACCCGACCGATGCCAGCGACCTACTCAACCTGATGCTGACGGCGGCCGATCCCGAAACGGGCGAAACGCTCGACGATCTGAACATCCGCTATCAGGTCCTGACGTTCCTGATCGCGGGGCATGAAACGACATCGGGGCTGCTCACCTTCGCGTTCATGGAAATGCTGAAAAGTCCGGCGGTGCTGGCACAGGCCTATGCCGAGGTCGATCGTGTGCTGCCCGGCGATACGCGCCCTGCCTACGAGCATCTCGCGCATTTCAAAGTGATCGAGCGGATCGTCAAGGAAACGCAGCGCCTTTGGCCAACCGCGCCGGTTTTTTCGGTGGGGCCGGCCGAAGACCAGATTATCGGTGGTAAGTGGCGGATGCGCAAGGATCGCCCGATCAATGTCTATGCGCCCGGACTGCAACGCCACCCCGCGGCATGGGATGACGCCGAGGAGTTCGATATCGACCGGTGGATGCCCGACGCTGAATCTGCGCATCATCCGCATGCCTATAAGCCGTTCGGCAACGGCGCGCGGGCCTGCATCGGGCGGCAGTTTGCGCTGGTCGAGGCAAAGCTTGCAATCGCGATGATCCTCCAGAAGTTCGCTGTGTCCGACCGGCATGGCTACCGGCTGACACTGAAGGAAACGCTGTCGATCAAGCCCGATGATTTCAAGGTCCGGCTGCGGTTGCGCGGGCCCCATGAGCGTCTGTCGATTGCGGGGGCCGTGGATATTTCGGCAGCAAGCAGCGACATCGGCAGCGCGGCGGGCGCGGGCCAACGGCTCTCGGTGATCTACGGAACAAGTCTGGGGACAGCGCGCGATATTGCCGAGGAAATCGTCGAGCGCGCGAGTGCCGATGGCTTTGAAGCGCGTGCCGTGGCGATGGACGAAGCGCTGAACACGCTACCCGAAGATCGCGTGATCGTTGCTGTCACAGCGACCTATAACGGACGCGCGCCCGACAGCGCCCTTGCGGCGGAAGCGGCAATCGACGCCGGCCAGTTTGCCGGCGCGCAGTGGCCCGATACGCGCTTTGCGGTGCTAGGCATCGGCAACAGCCAATGGCCGAACTATCAGGCCTTTCCCAAGAAAATCGATGCAGCTTTCGAAGCGACGGGCGCAAAGCGGCTATGTCCGCGCGGCGAAGCCAACGGCGATGGCGATTTCGATGGCGGCGTTTCTGCCTTCCTTCAAGGCTTGTGGGCCGCACTTGGCGCGAAAGGCGACGGTGTGAAGGCCAGTGGCCTTTCATTGCAGATCGTCGACGGGCGCGATGCGCGGGCGGCTGTGCTTCCCGATCAGGCCGTGGAAATGGAAATCACCGGCAATGACGAAATGGTCTTGCCCGGCGAGGGATTGTGGGATTTTGCCAGGGAGCAGCCACGCGGCTCGACGCGGTTCATCACGATCAAACTGCCCGAGGGGCAGGCATATGCTGCGGGCGACCACATTGCGATCTACGCGCGCAATCGCAAGGAACATGTCGATCTGGCGATCGAGCGCTTGGGCGTGCCGGGCGCAATGCAGGTTGTCCCGTCGGGCGCAAGTGGGCGCTTTCGCCATTTGCCGATCGGTCGCACGGTCACGGTGCGACAATTGCTGACTGACTTTGTCGAAATTCAGGATCCGATGCCGCGCCGCGCGTTGACGGTGGTTATCGAGCAAACGCGCTGTCCGAATACCAAGGCCGAGCTCGTCAAACTCAGCGACGATGCCATCTGGCAGTCGGAAATTGCGGACAAGCGGCTGACTTTATTGGGGCTGCTGGTAAAATTCCCGGCGGCTGAGTTAAGCCTCGACAGCTTTGTCGAACTCTCGTCGGCGGTGGCACCGCGTTTTTATTCGATCGCCTCGTCCCCGCTGGTATCGCCCGATGCCGTCGATCTGATCGTGGGCACGGTGCACGCCCCGGCATGGTCGGGGATCGGAACGCATCAGGGATTTGCATCCACGCATATGCGCGACCTGGCACCAGGCGAACATGTGTTCGGCTATATCCGCCGCCCCAATCCGCCCTTCGCGCCGCCGCATGATGGCGCCGTGCCGCTTGTGCTGATCGGGCCGGGCACGGGGTTTGCGCCGCTCCGTGGTTTTGTTCAGGAGCGAGCTGCCTTGAACGCGACGGCACCATGCCATGTATTTTTCGGCGCGCGGCATCCCGACCATGACTGGCTGTGCCGTGGCGAAATGGAAACGTGGGCAGCCGACGGCGTGATCAATCTCCATCTGGCCTATTCGCAGGTCGAGGGGCATCCACACCGCTATGTCCAGGACGCCGTCTGGGCGGCGCGTGATGCCGTGTGGGATGTTGTCGTCAGAGGCGGCCAGATATTCCTGTGCGGCGACGGGCGCTATATGGCACCAGCTGTGCGCGACACGCTGATCAAGATCCACGCAGAGAAAACGGGCGGCGACCATCTGAGCGGATCAACATGGCTCGAAGGACTGATCGAGGACGGTGTGTATCACCAAGACGTCTTCGGCTTCGGCAAATAAACTATTCGCCGAGGCGCAGCAGCTGTTTAGCCGTGCGCGTGGTTTGGGCCACAAACAAAATCGTCAGTATTGCGCCGAGCCCGCCAATGAAAATATCAAATGGCGAGACGTTCGTTTCCGCGATCAATCCCGGTCCCATCGTGAACATGCAGAGCGTCATGGCGATCAGGACAAGGCGAAGCTCGGTGGGTCCCGTAGCCGCATATGACAAACGAAATTCGTCGACGACGCGGGCGGCAACGAACGTGTGGATCGACAAAAGCAAATACGCGCCGAGTCCGAAAAGTGCGACGTCCATCCGCAGAAACGGGCTTAACCCCAGCCCTACCATGATCAGCATGTTGCCGAGTGCATCGGTGCTGTGGTCGATGAAATAGCCAAACTTCGGCCGTTCGATCTTGCGGAAGCGCGCGAGGCTGCCATCGAGCGAGTCGCCGAACCAGTTGACGAAATAGGCAGCCACCGACAGCCATAGCCAGCCAATATTGAAAAAGCTCAATCCATAGCCGGTCGCAACGAGGGCGGCCCCGGTAAAACCGATGCTGGTTAAACGATCCGGCGTGATCGAGGGCGGCATGCGCGCGGCAAGCCACGTCAGAAGACGCCGCTCGCCAATCGCGAGGATATTTTGCTGAATGCGCTCAACGGGTCGGATCGATGCCATGGTGCTATACTCTGCGACGGGCAAAAACGTCCGTGTCATCATTGTTACCCGAAAATGACATAAAAGCGAAACAATTATGCGGTGACGCGACGCCATTCGGGCTTTGAACCGAGCAATATGGTACGGCCTCTTGCTCCGCCTCCCGATCCGGTCCAGCATGGGCTCGATATTGATGCGCAACGAAGCGCACGGGGAGAGTGCGATGCAGCAGTTGAGCGGGCAGGACGCGAGTTTCGTTTACATGGAAACACCGTCGACGCCGATGCATATCGGGTCGGTCGGCATTTACGATCCGTCGACAGCGCCGGGCGGGTTTGTCCGCTTCAAGGATATTTTGAGTTTTGTCGAAAGCCGACTGGGCGGGGCGCGTCCGTTTCGTCAGCGGCTCGTGCGTGTGCCGTTCGATCTCGATCATCCCTATTGGATCGAGGATCCCGACTTCGATATCGAATATCACATTCGCCATATTGCGTTGCCGGCGCCTGGCGACTGGCGGCAGCTTTGTATTCAGGTTGCGCGGCTGCACTCGCGCCCGATGGATCTGACCAAGCCGCTGTGGGAATTCATCATTGTCGAAGGGCTCGACAATATCGAGGGTATTCCCAAAGGATGCTTCGCGCTGGTGTCCAAAGTGCATCATGCCGCAATTGATGGCATGTCGGGTGTCGAGATGTCCGCTGCGGTGCACGATCTCTCGCCCGACAAATCGAACCGCTATCCCGAGGAAGACTGGAAACCCGAGGCCAAGCCCGGCGTCGGTGAACTGATCATCAGCGGCTATTTCAACGCTTTGCGCCAGCCGCAGAAATATCTGGAAACAGTCGTCCGGTCAGTGCCCGGCATTGCGCGGCTGGCAGCGGAAATCAGCAAAGGTGATTTGTCGATAGCGGGCGCGCGGACGCCGCCCAAGACGCGGTTCAATGCCAAGGTCTCCTCGCACCGGGTGTTCGATGCAGCAGTCTTTCCGCTTGCGGGAGTGCGCGCGATCAAGAATGCGGTGCCCGGTGCGACGGTCAACGACGTCATTCTTGCGATCATCGGCGGCGGTTTGCGGGAGTATCTCGTCGGAAAGGACGAGTTGCCCGACCTCAGCCTGACCGCGATGGCACCGATTTCGGTGCGGCACGAGGGCGAGAAAGCAGCGCTCGGCAATCTGGTTTCGGCCATGGTCGTCAGTCTTGGCACGCATATCGCCGATCCGCTCGAGCGGCTGGCGCATATCCATCTCGATGCGGTCAATTCCAAAGGGCTGACCCACGCGGTCGGCGCGCGGACGCTGACCGATTATTCGCAGCTGATCCCGTCGGGTCTCGCGGGTTTGGGCGCACGGCTCTACACACGGCTTGGTGTTGCCAACGCGATGGCGCCGGTGTTCAATGTCGTCGCGACCAATGTACCGGGCAGCCGTGTGCCGCTCTATTTCTGCGGCGCGAAGATGGTCAAGATGATGGGCCTCGGTCCGATTTTCGATTCGATGGGGATGATCAACACGATCTATTCCTATGTCGACGAGATCGCGATCAGCTTTACCTGCGATCGCGACATGATGCCCGATCCGTCGGCCTATGCAGATGCATTGCGCGCGTCGTTCGAGGCGTTGCTGGCAGCGTCCCAAGCGCCTGAAAAACCGGCGGTCAAAGTTTCCAAACCAAAAAAGATCAAGGAGAAGGTGTGATGGCAAAAACTGAGAAAGTTACCGCAAAGGCGGCCGACACGGTGAAGAAAGCAGGCAAATCGATCAAGGAAGCGACCGAAAAGGCGGCATCGAACGCGGCGGCGCTTAACAGCAAAGTGATCGATCATGCCGAGGAAAATACCCGCGCGGCATTTGCCGCAATGCGTTCGGCCGCCAGCGTAAAATCGGTTCAGGAGCTCGCCAAAATCCAGGCTGAGTTCGTGAAGGAACAGGGCGCGCGGTCGATGACGCACGTCCGCGAAGTCGGTGACATGATCGCGCAGTTCGGGCGCGACACGATGGCGGCATGGCGCCCCAAAAAGGATTGACGCCGACGTCAGTTGACGGTCGTATGGCCTGATGACGGATAAAGCAGCATGCGCAGCCCTTTGCGGTCAAACGGCTTCCATGCACCGTCAGCCTGCGCAAGCCGCTCCGCCACTGCAAAGAGCACGACAGGATTGACCCCGAGGCCGCAATGGCTACCGGGAACTTCGATGTTGTCGGTCGTCTCCGATTTGGGCTCGATGCAGCTTTGCCACGCGACGATTCCGTCATATTTCGAATAGATAGCGGTCGACGGCACTGGCGGTGCTTCGAAACTTTCGGCAAGCTGTGCCTGCGTATCGGGGTCTTTCATGCGCTGGCCGGACATCATTTCGTAAAGCCGCCAGACATTCGTCGACCGTGGATCGCCCGCGAACGGTGATCCCAGCGTCACGATCTGACGCACGAGATCGGGGCGGCGACGCGAAAGCTGACGCGCGAGAATGCCACCGAGACTCCAGCCGACGAGCGACACTTTCTGGCCCGTCGTTTCGTGAATTTCCTCAAGCCGAGCAATCAGTTTTTCGCCCTGACGCCCGATCGCGCGCGGCCCAAGATTGCGACCGAGTTCCCACGCGTGAACGTCATGACCCATCCGCGTAAGATAACGGCGCAAGATGCCGGTCGAGCGGTCGGTCGTCGAAAAACCGGGAATGACAAGAACAGGATGCCCGTCACCGCGCGGTGCGGCCCAGAGGAGCGGCGCTGCCCATGGCAAAGCGCCGAGTTCTGCCACCGCACGCGGCAATTCGGTAAGAGCCAGTAAGGCTGACGGCGGCCGCCTATCATTATCTGTCTGTGTTTGCACGTAAATCTGCTCCTGCTCCCCACCCGCCGCGAATACGGTTCGAGCTCAAGAACATCATCCTGCCCGAAAGGTTTCGGTTGTCCAGCAATTTTGTCAGCGGGTGGCGTCAAATCCCCATGACGCTTTGGCATCGCGCGCGCGCCGTGTATCGAGCGCGAGGATCGCAAGATCGAAGACGTTGCCGTCACGGTCGCGGACATGATCGCGCAGCATCGCTTCGCCGCGAAACCCCGATTCCTCAAAAAGTGCGATCGCGCCGCGTTGGTCGGGCGTCATGCGGGCAATCAATTTGGTCGTGCCGCGCTCGGTCGCCAGCGCAATGCTCCCGTCAAGCAGGAGACGGCCCAGCCCATGCCCGCGCACGCTCGGGGCAACCAGCACCCGGATTTCAGCGACATGCGGCGACCAGCTCATCGGGTCGCGGACGATTGCCGTGGTGGCAACGACTGTATCGCCGTCAACGGCGATCAGGCTTTCGATTTCGCCGTCGGCGATCGATTGCGCCCAGGCTTCGATAACGCGCGCGTGCTGGATGTCGCGGCTGAGGAAAAGCAAATCATGCGCGGGTAGGGCAGCGGCAAAATGACCCACCGCAACCGCGTCACTACGTTCGAACGCACGGATTTCGATCCGCCTGCCGTCGATGTCGAGCGTCTTCACAAACTCTTTTCTCCCAGCCAAGTGTCGATTTGCGGCCATAGTCGACGCACGGCATTTGCACCCGCGACCAGGCTGACGTGCCCGCCTTTCAATACGACCGCCTGCTTGTCGGCGGAACCGATCATGTCGATCAGCGGCGCCGATGCGGCGGCGGGGACGATATGGTCGTGCTCGGCGGTCACGTGCATGAAGGGTTCGGTGATCGCCGACAGGTCGACGGTGCGTCCGCCAACCGTCATGCGACGTTCGTATAGGTCGTTGTTCCACATCAGCTGCTTTGTGGTCTGGCGGAAATATTCGCCCGCCAGCGGCAGCATATCGACCGCCCAGCGATCGAACATGCGGTAGGATTTGACGAATTCGTCATTCCACATATTGTCCCACAGCCGGATGTTCCCCGCGACTTGCGCACCGGGCCGGAGCATCGAGAATGCAGTGTAGAGCATCTCGGCGGGGCAATTGCCAAAGGTCTCGACAACCTGATCCACGTTGAAAAAGCGCTGGTCGGACCATGCCTGAAACGCTTCCATCGCCTTGAAATTTACCGGCGTCGTGAACGTCATCAGGTTTTTCAGACCGGCATCGCGGTGCAGCGCCGCCCATAGCAGCGACAGCACGCCACCGAAACAATAGCCGATGACGCTCAAGTCGGGTTCGCCGCTTTCGGCCTTTACGCGCGCCACGCAGGCGGGGATAAAATCGAGGATATAATCCTCCATCGCCAGTGCGTGTTCGCCGGCGCCGGGCGCTTCCCAATCGATCATGAACACGTCGTATCCGCGGGTCAGCAGGAATTCGACGAAGCTTTGCCCCGGCACCATATCAAAAATATAGCCGCGGTTCGTCGTCGCCATGACCAGCAAGACGGGGACGCGGTAGACGTCGTCGACGACGGGGCGATAGTGATAAAGCCGCAGCGTTCCGCGCGCGATCAATATGTCCTTGGCGCTTGCTCCCAGCACCGGATCGGGCGACGTGAAATAACCGAGCCCCTTGATGTTGCGTTGCATCGCGCGATCGAATTCGGTGCGCGCGATGTCCAGCGGGTCGGCAGCATCGCTCATGCTCCGGGGGTGCGCGTCCGTTTGGGCTTCGGTGCGGCGTTGCTGCGGGGCGATGTTGTCATCGCCGCTTCAATGCGGGCAAGCGATGCTTCGATTGCCGCCATGCGGACCCCAAGTGCCTCGACATCGGCCTTGCTCGGCATATTGGCGGCCGACAGCAGTTTGGCCATGGCTTCGTGCGCGCCCTGCTGCGCTTTCAGCGCAACGCCCGTCACCTGATGCATTGCTTGGGCGGTTTCGGGGCGGCCCATGAATTGGCCCCCGAAATCATTCGCCATTTTTTCCCATTGCGTCACGGCATCGCGGAAAAATGCCATCGGATCGGTTGGATTGCTGCTCATGGCAACAGCGTCTGACGGCGCGCCGCGAACGTCAAGCGCTATTCGCTCGCCTGCGCACCCGCAGTGAGACGCGCCAGATCGTCCAGCGCGCGCATTCGCGTAAAACCCACCATCTGCTGCGCCAATATGTCGAGCTGCTTGAGCAAAGTGGGATCGTTCACGCTGCCATCCTCGGCAAAGACCGGCTGGACCGAATTGACCGTGACCGCCATCGGCGTCGGCCAGCCGCGCAAGGCGTGCACGATGCTGCGCAATGTTGCCAGCGTCGTACCGGTTGCCTGCCATCCCGCCGCAACCGAAATCAGGCCGACGGCACGTCCTTCGAAATAAGGCCGCTCGTCCTTGGCCATGTCTTCGACATAATCGAGTGCATTTTTGATGAGGCCCGAAACCGTGCCATGATAACCCGGCGACGAAATCACCACAGCATCGGCGCGGCGAAGACCGTCGATCAGGCCAACCGCCTTGGCAGTGCGCGGCGTGCCATAGCCATACATGGGCAGATCAAGCGCATTGCCATCGAAGCATGATGTCTCCGCGCCTGCGATTTCGCATCGCGCGAGGACATGGCGCATCAGGCGTTCGGATGAACTGTTGCTCGTCATCGTGCCGCCGATGCCGACGATCAGGGGTGCGGCGCGGCTCATCCGGCGGGCCTTAACCGTTCGGCATGCCAGCGCAAATGATCCGCCATGAAGCTCGAAATAAAATAATAGCTGTGATCGTATCCCGCCTGCATCCGCAGCGTGAGATCGATCCCGGCATCGTCACAGGCGCGAGATAGCAAATGCGGTTTCAGCTGCTCTTCGAGAAAATTGTCCGCACCACCCTGATTGACCAGCAATTCGGGCACGCGCGCGCCGTCTTCGATCAGCGCGCAGGCATCATAGGCGCGCCACGTGTCGCGATCCGGACCCAGATAGCCGGTCAGCGCCTTTTCGCCCCACGCGCAATGCAGCGGCGCAACGATCGGCGCGAACGCCGAGATGCTCCGAAACCGTCCCGGATTGCGCAAGCCGATGGTCAGCGCGCCGTGGCCACCCATCGAATGGCCCATGATTGCCTGACGCGACATATCGGCGGGGAAATTTGCCGCAATGAGCGCAGGCAATTCCTCTTCGATATAGGTCCGCATTCGGTAATGCGTTGACCATGGCGATTGCGTCGCATCGACGTAAAATCCTGCGCCTTTCCCGAAATCATAAGTGGCATCGTCGGGTACATCGTCACCGCGCGGGGACGTGTCGGGCGCGATGAAAATCAGCCCGAGTTCGGCACAGACAGCACGATATTCGCCTTTTTCGGTCACATTGGCGTGCGTGCAGGTCAGCCCCGACAGATACCAGACGATCGGCAGTGTCGTTCCCGGATCGTGATCGGG
Source organism: Sphingomonadaceae bacterium (assembly GCA_041740105.1). GTDB lineage: Bacteria > Pseudomonadota > Alphaproteobacteria > Sphingomonadales > Sphingomonadaceae > Sphingomonas_O. The sequence continues at coordinate 23,945 of JBGSMP010000094.1, forward strand.
CACGAACACCGAAAAGATCATGTCGGTCGACGTGCTCGACGACGCATGTTTATATACGGCCTGCGTGCCGTGATGGCTCCGCGTTTCGGAGACGGGCGCCAGCGTCATGCTGCTTGCGGGGCAGTGAACCAGCGGGAGAGCGTCGTGCCAAGGGCAAGCCGGAGCGCGGCCAGCCCGACAAACCACAGCACGTCATTGCGTGTGACATCGGCGACGATGGCGAGCGTCGAGCTTTCGAAACCGTCCATGGCAAAAGCACCGACGAACATGACCAGTTGATAGGCAATGATCGATGCCGCGAGCGCCATGATAGACCGCAGCGAGATTAACCGTGCTTCAGGACCGAATGCCGCCTTGGCTGCGCCCAACCCGGCAAAAGCGGCAATGCCGATAATCGCACCCCAGGCCGCAGCTTGGCCGTCGTGCGGATAGGCCAGCAAGGTGAAACCCACCAGCTGATTGACGAACCACGTCGCCCCGATCATGATTGCGGCGTGGCGCGTCGGCAGTGTGACAGCCGCCAGCGCAGCGAGTGCTGCAAACGGGAAGACGCAGGCAAGGCCATAGCTGCCGAGCGCTGCTGTCAGCCCAAGCGTTGCAGCCCACAGAGTCGAGGGGTGTGCCGGTGCGGTGATGTTGCTGCTCATCATGTTTTCCCTATGCATTTCCATTTCGTAGCCGCGATTTGCGTCCGGCTCAACGCTCTAGAATGTAGCGCGCACGCCGGCATGCGCATTGCGACCCAGCGTGTTGAAGCCTGTGGCGACCTGATATCGTTCATCGAACAGGTTTTCGACCCGACCATAGAGGGTGAACCCGTCGAAAATCCGGATCGACCCGCGCAACCCTGCGACGATGAAGCTGTCGAGCCGCGTTGCATTGCTGGCATTGTCGAAGCTGTCGCCGACCAGACTGACTGTTGCACCCAGCGCATAGCGTCCCTCTGCCCAATCGAGTGAGGCATTGGCCGTGTCGCGCGGTCGCCGCGGCAGATCCTTGTCGGCGTTCGGGGCCGTGCGGTTGATCGAACGCAGGCGCGTATAGTTCGCGCTGAACGTCAGCGTGTCGTTGGGCTTGGCGAGTAGCTCGAATTCGACACCGTCGGCTGCCGCACGCGCGACATTCAGATAATAAGCGCCGAACGCGCCGCGCCCCGCGCACAGCGGATTGGGGTTGGTCGGGCAGCTGAAGAACACGATCTGGTCGCGCGTTTTGCGGTCGAAAGCCGTCGCGCGCACAACCAGCCGTTCACCGAGCAGGCGCTGTTCGATGCCGATGTCGATGCTGTGCGCGCGTTCGGGCGTGAGTTCGGCGTTGCCATAGCTCGCAAACAACTGGTCGAGCGCAGGCGCTTTGAAACCCTCGGCATAGCTGGCGCGCAGCGTCGTGCCGCCAAAGCTGTAGGCCGCATTGCCGCCAAGTGTGGTTTCGCCACCGAAGGCACGGTGATCGTCATGACGGACACCTCCGGCGAGATTGAGGCCTGCAACGGGTTCGATCAGAACTTGCCCGTAAATGCTCGAAAGGCGCGTCCGCTGCGCCCCGCCCGAAAATGTGCTCTCAGCGCGCGACCATTCGCTCTCGGCACCGAAAACGAAGCGAAGCGATGGCGAAAGTCGCGCATCGCCTTGAAGTTCGGCACGTTCGCTGCGCCCCTCGAAGTGCGAATCGCCGAATGCACTGGTCGAATCGCGGCGAATATCACTGACCGAATACGCGCCGCGCAGCGTCAGCGCCTGATCGAACAACTTTCCATAAGCGCCGGCATAGCCATTGATCTGTCGTGTGGTCGACGTCGGATTAAAGCCGTCGAGTTCGGCATAGCTCCGTGCGTAAAACCCCAGGAAATCGAGCCCGAAATTGTCTGCAAGCGCAACTTCGACGCGGCCGTTGGCTTGCGCGCGATCCGTGCCGTCGCGCTCGCTGTTATTTGCTTGTGCCGATATCCCGGCGGTTGTGAAATAGCCGCCGCCGAGCGAGGCTTTGATCGGCCCCGCGCCAAACGCCACATTGCCGGACACATTCGCCGTATCGTTATCGCCATATTCGCCGCGCGCCTGAACCGCGAATGTGTCCGTTGTCGGCAGGGTCACGATGTTGACGATGCCGCCCATGGCCTGGCTGCCCCAGATAACCGAGTTTGCACCACGCAGGACTTCGATCCGGTCGATATTGGTCGTTTGCAGATTGCCGAAATCATAGGCGCCTTCGGGCGAAGACGGGTCGTTGACGCGCACGCCGTCGATCAGCACCAGCGTTTGTGCCGCCGAAGCGCCCCGGATGAACAAGCTCGATATGCCGCCGAAGCCACCGTTGCGGATCGCCGAGACGCCCGGCGTCGTCGCCAGCAAGTCCGCAATCGCGACCGTCTGGCGTGTCTCGATCAGTGCACGATCGATGACGGTGATGGCTTGACCCACGGTCTTTGCATCCTGTTCGATGCGGTTTGCCGTCACGACAATCGTGCTATCATCTGCAAGCACAGGGGCAGGCAGCAGCGCGAACGCTGCAACAGCAATTTTGAAACGAGTCACTGAAATTTCTCCTCGAACGTAACAACACACACGATGTCGTCACGCGAGGTTTCCCCCGATCGCCCGCGTCTTCCCGCACGGACAAAGGACCGACCGCGACAGGCAGGTCTCCTGGCTCCCGGGTCAATGCTTTGTGCCGCCTTCCCAGTTTCCCAGTGGCTGTTGGCACGAAACTCGCCGGTCACAGTTGCGGGAACAGCGCCATATTCACAATGGCTTCCCTATTATCGGCCCTTTCGGGTCGACCTGTCGCGGGGTGGTCGG
>JBGSMP010000120.1:0-8411 GCA_041740105.1 Sphingomonadaceae bacterium
GGCGACGGCGACGGCGCGGGCCGGTTTCTCCGTCTTCACGCTCCTCGCGGGGTCGCTCGGTGCGGGTTTCGCGGACGTCGTCTTCCTCGTCGGTTTCGTCCTCGATGACGTCGTCGTCATCGTCTTCGTAAACCGGCGGCGCTTCGAATTTGGGTGTGAAAGCAGGCGGTGGTCCGCTCGCTTCGACCGTCATCCGTGCGCCTTCGACTTCGCCATCGCTCGCGATTTCGATGCGGACGCCGAAGCGCGTTTCGATCTCGGCAAGCTCATGGCGTTTGCGGTTCAGGACATAGAACGCCGCTTCGGAACTGCACCGAAGGGTCAGCACCGAACCGCGGCCCCGGCCCGCTTCGTCTTCGAGCATCCTGAGCGCGAGCAAGCCGGCCGACGATGCCGTGCGGACGAGGCCGGTTCCTTCGCAATGCGGGCATTGGCGGGTGGAGGCTTCGAGAACCCCAGTGCGCAGACGCTGGCGGCTCATTTCCATAAGGCCGAACGAGGAAATCCGCCCGACCTGAATACGCGCGCGATCGTCGGCAAGCGCGGCTTTCATCGCCTTTTCGACTTTACGGATATTTCCGTGATTTTCCATGTCGATAAAGTCGATGACGACGAGGCCAGCCATGTCGCGCAGGCGCAACTGGCGGGCGATCTCATGCGCGGCTTCGAGATTGGTGCCGACAGCGGTGGCTTCGATGCCGTGTTCGCGCGTCGAGCGGCCTGAGTTGATGTCGATCGACACCAGCGCTTCGGTCGGGTTGATCACAAGATAGCCACCCGATTTAAGCTGGACGACCGGTTGATACATCGCCTGCAGCTGCTCTTCGACGTGGTTGCGCTGGAACAGCGGCACCGCGTCGGCATAGGGTTGCACACGTCGCGCGTGGCTTGGCATCAGGAGCTTCATGAACTCCTTGGCGTGACGATACCCTTCCTCGCCCTCGACGATCACTTCGTCGATGTCCTTATTATATAGATCGCGGATCGCGCGCTTGATCAGGTCGCTGTCCTGATACACGATCGCGGGGGCCGCAGCAGCGAGCGTTTTCTCGCGGATTTCGTCCCACAGGCGCGCGAGATAATCGAAGTCGCGGCGGATTTCGACCTTGGTGCGCTGGAGGCCCGCCGTGCGGACGATGCAGCCCATTGTCTTGGGCAGGTTGAGTTCGGCCATGATGACCTTCAGCCGTTTGCGATCGGCGCCGTTCGAAATTTTGCGGCTGATCCCGCCGCCATGCGACGTGTTGGGCATCAGCACGCAATAACGACCCGCGAGCGACAGATAGGTCGTCATCGCCGCGCCCTTGTTGCCGCGTTCTTCCTTGACGACTTGAACGAGCAGCACCTGTCGGCGGCGGATAACGTCCTGAATCTTGTAGCGTCGACGCAGATTCATCCGCTTTTCGCGCAGATTTTCGGCAGCGCCTTCGTCGATCCCGTTGCCCGATGCCGTGGTGGGGGCCGGTGGTGGCGCTTCGTCGCCGTCCTCCAATTCCAAGTCGGAGTCTTCGGGCTGCTCGTCATGCGCCTCGTCATCGTGATGATCATCGTCATCGAAATGATCATCAGCCGCGCGCAGGCGTTCTTCTTCGGCAGCATGCTCGGCTTCTTCACGGAGCAACGCTTCGCGGTCTTCCTTGGGGATCTGGTAATAGTCGGGATGGATTTCGCTGAAGGCGAGGAAGCCGTGGCGCCCGCCGCCATAATCGATAAACGCTGCCTGGAGCGACGGTTCGACGCGGGTTACTTTGGCAAGATAGATGTTGCCCTTGAGCTGTAGATGTTCGGCAGATTCGAAATCGAATTCTTCGATCCGGTTACCTTTGACGACCGCGACACGGGTTTCTTCCCGGTGGCGCGCATCGATGAGCATACGCATTGTCATGTAAATTTCTCCGGGCGCGCCGCTTTAGGAAGCGTGGCGCCGCTGGTGAGGACGAAAAAATGGCTGCGAACCCGCGCGCCGGTTTCGTCCGGGTTGATGGAAGTGTCGTGTCTGCGCGATGATCATGTCCGGGCAGAGGTGCCGGAAAAAACGCTGTCCGCAACGCTCCGGCCCCGTGTCGGGGCAGTGAAGCGGAAATCGGAAAGCCATGAATCATTCGTGCGTCAACCTGATCGACTGCAGCAGAGATGCGCAGCCGCGAAAGCCATCATCCGGACGGGTTCCCTCCGGCGATGCACAAGACTGCTAGCATCAGTGTTATCGTGCGGCAACACACAAGTGTCGAACATCGTTGCCGCCGACGAAATTCTACGCGATTACGAGCGCCGCCATTAACCATCTTGTAACGGCTAAGCCCGCATAGCGTCGGCCATAACTCGGTTAACAAGCAGGAAACCAGTTAACGGTGCTAAATGACTGGACCCGGACCCGTTCAGGACGGCAAAGAGGCATCATGCCAGCGGCACTAACTCTTGCGGCCATGTTGACGACGATATCGGCTTCGTTCGCCCAGACTGCGCAGCCATCGCGCCTCTTGCTGGACGTGGCGACGGTCGGCATGGCTGGCGTCGAAAGCGTTTCGCGCGACAATGAGGCTCCGATTGAAACCGGCTATCGCGGGCCGACCGCACATGCCGCAAAGCCGCCACGCAGCCGATATAATCTGACGATTGCCCTTGATCCGGCGCGCTCGGGTCCGCAACGCCCGCAAGTCTTTGGGCGACCGGACAGGCCGCTGGTTGTTATCGATCCGGGGCACGGCGGGCACGATCCCGGCGCGATATCGCGCGAAACAGCGACACGCGAAAAAGATGTGACGCTTGGCGTGGCGCGGGCGATCCGTGATGAATTGCTGAAAGGCGGTCGGGTTCGCGTGGCATTGACGCGCGACGACGATCGCTTCCTGATCTTGCGCGAACGCGCCGAGATCGCACGCGGGCTCAAAGCGGATTTGTTTATTTCGGTTCATGCCGATGCGGCGCCGATCCCCGATGCGACGGGTGCAACGATATACACCCTGTCCGAGGTGGCCTCCGACCGGCAGGCCGCCCAATTGGCTGCGCGCGAAAACAAGGTGGACATCATCAACGGTGTCAATCTGCGTGGCGAAAAGGCCGATGTGTCGTCGATCCTGATCGACCTGGCGCAGCGCGAGACAATGAATGCGTCCGCGCGATTTGCCGATTTGCTCAAACGCGAGGGCAAGGCCGTGCCGTTTCGCAACGACTATCACAAAATGGCGGGCTTTGCGGTTTTGAAGGCACCCGATACGCCTGCGATCTTGCTCGAGGTCGGGTATCTGACCAATAAGACTGATGTCGAACGGATTACATCGGCAGCAGGAAAGGCGGCAATTGCGACGGGCATTCGCCGCGCCGTCGATGTCCATTTCGCGCGGCGCTTTGCATCGCGTTAACAGATTGCTAGGGCACGACCACGATGGTTGCGCCCGAAACTGAAAATCTAAAGCTGAGCCTGTCCCGCGATCTTGGCTGGCTCTCTTCGCTCTGGGCCAATCGCTGGACGAAGATCGTGGCGCTCGTTGTCGCGCTCATTTTGCTGGCCTGGCTGATCATCTGGTTGCTGTTTGCGCGCAATCTGCCCGATGCGCGGCAGTTGCTTGCCTATGAGCCGCCCTTGCCGACGAACGTGCGCGCGTATGATGGCACGCCCGTGCAGAGCTATGCCCGCGAGCGCCGGATCGAGCTGGCATTCGATGAATTTCCAAAGCTTCTGATCGATGCCTATCGCGCAGCCGAGGACAAGACCTTTTTCGAACATGGCGGTGTCGATTATCCCGGCATCGTCCGCGCGGTCTTTACCAACTTTACGACTTCAGGGCGCAAAGTCGGCGCGTCCACGATCACGCAACAGGTCGCCAAGAACCTGCTGATCGGCAACGAAGCCAGTTACACGCGCAAGATCAAGGAAGCGCTCCTCGCCTACCGGATCGAAGCCGTGCTGACCAAAGAACAGATCATCGAGCTTTATCTCAACCAGATCGCTCTGGGCCGCAATTCGTTCGGCGTGCAGGCGGCGTCACGGGCCTATTTCGACAAGGACGTCGGCGAGCTCGAGCTGGCGGAAATGGCCTTTCTTGCTATCCTGCCCAAAGCACCCGAAACCTACAGCCGCGCGAAATTTGCCGACCGCGCGCTCGAACGGCGAAATTGGGTGATCGGCCAGATGCTTGCCAACAATTTCATTACCCGTGCCCAGCACGATGCGGCCGTCGCCGCGCCATTTGTACTGGTTCCGCGCGCTCAGGTAAAAGACGAAAGCGCCGGCGATTACTTCATGGAGGAGGTCCGCCGTCAGCTGATCGGCAAATTCGGCGAAACGGATAAGGACGGGCCGCATTCGGTCTATTCGGGCGGTCTGTGGGTGCGTACCTCGCTCGATCCCAAAATGCAGGGTTATATGCAGACAGCGTTGCGCGAAGGCTTGCTGCGATTTGACCGCAGGCGCGGCTGGAGCGGACCGATCGGCAAGGTTGACATATCGGACAGCTGGCAGCGGTCGTTTGCGGCCGCGAACATCGGGCTTAGTTATGACAACTGGCGCGCAGCGGTTGTCGTTTCCAAAAGCAATGACGCAGCGCAAATCGGCTTTGTCGACGGCTCAACCGGCGTGCTCCCTGCGTTTGCCGCCCAGATACCACGGCGCGGCACTGCGGACCCGGCATTTAATGCGCTCAGTCCCGGCGACGTCATTGCCGTTGCGCCAAGCGGTAACCAATGGGCGCTGCGCAGTGTGCCTGAAGTCTCGGGCGGCATGGTCGCGCAAAACCCGCATACCGGCCAGGTGCTGGCGATGCAGGGCGGGTTCGATGCGCGTATCCAGTCGTTCAACCGCGCAACACAAGCGCTGCGCCAGCCGGGATCGACATTCAAACCGATCGCCTATGCATCTGCGCTCGATCATGGCATGACCCCAGCGTCGCTTATCGTCGATGGACCTTTCTGTGTGTATCAGGGCGCCCGGCTCGGTCAGAAATGTTTCCGCAATTTTGGCAATATGCGCGGTGCAGGGCCGCAGACGATGCGCTGGGGCATCGAGCAATCGCGCAACCTGATGACGGTGCGCGCCGCCAGCCAGACCGGCATGCAGAATATCGTGAAGCTGGCAGCCGATATGGGTATCAGCGAGCCCGGAAAACCTTATGCTGCGGTGCTGGCCATGGCGCTGGGTGCCGGTGATACGACTGTCTTGCGCATGGTCAATGCCTATTCGATTCTGGCGAACAATGGCCGTGCGCTCACGCCGTCGCTGGTCGATTTCGTGCAGGACCGGCGCGGCAAGGTCATCTTCCGGATGGACACGCGCCCTTGCGAGAACTGCAACATGCCCGAGTGGGACGGCAAAGCCATGCCGCGCCCGCCACACCGTACCAAACAGATCGTCGACCCGATGACCGCCTTTCAGATGGTCCATGTTACCGAAGGCGTCATCCAACGCGGCACGGCAACTGCCTTGCGCGACCTCGACCGCCCGATTTTCGGCAAGACGGGCACGACCACGGGGCCGACCAACGTCTGGTTCGTTGGCGGATCGGCGGATGTCGTTGCGGGTGTTTACGTCGGCTATGACCAGCCGCGATCAATGGGTGGTGCTGCGCAAGGCAGCGTGATCGCGGTTCCGATCTTCAAGGCCTTTGCCAAGCCCGCAATGGCCGGCATGCCGGTCAAGCCGTTCCGTGCCGCAGGCGGCGTCCGCATGGTCCGCATCGACAGGCGTTCGGGCAAGCGGGTTTACGGTGCGTTTCCGGTCGACTCTGATCCAAAGGCTGCGGTGATCTGGGAGGCGTTCAAGCCCGAAAGCGAACCGCGCCGGTCGATCGGCAAGGATGTTGCGCCTGTCATTGCCGCAAAGCCGACGACGGCGGCGCGCAAAGCAGCACCGTCCGGACGCGCTGACAGCGACTTCCTTGAGAAGCAGGGCGGAATTTACTAACGCCCCCGACAACAGCATTTAGGAATTACATATGCGCGCCGAAGCGCAAGGTCATGTCAATCAAATCACGGCAGCGCTCGCGCTGCTGCGGCGTTTCATCGATTGGGACCGTGCGCTTGCGCGGCTCGAGGAACTGAATGCGATGGTCGAGGATCCATCGTTGTGGAACGATCCGAAGGCAGCGCAGATCGTCATGCGCGAGCGGCGGCGGCTCGAGGAAGCAATCGGCGCAACACGCGCAACGCAGGCCGAACTCGACGATACTGTCGAACTGATGGAAATGGCTGAAGCCGAGGGCGACGACGCCATGGTCGATGACGGCGTCGCGCAGCTTGCCGCGATGGCCGAGCGCGCCGAGCGCGACAAGGTGGCAGCACTGCTGGCCGGGGAAGCCGACGCCAACGACACCTATATCGAAGTGAATGCCGGCGCTGGCGGGACCGAAAGCAACGACTGGGCCGAAATGCTCGGGCGCATGTATATGCGCTGGGCCGAGCGGCACAAAATGAAAGTCGAGACGATCGACTATCACGCGGGCGATCAGGCAGGCATCAAGTCAGTCACGTACCTGCTTAAGGGCGAAAATGCTTATGGCTATGCCAAGACCGAAAGCGGCGTGCACCGGCTGGTGCGGATCAGCCCGTTCGGGAGCGGCGACAAGCGCCAGACGAGCTTTGCCAGCGTCTGGGTCTATCCGGTCGTCGACGAGAATATCGACATCGAGATCGTCGAAAGCGATTTGCGCATCGACACCTTCCGCGCGTCGGGCGCCGGCGGGCAGCACATTAACACGACCGACAGCGCGGTGCGCATCACCCATCTGCCCACCAATATCGTCGTTCAGTGCCAAAATCAGCGCAGCCAACATAAAAACAAGGCCGAAGCGATGAACCAGCTTCGTGCGCGGCTGTATGAAAATGAATTGCAGAAGCGCGAGGCCGAAGCTGATGCCAATGCGGCGTCGAAAACCGACATCGGCTGGGGGCACCAGATCCGATCCTATGTCATGCAGCCGTATCAGATGGTAAAGGACTTGCGCACTGGCGTGGTTTCGAGTTCACCAAGCGACGTGCTCGATGGCGATCTCGACCGTTTCATGGCAGCGGCCTTGTCGCAGCGCGTGACCGGCGAGCGCGTGGTCGTGGAGGATGTGGATTGAGGTTTGCACTCGCATTCCCGATTTTGCTGGCGGCCTGCAATAATGGAACAGCCGCGCGCGAGCCGCAATCTTCGGTTTTTCCTGCGGCATCGCGCCCGGTTGCTGCGATTGTTTCGGCCCGCTGGTCGGACGAAGACAGCCGCGACAAAGCGGGCGAATCGACCGGCGTCATGGACAGGGCGGGCGTGAAACCGGGGATGACCGTGGCCGATATCGGCGCAGGCGAGGGGTATTACACCATCCGCCTTGCCGCGCGCGTCGGTCCCAAGGGCCGCGTTTTGGCACAGGACATCATTCCCGACGTGCGTGACTTGCTTGCCGAGCGTGTCGAACGCGAAAAGCTCGAAACGGTCACCGTAAAACTTGGCACGCCGGACGATCCCGATCTTCCTGCAAATAGTTTCGATCGCGTCTTCCTCGTGCACATGTATCACGAGATTGCGTCGCCCTATGCATTCCTGTGGAATCTGCGGCCGGCAACCAAAGCGGGCGGGCGCGTGATCGTCGTCGATGCGAACCGCCCGACCAATCAGCACGGCACACCACCAAAGTTGTTAAAGTGCGAATTCGCAGCGGTCGGGTACAAGATGGTCGATTTTCAGGACATGCCCGCAGCGGGGGGGTATCTGGCGGCGTTCGAGCCCGTTGGCGCGCGACCGGAGCCGGGCGCTATCAAGGCGTGCTCAGCTTAGCGGATCGCCCTGATACTTAAGCTCGAGATATTTGCCCTGTGTCGCCAGTTTTTCCAGATCGCCGCGCGCGAGTTGTTCGCTCATGCGCGTAAGTTCGCCATCGACGACCGATAACCCGTCGATCAACTGCTTTTCGGGAATGATGCCGTTGGTGTCGGCGCGGCGAAGCGCGTCGGGTACGCGGCCGTAACCGCGCACGAGTTCGGGCAGTTCGTCGGCAATCAACCGGCGGATTTCGGCGGCCGCGGGTTCGTTTTCATTCAGGGTCTGGAGCTGTGGCGCGAGGGCTTCGAGTTTCAGGCCGATACCGTCGCTAAGCGTTTGCGCGGGTGCGGGAAGCATGGCGCGTTGCGAGGCAAGCCAGGCTTCGGTCTTGAGCGGCAGTTGCGCAAGCGCTGTGGTAGGTAGCACCGCTGCATCGGGAAGGCGCTCGCCGGGCATCATGATGATCCCGATCGAGGCAAGAACCATCAGCAGAACACCGATCATCACGCCCGTCGTGCCGAGCGGCACAATCAGCCCGATCACGAACATCGCGATAAAAATTGCGACGACCGTTGCAAAAGCCCGCTTTGCCTTGCGAGCCGCCGACCGGCGCTGCGCCGCCCGAACGCGCGCCGAATATTTCGGCGGCGCCGTAACGCGCGTCAGGACGGCTTCG
>JBGSMP010000127.1:0-3806 GCA_041740105.1 Sphingomonadaceae bacterium
CGCGCGCCAGCTGACGAACGCGACGAGCCCCAGCGCAATAAGGATGGCCCACCAATATCCCGCCAGAAATCCCGAGATCGCCATTACGATGCGCGTCAGTAGCGGGAGCGTCTGCCCCACGCTGTCGAACTGCTCGACGACTTTGGGCACGACCCAGATCATCAGGGCCATCACGACAAAGCTGGCCACGAACGCCAGCACGATGGGATAAGCCAGCGCTGTCGTCACTTTAGAGCGGATCGCCGCCTGCCGCTCCTGCAGATCCGCGAGCCGTTCGAGGATCGCCGGCAGCGTCCCCGCGCTCTCCCCCGCAGCAACCATCGCGCGATAGAGCGGCGGAAAGCTCTTGGCTTCGCGTGCCATACTGTCCGACAAGCGACGCCCCTCGAGAACGCCTGCATGGACCCGCTCGAGCACGGATTGCACTTTTACGTCTTCGCTTTGCTGGCCGATCGTGCGCAGTGCTTCTTCGAGCGGCGTGACCAGCGCAAGCGTCGCAAGCTGGCGCGTGAACAGCGTCAATGCCTTGCCATTCAACCGCCGCCGCGTCAGCGCCTCGAACGACATCAACGACGGTGCACGTGGCGCGCCCGGCGTCGCTTTCTCCAGACTGACGACATAGAATTTCCTCGCGCCCAGACGACTGCGTGCATCCTCGAGCGTTTCGGCGGCAACCTGCCCGCGCCGTTCGCGCCCGGCTGGATCGACGACGAGATAATCGAAGTCAGCCATCGTCGGACCCGCGCCGCGATATACGCACCGCTTCCTCAGGCGTGGTCAGGCCTTCGATCACGAGTTGGCGCGCGGCGGCACCCAGATTGGGTTCGCGGGCATAGGCATGGCGGGCGATCGCCACTTCATCGCCGCCTTCGTTGATCAGCCGCCGGATCGTGTCGTCGATGCGGATCGCTTCGAACACGCCGATGCGGCCCTTAAAGCCTGATCCGCCGCACGCCTCGCAGCCGCCGGGTTCATAGATGATTGTGCCGGGTTCGACGCCGAGCAGCGCCGCAACCGACGGTGTTGCCGCTTCGGGTTTGCGGCAAGCCTGACACAGCCGCCGCACCAGTCGCTGCGCCACAATCGCGCGCAATGTAGAGGCCAGCAGAAAAGGCTCGATCTTCATGTCGCGCATCCGCGTGATCGCGCCGACCGCGTCGTTGGTATGCACCGTTGAAAGCACGAGATGCCCCGTCAGCGACGCCTGCACGGCAATCTCTGCGGTCTCGCGGTCGCGGATTTCGCCGACCATGACGACATCGGGATCCTGGCGCAGGATGGCGCGCAGCCCGGCGGCAAAGGTCAATCCGACTTTAGGATTGACCTGCGTCTGGCCGATGCCGTCGACCGCATATTCGACCGGATCTTCGACTGTCAGGATATTCTGCGATCCGTCGTTCAACAGCCGCAATCCGGCATATAGCGTCGTCGTCTTGCCCGAACCCGTGGGGCCCGTGACCAGAATGATGCCGTTCGGTTCGTTGAATGCTTCGCGGAGCAGACCGTTCAGCTCGGCGGCCATGCCAAGACCGTCCATGTCGATCCCGGCATTTTCCTTGTCGAGAATACGCAGCACCACGCGCTCGCCGACGCGGCTCGGCAACGTCGACACGCGAACGTCAAGCAGTTTGCCCGCCAGTGTCAGTGAAATGCGCCCGTCCTGCGGCACGCGGCGCTCGGCAATGTCGAGCCGCGCCATGACCTTGATCCGGCTGACGATCACCGGCGCCACATGCGGCGGCATCCGCAGCGTTTCGCGCAACAGCCCATCGATGCGCATCCGCACGACAAGTCCGCTTTCATAGGGTTCGATATGGATATCCGACACGCCCTGACGCACGGCCTCGGCGATAATGCCGTTGATCAGCCGGATCGCAGGCGCATCGTCCGCCGTATCGAGGAGGTCCTCGGCGCTCGGTATTCCAGTCGCCAGCATATCGAGGTCGTCGGCGCCGAGCGCCATCGCCGCTGCTGCGCCGTCCATCTTGTAACTGTCCGACAGCAGCCGGTCGAACTCGGTCGCGTCCGCCGATGTCACGTCGAACGATTGTGCAAGGAAACGACGCACTTCGATCAAAATCGTCGGATCGCTGCCTTCGCGAAGGGCAACCGTGGGCCGACCGTCTTCCCCATGTTGCACGACCACGCCGAATTTCCGCGCAAACCCATAAGGCAGATTGCTGGTCAGCGCCTCAGTTGGGGTCACTGGATTTGCGCCTGCTGGGGGGAAGCTCGACGGGGCGGATCGTCGAACGCGACCGCGTTTCGGGGACGAAAACGGGGGCCGATGTCGCGGGTGCTGCCGGGACAACCAAAGCACCGGGGATGACGGTAGCGCCAGGCCCTGGCGGCGCCAGTTCGGGCTCCGCAAGCGGTGGCTCGATTCCCATATAGTCGCGCAACAATTCATCGATCGTCGGTTCGCGGTCGGGCCGCTCGCTCAACTGCTGGTTGCGGATATAACCGTAACGCTGTTCGGCGAGGCGACGCGCATCCTCGGCGGTGCGCATGATCGTCGGGCGGATGAAAACCATGAGGTTGGTCTTGCCCCGTGTCCGGCTGCGCGATCTGAACAATTCGCCGAGAATGGGAATATCGCCGAGCAGCGGAATTTTCTCGAGCGTGCGCCGCTCATTATCGTCGAGCAGCCCGCCGATGGCCATGATCTGGCCGTCATCGACCGTCATGGTCGTCTGGATTTCGCGCTTGTTGAGGATCAGGTCTGCCGAATTGTTCGTGACCGCCCCGGCAACCGAGCTGACTTCCTGCCGCAGGAACAATTTGATCGAGCCGCCTTCGCCGATCTGAGGCTTTACTTCGAGCTGGATGCCGACATTCTGGCGCGATACGGTGCGGAACGCATTGTCGAAATTCCCGCCGAGCTGCTCGCCTGTCGTGACCGGAACTTCCTGGCCAACAAGCAACTTGGCTTCCTGATTGTCGAGTGTCACGATCGATGGCGTCGACAGCAGGTTCGACTGGTTATCCTGGCTGACGGCGTTCAGGATCGCACCGAGATAGGCGTTGCCGCCCAGACCGATGACACCGCCCAACGTGCCGCCGGTTGCCGACGTCACAGCTGCCAGCGCACCTTGCAGCAGGGTACTGCCGTTCGAATTGCCGCTTGTGGTCGTCTGGGTTGTTCCATTGACGGTCGTCGTGGTCGTCGTGCCACCGCTGAGCTGGTTCTGCAAAATGCCACCCGCGATTGGCACAATCGGCGGCGTGACGTTCTGATAGGTCGTAAAGCCGCCGCCGTTTGGACCCCCGGCAACAAGCTGCAAACCCAGTTTGCGCGCCGCATTGTCCGAAATCTCGACGATAATCGCCTCGACCAGCACCTGCTCGCGCCGCGTATCGAGCTGACGGATCACTTCGCCCAAAGTCCGCTGAACATCAGCCGATGCCGAAATGATGATCGCGTTGATGCCGTCATAGCGCGCGATCACTGTCTTGCCATTACCGCCGCTGGCCACCGGCGATGTCGTGGCAACAGGCACGGGCTGGCTCGGCGGTGACGCCGGCAGTGGCGCGGCACCCACGATTTGCGACGTTACGCTGGACACGCTCTGCCCGGCCAGCTGCTGAAGCACGGGGAGCAATTTCTCGGCATCGGCATGCTGCAGGAACACGACGCGGATTTCGGAGCCGGCGGCTGCGCGCTTGTCGAGATCGGCAATGATTTGGGCAAAGCGACCCACCGTCGGCGCATCCCCGCGCAAGGCAACGCTGTTCGAGGAATCAATCGCCACAACGGCGACCGACGACGCGCCGCCCGCCCCCGCGAGCGCGCCAAGCGATGTCGC
>JBGSMP010000136.1:0-5500 GCA_041740105.1 Sphingomonadaceae bacterium
GCTGCTTGCGCGGCTGGCGCAGCTGGCGATCGAACGCGGTTGTGCGCGGCTCGAATGGTCGGTGCTCGACTGGAACGAACCGGCGATCAAATTCTATCAGTCGCTCGGGGCCAAGGCGATGGACGAATGGACCGTCAACCGCGTGGACGGCGACGCGTTGTCGGCGCTGGCGAGCGCGTGATGTATCCACCGATGCAGCGGGTTCTTGAGGATGATCGCGTATTGCTCCGCCCTATCGTGGAGGCCGACCGCGAAGAGTTGTTCAAAGTGGCAAGCGACCCGCTGATCTGGGCGCTGCATCCAGCGCACGACCGCTGGCAACGCGAGGTTTTCGATCCTTTTTTTGCCGAAGGGCTGGCGTCGAACGGCGCGCTGGTCATCATCGACAAAGCGACGGGAACGGTCATCGGTAGTTCGCGCTACGATATCCGGGTGTGCGAAGCGGGCGAAGTCGAGATCGGCTGGACCTATCTGGCGCGCGCTTATTGGGGCGGTGCGGTCAATCGGTCAGTCAAACGCCTGATGCTCGATTATGCGTTCGCTCGCGGTTTTGACGCGGTCATTTTCCTCGTCGGCGCGAGCAATCTGCGATCACGACGCGCGCTGGAGAAAATCGGCGCCGTGCTGACCGACCGGCGGCAGGCATGGCCGATGGCCGACACGATCGTCGATCACCTGATCTATCGGATCACACGCACCGATTTCGCGCTTACTTGACCTTCGCCGCGTCGTAAGCCGCAATCGCGTCCATGACGACCTGACGCGCTTCGTCGGCATCGCCCCATTTCCCGACGCGGACCCACTTTTTTGGTTCTAGATCTTTGTAATGCGTAAAGAAATGTTCGATCTGCTGCATGACGATGGCGGGCAGATGTTCTTTTTCGTCGACGTCGGCGTAGTATGGAAATGTCGCGTCGACCGGCACGGTGAGAAGTTTCTCGTCGCCGCCCGCTTCGTCTTCGAGCTTCAGCACAGCAATCGGACGGACCCTGACAACGCAGCCGGGCACGAACGGCGAGCGCGCAACGACGAGCGCATCGAGTGCGTCGCCGTCGGGCGACAGGGTGTGCGGAATGAAACCGTAATTGGCGGGATAGCGCATCGACGTGTGCAAGATGCGATCGACGAACAAGGCGCCCGACGCCTTGTCGAATTCGTATTTCACCGGCTCGCCGCCGACCGGCACTTCGATGATGACATTCAGCGAATTCGGCGGGTCGTTGCCGACGGGGATCAGATCGATTCTCATGTTGCGGCCAGTAGCGGGTCGCGCGCACCATCGCCAGTGCCGGTTTTCGCCAACCGTGGATAACGATGGCCGCCATTGCACTGAAGTGTCACATCGCCGGCGCGGAACGCAATCTTCAACGTGAGGCGTATCGGCGCCATCGTGCCTTTTTTGTGAAGATGCACAATCACACGAAGGCACGAAGAATAAGCCAAGTTTTTTGACTTTGTTGCACTTGCGCACGCAATCCGATTAAGGCGCGCGTCCATGGCGAAGATCGAGACACCCCGGCCAATCCGCGGCACGCAAAGCATGATCGGTGAAGAAGCTGACCGCTTTCACCATGTCGTGCAGACGTTTGACCGCGTGCGGCGGCTCTATGGCTTCGGGCGGGTCGAAGTGCCGGTGTTCGAAGCAACGGCAGTGTTCGCACGGTCGTTGGGCGAAACGACCGATGTCGTTTCCAAGGAAATGTATTCGTTCGAGGATCGCGGCGGGGATTCGCTGACGCTGCGGCCCGAGTTCACAGCGGGAATCGCGCGGGCCTACCTGACCGAGGGGTGGCAGCAATATGCGCCGCTGAAAGTCGCGACGCACGGGCCGCTGTTTCGTTATGAGCGGCCGCAAAAGGGGCGGTTCCGGCAGTTTCACCAGCTTGACGCCGAAGTGATCGGGGCGGCGGAGCCGGCGGCGGATGTCGAGCTGCTGTGCTTTGGCGATCAGTTGTTGAAGGAACTGGGGATCAGCGCGGGGGTGACGCTAAAGCTTAATACGCTGGGCGACACCGAAAGTCGTCGGGCTTGGCGGGCTGCGCTGGTTGATCACTTTTCATCATTCGCTGATCTCTCGCCGGATAGTGTTGCGCGTCTTGAAAAAAATCCGATGCGCATTCTGGACAGCAAAGACCCTCGTGACAGGGCCGCCGCCGACAGCGCGCCTGAAATGACCTTAAGCCCAGAAGCTGAGGACTTTTATGAGAAGGTAAAGGAAGGTCTGCGTGCGGCACGTGTGGATTTTGACGAAACGCCGCATCTGGTGCGCGGGCTCGATTATTACCGGCATACCGCGTTCGAATTCGTGACCGACCGGCTGGGCGCGCAGGGGACAGTGCTCGGCGGCGGGCGCTACGACGGGCTGATCGAGACACTGGGCGGGCCGCATACGCCTGCGGTAGGTTGGGCCGCGGGCATCGAGCGGTTGGGGATGTTAGCGGAGTTGCCGTCGGAACCGTTGGCCGAATATGCAGTGGTGTCTACAGGTGCTGAGCCGGAAGTGGCAGCACTGTCAGCATTTCTGCGCTCAAAGGGCGTCACTGTGCTTCAGTTTCTACAAGGCAATCCCAATAAAAACGTCGAGAAGGCTCGGCGTCGTGGGCACGACATCATCCTAATTGTCGGTGGCGATCATACTCTCGGCAAAAGGTCATTCTTCCTCGATTTTAAACTTGGGTTGGGAAGCGACTCGTCGGAATATGCAGCTATTCGAGAAAAGCTCATTCCACTGCTTGCGCCAGCTACACTTCAACTTGAGCCAGCGCCTATTGGCAGCTTCGGTCGACATGACCTGCACGTTACTTTGCCATGACCCCCCAAATCTCCGACGAACGCATTGCCGCGATCGAGGCGCGGCGCGAAAGCCTTCAGGGGCAGTTGTCGGCTGGCGATCTTGCGACGGACCGGCTGATTGCGCTGTCGAAGGAATATTCCGACCTCGAGCCTGTCGCCAAGTTTGCTGCCGAACTGCGTCGCCTGCGCGCTGAATATATCGTTATGGGCGAAATGCTGAAGGATGCCGACCCTGAAATCCGCGACATGGCGGAGGAGGAATTGCACGATATCCGCGAGGCGCTTCCCGCCGCCGAGCGCGAATTGGCGCTGCATTTGCTGCCCAAGGATGCGGCAGACGAGCGCGCCGCCATGCTCGAAATCCGCGCGGGAACAGGCGGCGACGAAGCGGCGCTGTTCGCGGGCGACCTTTACCGCATGTATCAGCGCTATGCCGAACTGCGCGGCTGGCGGGTCGAGACGATTTCGGCAAGCGAAGCTGATGTCGGCGGTTACAAGGAAGTGATCGCGTCGGTGTCAGGGCAGGGCGTGTTCGCGCGGCTAAAGTTTGAAAGCGGGGTCCACCGTGTCCAGCGCGTGCCCGCGACCGAAAGCGGCGGGCGCATTCATACATCGGCGGCGACAGTCGCGGTGCTGCCCGAAGCCGAGGACGTCGATGTCCAGATAAACGATGCCGATTTGCGGATCGACGTATACCGGTCTTCGGGACCGGGCGGGCAGTCGGTCAACACCACTGACAGCGCTGTCAGGATTACCCATTTGCCGTCAGGGCTGGTCGTGATTCAGCAGGACGAAAAATCGCAGCATAAGAACAAGGCAAAAGCCCTGAAGGTGCTTCGGACGCGGCTGTATGAACTCGAGCGCAGCCGCCTAGCCGATGAACGGTCGGGCGCGCGCAAGGCAATGGTCGGGTCGGGCGACCGCTCCGAACGCATCCGCACTTATAACTTCCCGCAGGGCCGCGTTACCGATCACCGGATTAACCTGACGCTGCACCGGCTGCCCGAGATACTCGAAGGCGCCATGGACGAATTGGTCGGCGCGCTGATATCGGAGGACGAGGCGGCGCGGCTGGGGGCTTTGGGTGATTGAAGCACTCGCCGCGGTTTCCGATTCGCCCGAACTCGACCTGAAACTGCTGCGCGAACATGCGCACGATGATGCTAAATTTGAAAGCTTTGTTGCGCGTCGGTTGAATCATGAACCGGTCGCCTACATCACTGGCACGCGTGGTTTCTGGACGATAGATCTCGATGTCACGCCGGCCGTCCTGATACCGCGACCAGACAGCGAGACGCTGATCGATGCTGCCGTTGCGCATTTCGGGGCGACCGGCCCGAAGCGTGTCCTCGACTTGGGCACGGGATCGGGGGCGTTGTTGCTCGCGGCGCTTGACCAGTGGCCCGATGCGACAGGTTTAGGCATCGATGCGTCCGAAGCGGCTCTCGTGATTGCGCAACGAAACGCCGACCGGATCGCGCCGGGTCGCGCAGAGATTCGGGTGGG
This sequence comes from Sphingomonadaceae bacterium, assembly GCA_041740105.1. Classification (GTDB taxonomy): domain Bacteria; phylum Pseudomonadota; class Alphaproteobacteria; order Sphingomonadales; family Sphingomonadaceae; genus Sphingomonas_O. The sequence continues at coordinate 4,300 of JBGSMP010000136.1, forward strand.
TAACTGGACCGACGGCATCGACGAAAGGTTCGATCTTGTGTTGTGCAATCCGCCCTATGTCGAAACGGGGGCCGAGCTTGAACCGCAGGTGCGCAATTATGAGCCAGCCTGCGCGCTGTTCGCGGGCGCCGATGGGCTCGACGATTATCGCATACTTGCCCCGCAATTGGCGCGGGTGACCGGCGGGATTGCGTGTATCGAGATTGGTCACACGCAGGCTGCAGCCGTAACCGCGCTCCTCGAAAATGAGGGATTTGCGATACGCCACCGCAAGGATTTGGGCGGGCGCGACCGGTGCCTTATTGCTGTAAACAAATAAAGCTTGGTTCGGTAAGCAATCGCCGCTAAATGGTCTCCAAGGAGCGAACGCATCTCCCAGCTTTACGAAGCGAATGCGCCGTTCCTTTACCCCCAACAGTACCCGGCTTCCGGCGGTTTCGCTCGAGGTTCGGCGAAGCGGCTGATCGTCCGGCGGTTCGGATACGACAGCACGCACGGGGCACAGAGGGAATTTTTTTGACCTCCTTGTTAGGGACGACCTTATCTTGATCAACAATCGTCAGCAGAACAGCCGCCGTCGCGGCCGTGGCAATAATAACCAGCGTCCGCAAAGTAGCAATTCGGGCGGTGCGCGCAATCAGGATAACGGCAACCGCATCGACAACCGGTCGCGCGGAAATGCCGCGCAGTTGCTCGAGAAGTATAAAACGCTCGCGCGTGACGCCCAGCAATCGGGAGACCGCGTGCTGACCGAATATTACCTCCAGTTCAGCGACCATTATTTCCGCGTGCTGGCCGATACCCGCGCCCGTTACGAAGAGAATCAGCCGCGCCGTGACGGTGCGCCGGATCAGGGCGATCCGCAAAACGACGATGGCGGCGATGATGGCGACGAAGCGTTCGACGGCGACGAGTTCGATCCGCGCCCGCAGTCGCGCGTTCAGGCCCCACTGGCGCAGCCGCGTTACGACCGCGAGCCGCAGCCGCAGGAAGCGCGCGAACGGAACGACGAAGATCGCGATAATCGCCCGCGCAGGGATTATGGCGACCGTCCGCGTAACAACGGTAATGGCAATGGTCAGGACCGCGCACCGCGCGACGATTTTCGCCAGGAGCGACCCACCCGCGACGAACGGCCGCGCGATGATCGGCCACGTCAGCCGGCAGTTCACGTTGCCCGTCGGCCTGCCCGTCGAACTCG
>JBGSMP010000267.1:0-5036 GCA_041740105.1 Sphingomonadaceae bacterium
AAAAGACGAAGTGCCGCTGTCGACGGCGGTGTCGCTGTTGTTGCGCGAACGGCTTACGGGACAAATGCCACCCGCGGGGACTGAAAGCGGCTTGTCACTGGTCCGCGACTGGATCGAAGAAGCGGGCGGTGCCGACATGGATGCCTTGGGGCTGGTGCTCGACGATCAGGCGGCGTTCGCGTCGCTCGCAACCAAGCTGCTCGAGGATTTGCAGCTTATCGAAGGCGACATGGTCCCCGATGACGAGCAGGATGATGGCGACGACGACGGCGACGAAGACGGCAAGGACGACACCGATTCGGGTGAGGATGACAGCGACGGCGCGGGTCAGGTCGAGCAGCGCGGCGAAAGCGAAACGTCCGAGGATTCAGAGGGCGAAGGCGAAACCGACAGCCAGGAATCCGCCGACGATGATATGGCTGACGGCAGCGACGGCGAGCAGGACGGCATGTTGCCCGTCCGTCCCAACCGTCCGGCGGCCGACCTGACGCCGGGTTTCGATTACAAGGCGTGGACCACCGCGCATGATGAAGTGATTGCCGCAGACGAGCTGTGCGATCCCGACGAACTCGTGCGGTTGCGCCAGTACCTCGATCAGCAGTTGATCCATTTGCAGGGGGCCGTGACCAAACTCGCCAATCGGCTGCAGCGCCGCCTGATGGCGCAACAGAACCGGTCATGGGATTTCGATCAGGAAGAAGGAATGCTCGATGCCGCGCGGCTGGCGCGGATCGTGACCTCGCCGGGGCATTCGCTGAGCTACAAGGTCGAGCGCGAGACCGAATTCAAGGATACCGTTGTCTCGCTGCTGATCGACAATTCGGGCTCGATGCGCGGACGGCCGATTTCGATTGCGGCGATCAGTGCGGACATCATGGCGCGGACACTCGAGCGCTGCGGGGTGAAGACCGAAATTCTGGGCTTTACGACGCGGGCGTGGAAGGGGGGGCAAGCGCGCGAGACTTGGCTTGCGGCCGGGCGTCCGCCTTTGCCGGGGCGGCTCAATGACCTGCGGCACATCGTGTACAAGCCAGCGGATGCGCCGTGGCGGCGGGCACGAACCTCGCTGGGGCTGATGATGCGCGAAGGGCTACTGAAGGAAAACATCGACGGCGAAGCCCTGCTTTGGGCGCACAGTCGCCTGATCGCGCGGCCCGAAGAGCGAAAGATCCTGATGGTGATCTCGGACGGTGCGCCGGTCGATGATTCCACGCTATCGGTGAACAGCGGTTCGTATCTCGAAAAGCATCTCCGCCAAGTGATCGGCTGGATCGAAAACAAGTCGCCGGTTCAGCTTGTCGCCATCGGTATCGGCCATGACGTGACGCGCTATTATGCGAAAGCCGTGACGATCATGGACGCCGATCAGTTGGGCGGGACGATGGTCGAACAGCTAGCGGGATTGTTCGATCTGGACGATTAGGCGGCTTCGGCGACCAGCAGCTTGTCGATCTTACGCCCGTCCATGTCCATGATTTCGAAGCGGTAGCCGCCCAGCGCGAAATGGTCACCCACGCTGGGGAGGCGCTTGAATTCGGCGAGCGCAAGTCCGGCAACGGTTGCATAATCACGGTCATCGGGCAGCGTGATGCCGATCTTCTCGGCGAGTGTATCCGCCGGCAGCCAGCCCGACACGAGCAGACTCCCGTCGTGCCGCTCGATCAGTGGCGGGTCGGTATCGTTGTCGTGATCCGAAACGAAATCCCCGGCAATGGCGGCAAGGAGATCGGCAGGCGTAACGATCCCCTCCAAATGCCCATATTCGTCATGCACCATCGCCATGGGCACGTCGGCACGGCGCAGCGCTTCGAGCGCGTCCATCGCATCGACCTGATCGGGAACGATCGGCGCGATTTTCATGAGTGCGCGCAGGTCGATATCGGCACCGTCGACCAGCTTGGCGACAATGTCGCGCGCCTGGACAACGCCGATGACTTTGTCGACCGATCCTTCGGCGACCAGCATCCGGCTGTGCGGCAGTGTGCGCAGCACGTCGAGCAAAGCATCGCGACCCGCGTCGGCGTCGATCCAGTCGACTTCGGTACGCGGCGTCATGACTTCGCGCACAGGGCGGTCGGCAAGACGGACGACGCCCGATATGATCGCACGTTCGGATTCCTCGATAACGCCCGATTTGCTGGCTTCGGCGACGATAAGGTGCAGTTCCTCCGCTGTTACATGGCTTTCGGATTCGCGGTTCAAGCGGAGCAGGCGAAAGATAAGCGCGCTCGTGCCGTCGAGCACCCAGACGATCGGCCCCGTCGCCATCGACAGCCACACCATTGGCCGCGCGACAGCGGCTGCGATCGGTTCGGGCGCGCGCAAGGCGAATTGCTTGGGCACCAGTTCGCCGACGATCAGTGAAATATAGGTCGTGAGACCGATGACGAGCGCGAAGCCGAGCGTCGCGGCGAGCTCGGGGTCGATGCCAAGCTTGGCGATTCGTTGCCCGGTCGGCCCGCCGAGGCTGGAGCCGGAATAGGCTCCCGCTATGATGCCGATCAGCGTGATGCCGATCTGAACGGTCGACAGAAAACGGCCGGGATCGCTGTGCAGACCGAGTGCGATGCGCGCACCGCTGCTGCCTTTGCGCGCCATTGCCTCGAGACGCGGCCGTCGCGCCGAGACGATCGCCAGTTCAGACATCGCAAAGACGCCATTGAGCATGACGAGCGCCACAATGATCGCGACGTCGATCCACGGATAAGGTTGAAGCGGTGGCATAAGGCGCGGCGCCATTAATGATCATATTCTGTCGATTACACAACAGGCAGATCATATGTGGTTCAAGCCGGATGCGGAACAATCGCAGACCGTCACGGGTTGAATCGTGATATTTCCAAGGGAGCCTATCATGATTTCGAAACTTACCAGCGCGGCACTGATCAGCGGATTGCTTGTGACCACCGCATGCGTCACCAATCCCGAGACCGGAAACCGCACGATTTCGAAAGCCGCAATCGGCGGAGTCGGCGGCGCAGCGGCGGGCCTGCTGCTCGGCGATCTCCTTGGTGGTCGCAACGACCGGACTGAGAAAATCGTCGGCGCGGGGATCGGCGCAATCGCTGGTGCGGGGATCGGCGCCTATATGGATGCGCAGGAACGCAAGCTCCGCGCGCAGACGGCAGGCACCGACGTGCAGGTCATCCGAGATGGCGATAATCTGTTGCTGAACATGCCAGCGGGCGTGACATTCGCGACGAACCAGTCAGCAATCCAGCCGCAATTCCGCACGACGCTCGATCAGGTTGCGCAGACACTGACATCGTACGAGAAAACATTCATCGACGTTTACGGCCACACCGATTCAACCGGGAACGACAGCATCAACCTGCCGCTGTCCCGCGATCGTGCGCGCTCGGTTGCCGATTATCTGTCGTCGCGTGGCTTGCAGTCGGCGCGCGTGGCGACGCAGGGGTTTGGCGCGAGCCAGCCGGTCGCTGACAACACGACCGAAGCGGGTAAACAAGCAAACCGCCGCGTCGAGATCAAAATCGTGCCCGTGCGCGAGGCAGATGTCCGGAGCTAGCGCTTCGCTGCAAAGAATTTTCGGAGCAGCGCCGCCGATTCGGCCTCACCCAATCCTGTGGTGATGCCGGGTCGGTGGTGGCATGTCGGATGCGAAAATATGCGCCCGCCATGTTCGACTCCGCCGCCTTTTGGGTCCGACGCGGCATAATAGAGTCTGGCGATGCGGGCATGGGCGATTGCCCCGGCGCACATCGCGCAAGGTTCGAGTGTGACCCACAAGTCGCAATCGGTCAGACGGTCGGTGCCAAGCCTTGCGCAGGCGGCACGAATGGCAACAATTTCGGCATGGGCGGTTGGATCGTTTCCGCCCCGCGTGGCGTTGGCCCCGGATGCGATGACCTCGTACCCGCGCATGATGACGGCGCCAACCGGCACTTCGCCGACAAGCGCTGCTTGATTGGCTACATCGAGCGCGCGGCGCATCGGTTCGGGAAGCGGAAAGGACATCGTCTGCGCTTAGACCACGACAAGCGGTTGACGAAAGCAGCGATTGGGGTTAGGCGCGCCCTCTTTCCGAACCACAGAACATTCAGGATTTATCACGATGTCGCGCATCTGCGAATTGACCGGCAAGGGTCGCATGGTTGGCAACAATGTCAGCCACGCCAACAACAAGACCAAGCGCACCTTTCTGCCCAATCTGCAGAACGTCACGCTGATGTCGGACACGATGGGTGAATCAGTGAAGCTTCGCGTCTCGACCCATGGTCTGCGTTCGGTCGAGCATGTCGGCGGTCTCGACAATTGGCTCGCTAAGACGAGCGACGACAAGCTCAGTCTGAAGGTGCGCCGCCTGAAGCGTGCAATCGCGAAAAAGCTGTCGTCGCGGCCGCTTAATCGAGCGCGAACTTAAGCAGCAATGTCCGCTGCCAGCGCATGAAATTATTGTCTGAAATCAGCCAGATTATCGGTTTGTCGTTTTCGACGCTTATCGCAAGCCCTTCGAAATTCTCGGTGATCGTCGGCGGTTCGAAGCGGGCGATCGACATTCCTTGCAATATGCCGGTGGGATTTTTGCCGGGCGCTTTGACAAGCGCGAGATCAGTGGTGAACAGGGTCCAAGGCGTAAACCGGCGATTCAAAACGAGCAGTCGCCCGTCGGGCAATTGCGCCACGTCGACCGGCCTGAACCCGGCTGCTGGTCGATAGCTGAGCCTGATGGCTTGCGCCGCTGGATCGGTGGGGTCTCGGTCGAACAGAAATGCCTGCGCAAGCCCCGTCGTGGACGACACACTTTCGGCAATAATCAGAAACCGACCATCGTTTAGTCGGGTCATGGATTCGGCACCCAGCTTTTGATGCCAGACCCTGATTTCCGGCGGCACACGAACTGCAGTGCTTGATGTGAAGTCCGCATTTGTACGGCAAATTGCGTTGCGCCATTCATATGCAATCCACCACTGATCGCGGGCCGCGTCATGCGCCAACGCTTCGGTGTCACTGTCGGCCTTGCGGACTGCGCGGCCGCAGCCGGTTGGCACCGGCGCAATCGACGCGTCGGACGC
>JBGSMP010000273.1:0-1572 GCA_041740105.1 Sphingomonadaceae bacterium
CGCGGCAAACTCGGGCGGCACGGCCATCGTGCCGCTGCCTTTCTGTTCGGCCAACAGGCGCGCATTTTGTGCGACAAGCATGACATATTCGCTGGTCAGGCCGCGCTCCTCGGCAGCGATGTCGGCGCTGGCAATGCGCAACAGCGCGTCGCCTTTACGCACCTTCTGGTTGTCGGCGACGTAGAGTGCCGCCACTGTACCGCCTTCGCGGTGCTGGACGGCCTGACGATTGCCGGCGACTTCGACCAGACCCGCGGCATAGGCGCCCGCATCGAGCGGTGTCAGCGCTGCCCACAACATAAATCCGCCGAAGAATACGCCACCGAAAAGCAGGGCAAGGCGCGCTTCGTAGCCGACATCGTCCTTGACGACGGGTGTGCTTGTCAAAACTGTGGGCACGGTCAGTTCTTGCGTCGCCATCAACGAACCTCCGCCTTTGACAATGCCGGTTTGGCGGCGGTACGTTGCAACGCTGCCAGCACGTCCTGATACTCGCCGAACATGCTCGTCCGGCCATTCACCAACAACAGCAAGCGTGTCGCGCCGCCGAGCATCGCCGCACTGTGCGTGACCATCAAAACGGTCGCGCCCCTTGCCCGGCTATCAGCGATTACCCGTGCCAGCGCCGCTTCGCCGTCGGCGTCGAGACCGGCAATGGGCTCGTCGAGGATCAGCAGCGGCGGACCGCCATAAAGCGCACGGGCAAGGGCAATGCGACGCCGCTGACCGGTCGATAATTCAAGATCCGACCACCCGATCCGGCGATCATAACCGCCGGGCAGCGCCACAACCAGATCGTGGACGCCGGCGTTGCGCGCGGCGGCAAGGACAAGTCCCGAGACCACGTCGGGGTCTTCGCCGCGCGACGTTGCAAAGCGTGAAATATTGTCCGCGATCGTGCCCGGCAGCAGCCCGGCGTCCTGCGGCAAATAGCCGATATGCTGTGCCAGCCGTTCTGGATCCCAGTCGCGCATGTCCGAACCGTCAATGCGAACGGTTCCCGCATCGGATACCAGCGCTCCCGACAAGACGCGCGCGAGCGTGGTCTTGCCCGCGCCCGAAGGTCCGATAATGCCGACAAATTCGCCGGGCTGCACATCAAAACTGACGTCGGACAGTAAAGCTTTGCTGTCCGCGATCGGCGAATCGACGGTGATTCCGCGCACCGACAGGCTGCCGTTCGGCGCCGGGAGCGAAAATTGCGATGCCGCGCTGACGTTGTCGTCATGGTCTGACAAGAGCTCGCCAAGCGCCGCAACCGCCTGTCGCGCCTGCCCTATGCTTGCCCAACTGGAGACGAGAAGTTCGATCGGTTGCAACGCACGGCTGACGAGAACCGAAGCGGCAATGATGCTGCCGATCGAAATCTGGTTCCCGATCGCCAACCATGCGCCGAGACCGAGCGCCACTGACTGTAAAAACAGCCGGACGAATTTGGCGAGCGAAGCATAGCGTCCGTTATCGAATTGTTGCTGTGTCACCAGATTGAGCGCGCGCTGGCGTTCGTTGGCCAGCCGCTGAATTACGGCGCGGCGCATGCCCAGCGCGCGGACCAGTTCGGATCGTTGCGCC
>JBGSMP010000296.1:0-80283 GCA_041740105.1 Sphingomonadaceae bacterium
TGCGCGCTTCGCCCGCGATCAGCAGCGCGATGACGCGCTTTACGGTCCATTCGGGGCATGGGCGCTCCACCAGCGTCAGCGCATCGCCAGCGCGCACGGTGCCTTCTTCGATGACGCGGTAATACCAGCCGCATCGCTGTGTTGCGACCATCATCGCCAAGACATTCTTGCTGTCCAGCCGGTGGGCCTGTTTCCAGCACGGTTGCCGCCCTTGCGCAATTTCCACGAGCGCCGTGCCCATTGTGTATCGATCACCCACGCACGCGCCTTCTTCGGTCAGTCCTGTGGTCGATATGTTTTCACCGAACGCGCCGGATCCCGCCAGCAGCGGCGTCCCGCCCAGTGCAGACCGCCAATGAACATAGTGATCAAAGGGATAATGATGGATGGCCTTGTCCGGTCCGCCATGCACCGACAGATCGGCTTGCGCATCGCCTGCAATGCCGAGCCAGGTGACAGCGCGCGCGCTTGCTACCGGCGTTTTGTCGATGGCACTGGATTGGCCGTTCGCGAAGCTCTGGACGCTGCCTGTCAGCACCGATTCGATCAGAATTACCATCGGTCCGATGTAGCGTATTCGCTTTAACCCGCCACCCGCGCAATTCGTCGCGACGCTGTGGGTTCGGCTATTTCCCCTTAACCATTCTCGCGCCATCGACGGCCTTGAGGTCGTACGGGGTCAGCAATATGCGAAAAATCGCATCGATAGTCACAATGATGGTTCTTGCAATAATTGCAGCTGCCCCCGCGCAAGCCCAATTCTGGCAGTGCGTGCCCTATGCCCGCCAGATCAGCGGTGTCGCGATTCAGGGCAATGCGCACACCTGGTGGGGTCAGGCCGAAGGACGATACAAGCGCGGCAAGACACCGAAACAGGGTGCCGTGATGGCTTTCAAATCGCATCGCGCAATGCCGCTCGGCCATGTTGCCGTTGTCAGCGAGATCGTTTCGGAACGCGAAGTCTTGCTCGATCATGCCAACTGGTCGCGCGGCGGCCGAATCGAACGCGGGGTTCGTGCCGTCGATGTCTCGGATGCCGGCGACTGGAGCACCGTCAAAGTCTGGTTCGGCCCGATCGGCGATGTCGGCAAACGCGTCAATCCGGTTGCGGGGTTCATCTATCCGGATAGCAGCACTGAAATCGCAGCGCCGCGCACCGAGATAGCGCGCGCGCCGCTGATCGGCAAAGAAGTGATTCAGCTGGCGATGCTGGAGTCGTCTGCCGGCCGCTGATCGATCTCGGTGGGCCGATCGCGATACCAGACTTCGACCGGGCCGGTCAGCTTGATCGTCAGTGCCGCCCCCTTGCGATCGACTTTCTTGCCGAGCGCGACCCGTATCCAGCCTTCCGACACACAATATTCGTCGACATCATGGCGCTCGGCGTCCTTGAAACGGACGCCGATGCCGCGTTCGAGCGCTTCGGCGTTGTAAAAGGGCGATGAGGGATGCGAGGCGATGCGGTCGGGCGGTGTATCGGTCATGGCAGCGTCCGATACAGCGTTTTAGCGACGGAGCAACTATTCGGCATCGGCCTGATTGCGCGGATGTGCGCGCTCGAACGCCGCCAGCGTCATGCAATGATCGAAAATGCGCTCGATCGTCGGATAAGGTCGCATATCGAGTTTGTAATTGCCTGCGTTGACGACCTGCGGAACGAGCAGGATGTCCGCGAACCCCGGCGCATCGCCGAAACAATATTGCCCGGTGCGCGGATCACTCGCGAGTGTTGCCTCAAGGCCTGCAAACCCCTTGGCGATCCAGTGATTGTACCAAGCACCGATCGCCGCTTCGTCCGCGTTGAACTGCTCGCGCAGATATTTAAGCACGCGCAGATTATCGATCGGGTGGATGTCGCAAGCGATGCTCTGCGCCAGCGCGCGAACATAGGCGCGCTCGCGGGGATTGGACGGCAGAAAAGCGGGCGAGGGATGCGTCTCGTCAAGATATTCGATGATCGCCAGCGACTGTGTGAGCAGCGTCCCGTCATCGTCGAGGACGGGGATCATCTTGTGCGGATTCATGGCGCCGAATGTCGCATCGAGATGAGCACCATGGCGCAAATGCCATGGCGTGTCGCGGTAATCGATCGCTTTGAGATTGAGCGCAATGCGGACGCGGAACGATGCGGACGACCGGTAATAGCCGTGCAGGATCATCTCAGTGTCGGTGGCCCGCTTTGAGCTTGTAACGTGCCCCTTCGAATCCGTCGAAAATGCCCGCGATCGCGGGATGATCGACGGGTTCTTCGCTGTCGTCGACGACCAAGTTCTGCTGGCTGACATAAGCGACATAATTGCTGTCGGCGTTTTCGGCGAGCAGGTGATAAAAGGGCTGGTCCTTCGATGGCCGGATCGATTCCGGGATCGATTCATACCATTCGTCGCTGTTGGCAAACACCGGATCGACATCGAAAATCACGCCGCGAAAATCGAAATGGCGGTGGCGCACGATGTCGCCGATATCGAAGCGGGCATGTGCGACGCTCGGAAGTTTCGCGTTTTTCGGGATAGCGTTGTGGATTTGCATCGTTCCAATTTAGGGCTTCTTGCGCACAACACAAGCTGCCCCAGTGCCGCAAGCAGACTTGGCAAGCCGACTTCGCTTCGCTAAGCGCCGCACTTCGATTTCGCCAAGGTCGCCGCCGCGCGCCTTGTCCTCTGCGGAGAGGTGGCTGAGTGGTCGAAAGCACCGCACTCGAAATGCGGCGTGCCCGTGAGGGTACCCAGGGTTCGAATCCCTGCCTCTCCGCCAGCAAGTCTAAGTATCTGTAATTAAACGGATAATTACCTTGTTAAGGCACGTTTTCGCGCCCTTTCGGTTCGGCTCGGCAGTGCAGAGAGCCAGATACAAACCGGTAATGCGGAATTGCCTGCATTTTTCTCTGTCGGCTTGGTTCGCAGTACCATTTCAGTGAATTCCCTGCTTTTGAATTTCACGAGCAAAATGACGCGGCGCGCCTCGACAGAATAGTCGGGCTTTTTGTCGGAAAACTGACTGTTTCGAGCCGTGGGGTTCGGTGAGCGAAGGGCCGTGATTTAGGAGAGCAGGGAATTCTAGCAGGGAACGGTAGCAGCGAATTTACAACCCTGAGCAGCGAATACGGCCCACATGTTTCGTGGTTCGGTTTCAGCTTAGGTTCTTAAAAGTCAGCGCGCCCGCAATATCGCCATTCCACCCTGAGTCAGCTTTTTTGTCAGAATCCAAATTAGCGCTTGCGCAAGCCCGGCCGTTTATGATCTTTAGATCTAAGCAGGTGGTTTGCACGGGCAAACCTGGACCTGCTGGGATTGTCGCCGGCGGATGCGTTCTAAAATGCGCAGGACCATAGCGACCAGTTTCCGTGGCAAGAATGCCACAGCCAAGGAAGGCATCATGACATGTTTGACTTTACGCCTGGGGGGCGTTGGTCGTGTCTTGGCGCCTATTCCAGCGTCTTGATGCGGTCGTCTCTCTCCGAAACCACAGAGGAGAAGACGAATGAAGACGATCACGACGGCGGGGGTTAAGGCCCCACTCATTGCGAAGACAAAGAAGCTCAGGGATAAGGCAACGGCTGCAACCCTGCTGACGGCTTCAGTGAGCGGTAAATTGCTCAATGATTTGCTGCCTGACCTGAAAATCGAAATCCGGGCAGTTTCAAGCCTGAAGCCAGCAAAGAATCGTACCCGAAGGGGCTCTGTCAGTGCAAGTTGCCCCCGCTCATAGCGACCTGCTAGCGAGGCCGAATGCGCCGTTACAAACCCAGGCCTGCCAGCCCTTTTCGCTACTTCCATTCATCACCCGAGACGATCCGTGAGGTGGTGATGCTGTATATCCGGTTCCCGCTGTCGCTGCGGAATGTCGAGGACCTGCTTTTCGAACGCGGCTATGATCTTTGCCATGAGACAGTGCGTCTGTGGTGGAACAGGTTCGGCCCTCTCTTTGCCGGTGAGATCCGTCGCAAGCGGGTGAACAAAATGCGGAATGTTCGACAGTGGCGATGGCATCTTGATGAGATGTACGTGAAGCTCAATGGTGAGATGGTCTACCTCTGGAGAGCGGTGGATCATGAAGGCGAAATCCTCGAGAGCTACGTCACGAAAACCCGAGACAAGGACGCTGCGCTGACCTTCATGAAGAAGGCGCTGAAGCGCCACGGATCACCAGCGACCATCGTCACCGATGGATTGAAGTCCTACCGTGCAGCGATGGTGGAGCTGGGTAACCAGGACAAACAGGAGGTGGGTCGGCACGCCAACAACAGGGCCGAGAACAGCCATCTCCCATTCCGACGACGAGAACGGGCAATGCTCAGGTTTCGACAAATGAAGTCGTTACAAAAATTCGCCAGCGTCCACGCTAACTTCCACAACCACTTCAACCAGGAACGTCATCTAGTCAGTCGTCAGGAATATAAGACACGACGCTCGGCCGCCCTGGCCGAGTGGCAATCCCTTATGGCCTAGCCCTTCGCAGATTTCAGGATCAGTGCGTCAACCAGAGACGAGTTCGCATCGGATTGACAGCACCCCGCCCGGCGAACTGCTAGCGCGGGCGAATGCGCCGTTACAAACCGAGGCCTGACAGCCCTTTTCGCTATTTTCATTCATTCGCCGACCTGCTCCGCCATATCGTCATGCTGTATGCAAGCAACGACGCTCGGCCGCCCTTGCCGGGTGGCAAACTCTCATGGCCGCGGCACTCGACGATTGCAGGATCGGCGCGTCAACCAGAGACGAGTTCGCATCAGACTGACAGCACCGGTTTCGGCCTTTCCCGCAATCAGAAACTCGTTTCCCGCCAACCAAATCAAGAGAGGCGTCTTAGCGCGATCGAGTTACGTCGTTAGCTGAGTAAACGGTCGACCGTGAATTGTACTCGGGGCCAATAATCTGTGCTGCGATGCACGAAAGGGATGCTTTCAAAATCAGTCCGCATAAGGCCGGGCGTATCAACATACACGATACCCCCGATCGAAGCGCTGAAGCTGTGCTGGAAGTGATGCATCGACTTGACGACAACACCGCAAAGGTCGCGCAGGTCGATTCCGATGCCCGTAAAAAGGTCGATGCCAAGGACTTGTTGTCGGCGAGAGATCAGCACGATGTCGATATTGCCTTCGGTTCGCACCCATGCGGACGGACCGAGCGATGCGCGGCTGCCGAAATCGTCCTGCCAGTGTTCATCCAATACGCGCATTACTGTTGCGCGTACGTCAACGGGGCTGCCGGACGGGCCGCCTGTCTTTCCGCCCAAACGCATCACGAACGCCGCTCCTTCGCCAGCTTCTCGGCAGATCTGCACAGCCCCCGGGTCCCATAGCCCGCCCAGCGCAACGCGCGCAAAACCCTTGTCGATCAAGGCTCGCAGAATGAAGGTGCTGTCTCCCATCGCGCCACCGCCAGGGTTGTCGGCCACATCGGCCAGCACCATCGGACGCTCGCCGTCCCAATCCGCGAGGCGATCCAATGCATTCTCAAGTGAGGTGAATTGCGTTCTGATTGTTTCACGCAGGTCGTAAAGATCGCTTACCAGCTGACGCGCCAGCGCCCGCGCGCTTGCCGCGTCGCCGTCGGTCAACACCCACAGTTTCGAGCCTGCTTCGGCGACGTCGCCATAGGCCATGCCATGCCCAAGTGACACCGAGAGAATACCGGACTGCGCCTCGATTTCGCGCATGCGTTCGACGAACCCGGCCATCGGCCCGGATGTCGTTGGCCATAATCCCATCATTCGACAGTCATGCACGCCAAGACGCGGCACGATCGCGCCACGCGCCGCCGCAATCATCAAGTCGAATGCAGCGACGGCTGTTTCTGCAGTGTCGGTGTGGGGATATTCCTTATAAGCGACGATGATGTCGGTCGCCTCGGTCATGCGCCGCGTCAGATGGCAGTGGGGATCGAGCGACACCCCGATCGGAACTGTTGGCCCGACGATCGTGCGGACTCGAGCAAGCAGATCGCCTTCGCAGTCGTCGATCTGGTCGGTTGTCATTGCGCCGTGAAGCAAGAGGAACACAGCGGCGACGGGCAGCGCCGCCATAAGTCCATCGAGCAATTCATCACGAAGCGAGACATAAGCTGCATGCACGACGGGCCCCATGGGTTGCGCTGCCGCGCAGAGACCCTCGATCAAGTTCACGCCGTGTCGCTCGGCGGCTTCGCGGACGGCTTCGATCGCAGGCAGGATGCCCATCGGATCGGCGACATCATCGGCCCGGCGCCGAATACCCTGTTCCTCGAACGCCGCATAACCCGTCGGACACACGGCGAAACTGTTAGTTTCGGCAAGAAGGCTGGCAAGGAACACGTTCATTCCCGACTGATTTGACTCGCTGTTGCGCAATGGTCAATCTTGTTTCAATTTCAGCAAATGGGGATTGGCATGAACGATGCGGCGACCATAACCAGCCGTCGGGCGTGGGCTTTTGTCATTGTCCTCACGGCCGCCACTGTCATATCCTTTGTTCATCGCTATCTTCCTTCGGTTCTCGTCGATGCAATTCGTCGCGATGTGACGATTACGGATCTGCAGTTCAGCGGCTTGCAAAGTGCGTTCGCCTTTACGTACGCCGGTGCGACGCTCGTGAGCGGCTGGCTGTCCGATCGCGGCAATCGACGCAATATCATCGTTTGCGGCGTAGCGGCGTGGACGGTCGGCACTATCGTTTTCGGCTTGTCCAGTGACTTATCGGGGCTGCTGCTCGGCCGCGTGATGGTCGGCTTGGGCGAAGCGGTCCTGGTGCCGGCGGGCGTTTCGCTGCTTTGTGAATTCGTATCTGTCGAACGGCGAGGGCGAGCGATTGCGCTGACCTATTTCGGTGCGACGCTCGGTACATCGCTGTCGTTCAGCGGCGGCGGCTTGATGCTTGCCCATGCACAAGGTGGCGGTTTCGCGGGCGTGCCGATCATTGGTGACCTGTCCGATTGGCGGCGCGTTGTGATGTTGCTGGCTGCGACCGGATTCGTGCTGATCCCGATCCTGCTGATGTTTCGAGAGCCGCCGCGGTCCTCGCCGCCGGGAACGGCAAGCGCGCGGCTCGGCGATCTGATGAAATTGCGCGGGAAGCTGTGGCTTGTGCTGTTCGCGGGCAGTTCGATTGCGGTTGCCGACTTTGCCTACACGACATGGCAAACCGCGTTGATGACGCGCAGCTACGGCTGGAATATTGCTGACGCGGGTCATGCATTGGGGCTGACTGCACTCATCAGCGGGACGGCGGCGGCATGGGTGGGAGGATGGTTAGCCGACAGGATGCATCTGCGGCACGGGCCCCGCGGGCGCGTTATCCTGCTTCAGATATGCGCTATCGGCCTCGCGCTTTCGTCGTTTCTCCTTCTCGTGCCCACGGGCGAAGGTGGGGTCGCGGCCTTTGCCGTATGGCAAGCGGTGGCAAACATCGCCTACGTCGCCGTTGCGGTGACGTTGCAGGATCTCGTCACCGACCGAACGCGGGCGCTTGCGGCATCAATGGCTGTATGCCTGAGCATTGGCCTTGGATTGGGCTTTGGCCCGCCGAGTATTGCCGCCCTGAACGCGTCGATCGGGCAAGGTGCCAATGCACTGCCGGTCAGCTTGTTCGTTTTCGTCGGACTGCTTGGGATCCTGACCTTCGCCCTTGCGACGGCACTTGCTCGGCTCCTCCGCAGCAATTTATCCGAATCCGAAAATTAGCTTGACGATTTTCTGAATTAAGTAATGGTGCGCATTCAACGCATAGGGAGGTGGGACATGCGCGGTTGGATTTTGGGCACAACGGCCGTCGGCTTGGCGCTGGCATTAACGACGCCAGCCGGGGCACAAGCCCCTGAGGATGATAGCGCCAACGAGATAATCGTTACGGCCTTGAAGCGAGCGCAGACACTTCAGGACGTCCCGGCTTCGGTCACGGCGCTTGGTGCAGACGACCTTGCGGCATCCGGCATCACGAGTTCGTTCGACCTGCAGCAACGCGTTCCGGGCCTCGCGATCTCGTTCGGCAATCGTGAAACCAACGTCGCGATCCGCGGCATTTCGAACAATGTGCGAAGCGTCGGGTCTGACCCCTCGAACGCTGTGCATCTTGACGGCATTTATTTGCCGCAGTCGAGCATGATTCTGACCGACCTGTTCGACATCAGTCGGGTCGAAGTGCTGAAGGGGCCACAAGGAACACTGTACGGGCGCAATGCGACGGGGGGCGCGATTAACGTCATTTCGCGCGCGCCGGAAGAGGGGGGAAGCGCGGAAGGTTTGATTGGAGCCGGGTCATTCGGCTTGCGCCGCGCGCAATTGGCGCTGAACCTCGGCAATGAAAGCGTCGCTGCTCGTATCTCGGGTAGTTACGTCAAGGACGATGGCTATACAGAAAACATATTACGAAACACGCGGCTCGATGCGCAGGACTTTCGCGCTTTGCGGGCGCAGTTCGCCTTCAACCTTGCGCCGGAGCTGAAGCTTACGCTCCTCGCCCAAGTCTCACGCGACGACGGCACCGTCGGCTATGGCATTTCCACCGACCCCACTTTTCGAGAGTTTCCCGACAATTTCTATGGTCTTGTGGTACCTGCCGCGCTTCAGCGCACTGGTCCGCGCACAATTCGCATCGACTCGCCCGTGTTCAGTCGCCGCGATTCGACCGTGGTTGGCGCGACGATCGACTGGACAATCGGCAACGTCGGGATCAAATCGATTACGGGCGTGACACGCTACGATGCGGCCGATGCGCTCGATTACGACTTTACCGGTGACTTCAACGAGTTCTTCACGTCGACGACAGATGTAAATTCTTTCTCGCAGGAATTACAGATCAGTAATCGCGACAAAGGACCGTTCCAGTGGACGTTCGGCCTGTTCTATTACGACGATGAAGGCGCGCAAGCCATCGACTGGGGTGTTCCGTTCCCGTTCGCGCGGGCAACTTCCGAGAGCAACGGCAAGGCTAAGGCTGTCTTCGGGCAGGCAACCTACAACTTCACTGATAAGCTCGCGGTGATGGTCGGCGCGCGCTACAATGACGAGGACAAATCGGGCCGGACGGTCAATCTGCTCGCAACGCCCAACACAACTGCTGACGTCGCAGCCGATTTTCAATCATTCACCCCGCAGGGCCAGATTCAGTTTCGTCCCACAGACGACCTGCTGATTTATGCCGGAGTCACCAAGGGATTCAAAAGTGGCGGCTTCAACCTGCTCGCAGCCGGTCCCCCGACACTGTATCAGCCCGAGGAAATCGTCGCGTACGAAGGCGGCGTGCGAGCTACGCTGCTCGACCGGCGCGCGACGATCAATGCGTCGGTCTTTCACTATGACTATACCAATCTCCAGCTACGAACATTGGTGTTCTCGGGGACGGGCGGCGGCGCAGTGGCGACGGTCAGCAATGCCGAAGGGGCGAAGATCACTGGCGTCGAGTTGCAGACCGACTTCCGTCTCCCGGCAGGCTTCTCGATTGATCTGGCTGGCACTTATCTCGACGCCAAGTTCGGGAATTATGTTTCGCCGTCAAACGATCTTGTGCTGACTGGCACACGCCTGCCTCTGGCGCCCGAATTCAGCGGAACGGCGGGTCTCGCCTTCAAGGGCGGCTTCCTCGGGGGCGAGCTGCGCGCGCGCGGCGAATATGTCTATCGCAGCGCCATCATCTTTCCCCTGACGCTTGACGCGCCGCAGAATTTTGATCGCGCATCGAGCACCGTCAATGCGACTCTGCGCTGGACCGAGCCAGGCAAGCGCTTCTACATCGAGGGGGTTGGCCGCAATCTAAGCGACACATTGACGCGGGTGCAGCGTGCCGATGTGTTCTTTTCAGGCGTCTATGACAGCTTCGCCCCGCCGCGCACCTTCGAGGCGCGCGTCGGTTTCAATTTCTGACGGGGGGGGTGGCCAGCGGATGTTCGATCTTTCGCTGGTCACCGACAGCTGGCCGTTACGCGTGCCCTTTCGCACGGCGACGAGCTGTGATTTAGATATCGAGACGTTGACGGTCACCCTGGCGCGGGACGCCGTGTACGGACAGGGCGAGGCGAGCGGCGTGCATTACCACGGCGAGACTGCCGCGAGCATGGCGGCGCAGATCGAAGCTGTTCGCGACTCAATCGCGACCGATCTGTCTTTCGAAGCAATTTCCGCGCTGCTGCCGCCCGGTGGCGCCCGCAATGCGCTGGACTGCGCGTTATGGGATTGGACGGCGCGGCGGGAAGGTAAGCCGGTCTGGGCATGCGCGGGGCTTCCACCACCTCAGCCGACTCGTACGACAGTCACGGTCGGCGCCGATTCGCCGGAAACCATGGCCGACCGGGCAAGCAAATGGTCAGCGTTCGGCGCGATCAAGATCAAGCTGCTGGGCGACCATGCAGATGTCGAGCGCGTGCGCGCGGTGCGTGCGGCGCGACCCGATGCTTGGCTCGCCGTCGATGGTAACCAAGGATTCGACGAGCGAACGCTGGATGACATCATGTCGACACTGGTGGACGCGCAGGTGGCACTCATCGAGCAACCACTTCCGATCGGTGACGATCATCTACTGAATGGCTTCGACGTGCCAATTCCTTTTGCCGCTGACGAAAGTGTCCAGACCACCGAGGATCTTGCGACGCTTGCCGCGGCTTATACGGTCGTAAATATCAAGCTCGACAAGACCGGTGGCCTGACCGGAGCGCTCGCTTTGGCAGCACACGCCCGTGCGGAAGGCCGCGAGGTTATGGTCGGTAACATGGTGGGCACCTCGCTGGCGATGGCCCCAGCATGGCTGGTCGGACAGGGTGCAACTGTCGTCGATCTCGACGGGCCACTGCTCTTGGCGCGGGATCGGCACGCTGCCGTGCGTTACCGGGACGGACGTATCGATTGTCCGCCAGAAGTGTGGGGCGGCGGCCGGTGACCACGTCGTACGACTGCGACCTGTTGATTGCAGGGTCAGGCGCCTCGGGACTTGCAGCGGCGGTGACCGCTGCGCGGGCGGGGCTGAGGGTTTTAATCGTCGACAAGGCTGCCAAGTTCGGCGGCACCACGGTTTCGTCAGCCGGCGTCATCTGGATCCCAAACAGCCGTGCAGCGCGCACTGCGGGCATCGACGACGACGCTACGAGTGCCCTAACCTATCTCCGCGCGCAGGGCGGCAATCGCCTCGATTCTGACAAGGCTCAAGTCTATGTCGACACCGCGCCCGACGTGCTCGACTGGTTTGAGACCAATAGCTATTTGCGCTGCGCGCTTGCGGCTGCCTGGCCCGATTATCATCCGACCGACCCCGGCGGCTCGAATGGCGGTCGATCGCTTGGCCCGCTACCTTTCGACGGTCGGACGCTGGGAAAGCGATTTGCCGACTTGCGCCCGCCGATCGCAACAACGACGATCATGGGTGGCATGATCGTCGGGCGCGAAGACCTGGCACACTTTTACGGGATGCAACGGTCCTGGTCGTCAGCGGCGATCGTGGCCAGTCGTTTTGCGCGTTACGTCCGCGACCGAGTGACCCATGCGCGCGGAACGAGGCTTTCGAACGGAAGTGCGTTGGTCGCGATGCTTGCGCGCACAGCGTTCGAACTTGGCGTCGACTTGCGCCTGTCGACCGCGATTTCCGACCTGATCGTCGAGGACGGCCGCGTCGCCGGTGCAAATATAGAAGGTGTGGACGGTAAGCGTGCTTTGAAGATACGATGCGGTGTCATTCTGGCCACCGGGGGGTTTCCCGCTAGCAACGCTCTACGTGCGCGGATTGGCGATGCGATCGGCACCGGCAGTACCCACCGCAGTCTCGCACCCGCCGAAAATGTAGGGGACGGCTACATACTCGCGAACTCAATCGGCGGCGCAATGGTCGATGCATTGGCCCATTCGGCTGCCTGGACGCCGGTGTCGCTGGTGCCTCAACGCGATGGTTCGACGCTGCCATTCCCGCACTTCTTTGATCGGGGTAAGGCCGGATACATCGCCGTGACCCGGTCGGGAAAACGGTTTATCAGTGAAGCGCGCTCGTATCACGACTTCGTCCCCGCGCTGGTCGAGGCGTGCCGCGACGAATCCGAGACAGCCTGCTATCTGATCGCCGACAGCGATGCTGTCCGCCGGTACGGCATGGGTGCCGCCCCACCTTGGCCAGGACGCCTCGCGCCGCATGTGCGGTCGGGGTATCTCACCGAGGCTCGGACGATTGCCGATTTGGCAGCTCATTGCGATATCGATCCTTGGGGACTGGCCCAAACTATCGCTAGATGCAACGAACGCGCCGACGAGGGAATCGATGCGGAGTTTGGAAAGGGGACCGACGTCTATGAACGATTCAACGGCAGCGCAGGTGTTGGGCCGAATCCCTGTGTGCAGCCCATCGTAAAGCCGCCATTTTATGCGGTTCGCCTTGTGCCGGGTGATATTGGTACCTTCGCCGGTTTGAAAACCGACCGTGATGCGCGGGTGATTGACGCCAAAGGCAGTGCAATCGAGGGGCTCTACGCGGTTGGAAACGACGCCGCGAGTTTCATGGGCGGATCATATCCGGGTGCCGGGATAACGCTGGGACCTGCGCTCGTCTTTGGCCACCGAGCGGCGCGTCACGCTGCAGGCAGCTAACTTTCGAAGAATCTGTCGACAATCGCGACCCACGCGGCGGCACCGATGCCGATCAGACGATCGTCAAAATCATAGCTCGTATTGTGCAAGGCGCAGGGGCCGAGCGCATGCCCGGGCAAGCGCGCATCACCGTCGCCATTGCCGATCCAGAAATAGGCACCCGGTCGCGCTTCGAGCATGAACGCGAAATCTTCGGCTGTCATGGCCGCGGTTGCGTGTTCGACAGCGGAATCGCCGAAGCGGGTGCTGAGCGCTTCGGCGACGAGAGTAGCTTCGGTCGGGCTATTGATCGTCGCTGCACAGTTGCGCTCGAAGTCGAGCGTTGCGGCGCACCCGTGTGCAATCGCGACGCTCTCAGCGACTGCGCGCATCTGCGCTTCGATCGCATCGGTCTTTGCGGCGCTGAACGTACGGACCGTACCGCGCAGCGTGGCGATGTCGGGGATGACATGCGGACTGGTTCCGGCTTCGAACATGCAAATACTCAGGACCGCCGCTTCACCCGCAGGCTTTGTGCTTGCGATGACGGCCTGCAAATCCTGCACGATCGCCGCGCCCGCGACCACCGGATCGACGGCGAGGTGCGGCAATGCTGCATGCCCCCCTTTGCCCTCGATAGTCAGCGTAAAGGTGTTGCACGCCGCCATCACTGGCCCAGGGGCAACCGCAAATTGCCCGATGCCAAGACCCGGCCAATTGTGGGCCGCGAATACCGCGTCGACCGACCAGCGGTCGAAGAGGCCATCAGCGATCATCGCGCGCGCTCCGCGACCGCTCTCCTCGCCGGGTTGAAAGATAAAAATCACTGTGCCGTCAAACATCGCGTTTCCAACAAGCGCTTGCGCGGCTGCAACGAGCATCGCGACATGTCCGTCGTGCCCGCATGCATGCATCCGACCCGCAACGGTGCTCGCATGCGCAAAACGGTTGGCTTCGGTAAGCGGCAAAGCATCCATGTCAGCGCGCAGGCCGATCATGCGGTTCGAGCTGCCGTGTTTCAAAACACCCACGACGCCAGTCCTGCCGATGCCGCGATGCACTTCGAGCCCCAACGACGTCAGTCGCGCAGCGATGAGATCTGCGGTCCGATGTTCATCGAAGGCAAGCTCTGGATGCGCATGTATGTCGCGACGCAGCGCGATGTGCGCGTCAAAGTCGACGGTGGAAAGTCCGATGGTCATGGCCTGGTCGGCATAACAAAAGGCGTTGGATCGGCGAAGCGGCGAAGTGCATTGGTCATGAGCCGCCCTGCGCCATCGCGCTCGTCGAGTCGCCCGGCGAAGAGAACCGAACCCGTGGACAGCACAGCACCACCTTCTGGACCTTCGAAAAAAACCATGTCGGCCCGTAACGGGTCGGTTGCCGCGAGCAGCGTGTGCGTTAGGCGCTCCTCGTTCACAGGATGAAGGCCGTCGTCAAAAGGCGTCGTTCGCGCGATCACAAGCGCATGTGGCGGGGTCCCGAGCGCCGCATCGGCGCGGTCGAGCTCATAGCCGCCCGCCGCCCCGGTCGTCCCTTCGCGCCCGATCTCACCTTGAGCAACGCCATCGAACAGGAACGCAACCCGAGGGCTGTTGGCTCCATCGGTGCGCGCAAACGGCTTTGTCGGTGCCATATCGCCCTGCGCGCTGTAACCGACGCCGACCAAAGTGTTCGGGGTACGCCCGAGCTGTCGCCATGTTCCACCGCGCAAACCGTCGGCCTGGTGGTGATATTCACCGTGCGGCTCGGTCCAGATGCGAATGCCGTTCTCCGCCCGCCGAACCTCCATGACATGCGGCGCTTCGGGCAATGTCGCCACGCGCCAGTAAAAGCCGTTGCCGCCAATGTAGATAATGCGCCCGCCGCGCGCCGCGAAGGCATGGAGCGCATCAAGGCTTTCACGGCTGTGATATTCGGGGTGGGCACCCGTGACGATCACGCGCGCGTCGGCTAGGGCTTCGACGCCGTTTTCGTGCAGGTCGTGGTCGGTGATCACACCATAGTCTTCGCTCGATCGGTCGAGCCATTCGACGATGCGCAGATCGTCGTTGATTAGCACCTGCCCGCCGATTGCTTCTCCGAGAAAGCCGGGCGTGGCATTGAGCAACGGCCGCTTGAGCGAAACCTGACCGATGCCCGACCCGTCGCGATGTCGGGCGTAAAGTGACAAGCCGCAGTGGCGCATCAACGCAGCGTCGTCGGGATGTGCTGCCTCGATTTCCGCAGCCGAGGGCGATGCCCAAAGGCTGTTTCCATAAGCCAGGTATGAGAAAGTCGAGGCGAGAAAAAGAACTGCCGGACAATTAGCCGGGCGCACGAAGAGCGGAACGTGATGAATGCCACTGTCACCAGCCAGCCGTATGGCGTAAACGCCGCTCACGAGATCGGCGGGGAGTTGCACAGTCGCGGCAATCGGCCAGTCGCAATCCTCGAGATCGTCATCGTGCACATGGATGGCTGCGTAATGCTCAGGCTTTGCGGTCCAGTCATGGGCGGTTCCGTCCCACGCCGAACTGGTGACGCCACGACGCGGCGCTCCGATCAACCATAACGGCATGGCTCGACGGCCGTACCCCGGCACGGTCTGCCCCTTCATGTTTTCGGCAAAGTCCCAACGCGCGACGATCTCTCCGGCCACGCTCAGCGTCGGCGCCTCGATCTTCCCATTAAACCCATGTCCAATGCTGAGGCGACCGGCAATGCCCCGCCGAGTGGCGTCGAAACGTGTTTCGGATGACTGCCGTGTCCACGCATTGTTTCCGATCGGACCGAGGCAAACGACGATCGCATGCTCGTCCCGCACGACCTTGAGGTGCCACCATGCATTCGGTGCGAGCGGGAGGCGCGCCTCGCCGTTGCAAACGCTAACCGATAACTGTCCTTCAAGCAGGCAGATGCGCACGTCGTCGCCCCATTCGAGCAGCATTCCGCTATCGGTCAGCGTTGGCAAAAACGTGATCGACCAGCGCCAATCTTCGTGTTCACCAACGGTTGGCCCAACGTCAGCCTCGGCCCACGACCCGCGCGTGATAGCGTGTTCGGTCAACTCAAGCCGCTCGCCGACGCCGATGACTTCGTGACGATAGTTCGTCGGCACCCCTTGGCCTTCGAGGCCGCTGAGACGGACGAGATCGAGCTTGGCCGCCCCTATTCCGCTCGCACGGACGTCGACTGTTTCACCCGCCGCGAAGCTCCATCGATCAATATAGGCGAGTGGCCCGCCCATGACGCTAGAGCTGCGCTTGACCGTGCAACACAGGCACACAGCCACCGCCGACCCAAGCGCGGATACCGTCGGCCGTGCGCTTCGCCTCGACGATCATGCGGCTGGGGCGCCCCATGGCGACGCCTTGCGTCACTTCGAGACGGATGGCGTCGTCGCCGCTTTCGTCGAGCAGCAACGCGCACATCGCCGATGCGGCGCTGCCAGTCGCGGGGTCTTCGATCGTCCCTGACAAGGGCGCGAACATGCGCGCATCGATGTGTGCCCCGTTGCGGTTATAAAGGAACAACAGACAAATCTCGGCGAGATCGGGGCGAACCGCTGCAATGCGGTCGAAGGCCGCCGGATCGCATTTCGCACGCGCTAGCACTTCGGCGGTCACTTCGACGCAAATCGTGGCAAGCGCGACCGAAGCAAGGCGGGGTTCGCCGATTTCGCTGCCCGACAATGATGCACATTCCGCGACGGCCTCGCGCGAGGGGCACTCGCCACGGCTCAACGGCTGCGGTGCGCGTATACGGCAATGTCGCGTCGTTTGCGGTCCAGGCGAAACTTCGACTTCGACCAATCCGGCTGCCTGCTCGAGCCGAAGCAAGCCGCCGTCCTCACGCGCGCCGGCAAGCACCCATCCGACCCCGACGTTGGGATGTCCGGCAAAACCAATTTCCGTGGCAGACGTAAAAATGCGCACGCGCGCCGTGTTGCGCGGGTCGGCGGGCGGCAGAACAAATGCGATTTCGCTGAGATTGAACTCGCGGGCAAGCGCCCTCATCTGATCAGTGTCGAGCCCCGCTGCGTCGGGGAATACCGCCAACGGGTTACCCCCGAATCGCGTGTCGGTGAAGACGTCGACAGTGACGAACGGGATCGAAGTCATGCGTCGAGACTCGCCCGTTCCTCGGTACTGAGTGCCGTGAACGTGCGTTCGGCGGCATTGCCGAGGCGATCAACGATTGCATCTACGTCGCCGCGCGTCACGATCAGGGCCGGCGCAAGCCCGATGATATCACCGTGCGGCATTGTCCGTGCAAACAGTGCGTTTTCGACGCAGGCAGCGTTGACGCGCGCAGCGAAGCGGAGTGCTTTGGGTAGATGACGGCGCGGGCTTCCGGGCATGACGAACTCGGCAGCCGCCGTCAGGCCGATTGCGCGGGCCTCCCCCAGCAGCGGGTGTCCTGCGAGCCGGTCCTTGAAACAATCGTGCAGATACGGCGCGACCGCACGGGCATTCTCGAGCAAGCCGTAGTCTTCGATAATCTCAATGTTGGCGAGCGCCGCTGCCGCGCACGTCGGATGTGCGGTATAGGTGTAGCCGTGTCCGAAAATGCCGTGCTGCGCGGCGCCTGCTTCGAGCGTTGCCC
This sequence comes from Sphingomonadaceae bacterium, assembly GCA_041740105.1. Classification (GTDB taxonomy): domain Bacteria; phylum Pseudomonadota; class Alphaproteobacteria; order Sphingomonadales; family Sphingomonadaceae; genus Sphingomonas_O. The sequence goes on from JBGSMP010000296.1 coordinate 17,101, forward strand.
AAACACGCGGTCCCACCATGACGGCGGACAGCGGCGCATAGCCGCTCGTCAGCCCCTTGGCGAGCGTAACGAGGTCAGGCTCGATGCCCCAGACATCGCAGCCCAACCACTCACCGACGCGCCCGAAACCCGTCACGACCTCGTCGAGAACCAACAGGATGTCGTGACGTCGGAGCACCGCCTGCACGGCAGACCAATAACCCTGGGGTGGCGCTACCAGTCCGCCCGCACCGATCATTGGTTCGGCAATGAACGCGCCGATCGTGTCCGCTCCTTCGCGCGCGATCAGGCCTTCCAGTTCGGCGACGCAATGGGCAACGAACGCCGCATCGTCGTCATAGCCAGACCAGAACAGGTCCGGCGCGATCGTATGCCGAACCAGACCATCCAGCAGGTCGAACCCCTGATGATAAACTGGCAATCCGGTCAGTGTGGCGGTCATGATCGTGCCGCCATGATATCCACGCGTCCGGGCGATGATCTTCTTCTTGGCCGGGCGTCCCAAAACATTGTTGTAATACCAGACCAGTTTCACCTGGGTTTCGTTGGCGTCAGACCCCGACGAACCGAAAAACACGCGCGAGAAGCGGTGTCCGGTGATCTCGAGCAGCTTGTCGGCCAGCGCGATGGCAGGCGAATGCGTGGCACCGGCAAACACGTGAAAAAAGGGAAGTCGCGCACCCTGTTCGGCCATCGCATCGACAATGCGCTGCTGCCCATACCCTGCATTCACGCAATAAAGTGCGGAGAATCCGTCGATAATCTCACGTCCGTCGGCCGACCGAACGATCATGCCGTCCGCGCTTTCGACGATCAGCGGCTGTGGTGTTCGCCCGGCGGCGTAATCATCAAGTCGGGTGAACGGGTGCAGCATTGTCCGCCGGTCTGCCGCCGTCAGCTCATTGAAAATTGCCGTTTCCATCCCGCTCTCCATCGCCTGAGTGGCTAGACTGACGCGCGCGTTTGCGTCAATGGATAAATTATTGCTAAATCGGTAAAGGCAGGATCGATGCAACAAATTATCAATCCCCCAACCGCACCCAATGTGATCGGCCCGTTCTCCCACGGCGTCGTGACGCAAGGTAAACTGCTGTTCGTGTCAGGCCAGGGCCCGCAAGACGCAGCTACGGGTGGGTTTCGCCTCGGTGATTTCGCCGATGAAGTACGCCTGACAATGGCGAATATGGCGACGGTGCTCGACGCCGCCGGTAGTGGTTGGGATCATGTCGTTCGCGTTGGCGTCTACCTGACGGATACCGGGCGTTTTGCCGAATTCAATTCAATTTATGCTGAGGTGCTGGGCGATGCCAAGCCTGCCCGGACGACGATCATTTGCCAGCTACTGGCTGGCATACAGGTCGAAATGGATTGTGTAGCCCGCGTGCCGTAATTAGTCTCAATGGCGCTTGCTGACGAGACGAGCGATATCGCTTGGCGGGGCATTTGGTGCGATCTGAGCGTCCTCGCTGCCCCAGCCCACGGTCGCATTGATCGACATAATCCGGCATGGCTCGTTGGATCCGGCGATATATCCATGCGCCATCATGCTGTCGAAATAGATCGAATCGCCTTTGCTGAGCCGCGCTGGCGCATAAAATTCAGTATGGAGCTCAAGAACGCCTTCAAGAACCACGACGAATTCTTCGCCTGGGTGACGCAGCAATTTTCCGAATTCGGCACGATTTCGCGCCTTAACCTCCACGAAAATTGGCACCAGCTGCTTGCCGAGCAAATCGGCTGCTGGATAGTGCTGGATCACACTGTCGGTCTCGATCAGATGACCCTCACCCGCGCGGGTAATGCTGCGGCGTCCTGAGGTTAACGGCGCTGCACTTGTCGCTTCGGGCTGTACCGGCGCCGCGAATAGGACACCGATATCGATGTTCAAGCCGGTCGCAATGCGCATCATCTTGTCATAGGTAAGCGACATCTTGTTCGTCTCGACCTTCGACAGCGTCGAAATCGGCAGGCCAGTCCGCTTGCTGAGTTCCTGTAATGTCCAGCCGCGCTGCGCACGCAAGGCGCGTAACGCCCCCCCGGGATCGTTCATATCCTGCAGGGTCGGCAAACGTTCGGCAATTTTCATCATGAAAATCTTATGAAACCTCGGCCGCGTTGGCAACGGCTAACGTGGATCAATTTCAGTGAGAAGGTCACGCAAGTCGTCGATGGCTGGGTCGAAAACTGGCAAACCGGTACGCAGAGCAATCTCGCGCTTCATTGCCTCGGCATTGCTACGGTCCATTTGCGACCCATTGATTGCGACCCCCACGCAGCGAATGTCGGGGTTCACACGGCGGCCATTGGCAATGGTCAGCTCGATCACCTGTTCGATACTCGGCAGGACGAAGTCGGGATAGCCCTCTACGAGCAGTCTGGACCCGTCATGGCAAACTATGAAGACGTCGGGTTGGCTACCGTGCAACAGGCCGAGGCTGACGGCAGCGTAGGCGGGGTGATGTAGCGCGCCTTGTCCCTCCACGATGTCCCAGTGATCGGGCGCGGCATCGGGCGACAAATCCTCAACGACGCCGGCAAGGAAATCCGCGACGACGGCATCGATGGCGACGCCGCCGCCGCTGATCAAGACCCCGGTTTGCCCCGTTGCGCGAAATGTCGCCGCCCAACCCTTTGCGCGCATCGCTCGCTCGACGGCGAGTGCCGTAAATTTTTTCCCGACGGCACAATCGGTGCCGACCGTCAGCAAGCGTCGACCGCTGCGTTTGCGGCCCGTCGCGACAGACGGCAGATATCCCGGCGGCAGTCCCCGAACGTCGAACAAAACTACGTTCTTTTCCTTCGCGCGCGCCGCTAGTTCAGGGTTATCGCGCATCCGGTCGTGCAGTCCCGACGCGACGTTCAAGCCAGCATCGATGGCCTCGTCAATCGCCGCTATCCATGCGGGCGTCAGCCTGCCTCCGAAGGTTGCGCCACCGATCACCATCGTTGCGATACCTTTGGCTCGCGCCTCCCGTGGAGTCATATCGGGCAGGCCGAGGTCGCACTGGCCACCCGCGAAACGATATTGCCCCGCACACCATTCGGGCCGCCATTCCGCCAACCCCGCTCCGGTCTTGGCATCGAGCGCATCGACCGCTTCGCCAAGGAAAATCAGATATGGGCGGGGAATTTCGGTCGACATCGTCTTGCCTTTCGTTGAAGTTTTCATAATCGGAAAACTCGAAAGGGCAAGCGCAATGCGGGTCGGTGCTCATCACGAAATCTAAACGCTCGAATTTCGCTACCTCACCGACCGATTGAAGTCCTAACGTGCAGCGATGGTCGAACTCGGCAACGCCGACAAACAGGAGGTCGGACGCTGGGCAAACAACCTAGCGGAGAACAGCCATTTGCCGTTCCGAAGACGAGAGCGGGCAATGCTCAGGTTCAGGCAAATGAAGTCGTTACAGAAGTTCGCTAGCGTCCACGCTAACTTCCACAACCACTTCAACCAGGAACGTCATCTCGTCAGTCGTCAGGTTTACTAGAAACGACGCTCGGCCGCCTTGGCCGAGTGCCAAACCCTCATGGCCTAGGCTCTCGCCCGCTTCAGGATCAGTGCGTCAACCAGAGACGGGTTCGCATCGGACTGACAGCACCCCATCCTGCCAGGCGTCTGACTTATAGAACACGACGAGCGGCAGCATTTGCCGCGTGCCAAATCCTCATGGCTTAACCAATGCCAATCTGCACATGAGCGCGCAAATGAGCGATGGGTTCGCAGTCGGCCGACACCTGCGAAAGCAGCCAGCGGACATCGGCCCTCCTCGGATTACCCCGCGCCGCAATCACATTAATGGTCCAGACCTTTGACATTCATTTTTTCTTGAAATACTCTTTCAGAATTGGTCGAAAAAAAATGACCGCACAGCGTAACATGCCGGCGTCCGATCGGGATAGCGTTTGCACGGGACGAATGTTGAATGAACAACAAAGGGGGACTATGATGTCGATGAAATTGCAGAGTTTTTTTCTCTCGACGGTTGCCGGCTTTGCCCTGGCAGGCGCTAGTGCACCGGCGTTTGCACAATCCACAGCCGGCACAGAAGCCGAGGCCGGCGACATTGTCGTCACAGCCCGCCGCCAGTCCGAAACCCTTCAGGATGTGCCCGCATCGATTACGGTCTTCACCACGAAGGCGCTCGAACAGACCGGCGTCAAGGTTGCCGCTGATTTCGTAAAGCTGACCCCCGGCGTCAGCATCGTGACGGGCACGGCCGAAGCGGGTGACACGCAGATCAACATTCGCGGCCTCAACGGTGCGCGTGACGCGGAAAACAACGTCGCGCTCGTCGTCGACGGGATCCTCAAGACGAACACGTCGGCGCTGAACCAAAACCAGGGCGCGCTCAAGCAGATCGAAGTCCTGAAAGGCCCCCAAGGCGCGATCTATGGCCGGAACGCTGCTGCCGGGGCCATTGTGATCACAACCCGCGAACCCGGTGACCGCCTCGAGCTGGAAGGCAAGGCTTCATACGGCAGCAACAAGACCTACACCGCATCGGGCTATGTCAGTGGCCCGCTTTCGGACTCGATCGGCTTTGCGATTTCCGGCGATTATGGCAGTTCGGACGGCTTTTTTCGCAACACGTTTCTGCCGACGGCAGCCAACACAGCATTATATCCCGGCAACTCGACCAAAGCCGCGTCGATCGACGACTTCTCGCGCTTCGATATCAACGGTCGCCTTATCGTTAAGCTTGGCGAAGCGACAAAAATTGATCTGAAGGGTCGCTATGGCAAGCTGAAAGGCGGCGCGATCGCCTTCAACGCAGCGTTCCAGATCCCGAACCTGTTTTCGATCAGCTCGGTGGTCGATTCGAACATCGACGTGAACAATCACCTGTTCAAGTTCGATCCCAACATCGATCCGGAGAACAACCAGGAAACCGTCGAGGCCTCGGCGCGCTTCGAAACCGATCTCGGCTTTGCCTCGCTCAACGGCTATGTGTCCTACAGCAATATCAAGAACGACTTCTTCGCCGATGGCACGAGCGGTGCTTTCGGCTTCTTCGATGGCGAGGCGACCTGTATCGCATCCGTTGCCGGGACGGCGGGCGTCATCGTGCAGGAGCCGTTCCAGACCGTGGGCGGTTTCCGGTCCTCGCAGCCCTATAGCCCGCGGACCTGCGACGGCACGCAATATCAGCGGCGCTATCAGGAAGATATCAGCGCCGAGCTGCGCTTCGTTTCCAACACCGATGGCCCGCTGACCTGGCAGTTTGGCGGTTATTTCCTGCATATCGATCGGCGGGTCTGCATCAATCTTGGCCTCGACACAGGACGCGGCGTGGTTCGCGAATGCTACACGACAAATGCAGCCAACCGGACCGAGGCGCTGGCCGACGACAGCTTCAAGACCGATGTCTACGCAGTCTTCGGCGCGATCGATTATAAGTTCGCTGACGTGTTCAAGCTCGGCGTCGCGCTGCGTTACGACGTCGAAGACCGCAAGGTTACCAACAACATTCCGACGGGGCGGCTGACCCGTTGGGTCGGCAATCCGTTGACTGGCAATCCAAACGGAACGGCGGCGACGCCTGCGAATTATTTCCTCAACCCGGGGCTCGATCCCGCGTATAATCCCAGCGGCATCCTCGGTCCCCGCAGTGCAGTCTACCGGCAGCTTGAACCCAAGGTCACGCTCTCGTTCGAACCTTCGCCAACGCTGACGCTGTTCGCCAACTGGGGGATCGGCTTCAAGGCCGGCGGCTTCAACGCTGGCGGCAGCAGCGCTATCATCAACGGCTATTTCAACAACGGCACGTCTTTCTTTGCCGGTCCGATCAACGCCGGTCTTTCGATCAACGACGAGTATCGTAAGGAAACCGACAGCGCGTTCGAAGCGGGTATGAAGGGCAAATTCCTCGATGGCCGGGTCACCTATGAATTGACTGGCTATTACACCGACGTGACCAATCAGCAGTTCTTCGAATTCTTTGTCGGCCCCTTTGGCTTGCTGCGCGTCGTCTCGAACATCGATAAAGTCAGGCTCTATGGCGGCGAAGGCGCGCTCGATGTTCGTGTTGTCGAGGGATGGCACATTTTCGGGTCGGCCAACGTCACCAAGAGCAAGATCCGCAAGAATAGTGCGCGACCCTATACGGTTGGAAACAAGGCGCCCTATACGCCTGACTTTACGATCAATCTCGGTTCGCAGATTGATGTGCCTTTGAATGAGGACCTCAATGTCGCGTTCCGCGCGGACTATCGGATCACCGGACCGACGTTCTTCCATACCGTTCAGGACAATGACGTGCCCAATATCTTCTTTGGCGAGGGTGCGTTCGGCGAGGGCAATTTCAAGAATTCGCAGCGGGACGCCTATGGCATCCTGAATCTGCGGGCAACGATCAGCGGCAAGAACTGGAGCCTTGCCGGCTTTGCCAACAATGCGCTGGGTCGGAAATATCTGGCGGAAGTCATTCCTGCGCCTGAATTCGGCGGCGATTTCATCTCGCCAGGCGGCACGGCTTATTATGGCTTGGAAGTCGGCTTCAAGTTCTGAGCCGACACCGGGGAGCCAAGCGAAAACGCCGCTCCCCGGTCACCGTTTCCCGAAAAGGGCTTCGCGTGCCGCCGGATCGGGATCGCCGATCTTCATCACGTCGGACAGAACCGCCATGCCGCGCTGGACGGCTGGGCGCGCTTCGATGTCGCCTGCCCAGCGCTTTACGTTTGGAAAATCATCGATGTCGATCGCGTGAAGCGCGCGAATGATCGGGGCGCACCACGGATAAGTTGCCATGTCGGCGATCGAATAGTCATCACCCGCCAGATAGCCTCGCCCTGCCAATACCGAGTCCATCAACGCATAGAGCTTGGCCGTCTCGCCGCAGTAGCGGTCCACACCATATTGGATATGCTCGGGCGCATAGCCGCGAAAATGTCCGCATTGGCCAAACATCGGGCCGATATTGGCGCATTGGAAGAACAGCCACTGGGTAATGTTCGATTGCGCGACCGGATCGCCGGGCCAGAAGCGATCGGCCTTCTGCGCGAGATACAGCAAGATCGCGCCCGATTCGAAAACGGTGTGTTGCACGCCGCCTGGCCCGTCATGATCGACGATCGCAGGAATGCGTGCATTGGGGCTGATCGCGCGAAACGCCGGATCATGCTGGTCGCCATCGAGGATCCGCACGGGCCTAACCGTATAGCCAAGGCCCATTTCCTCGAGCGCGATCGAGACTTTGTGGCCATTGGGCGTCGGCCAGAAATAAAGATCGATCATGCCCTTTGCGCTTCTTTAAGCCGCAAGCATTCCTGCAATGCCGCTTGGCAAGCTTCGGCGCTGCTGTCACCTTCGAACGGCTTGTTCAGATGCGATTGCACCGAGGGACGCATCAGCGCTTCTTCATACCAGGCCGCGAGCGCAGGACGACCCGCGCGCCAGTTGTAGTTTGGGAACAGCGGATCCTTGGCTTCGTAGAACTCGGCGCGAAAGCCCAAATAGCTGATTGCGTGCAGCATCGATGCGTGGCCGATATCGAAATCCTCCCAGCCGCGCTTGGCGTCACGCTCCAGATAGTCGAGTCCGGCATTGAACTTTGGCCATAGCCAGGTGAACAGCCCCATGTTCCATTGCGCCTGCGGCTTCCACTGCTCCATCACCATCTGCACTGTCGATTCGAAAATGGTATCGCACAGCGACATGCGGCTCAGCGCGTCCCAGCGCTTGGGACCAGCGTCAGGGTACATGCGACGCGCGCGGCTCGTGGCGTCGAGATATTCGCAGATCGCCTGGCTGCCGAAAACCGGCTGCCCCGCATCGGTCACGAGCGTCGGCACCTTGTCGAGCGGATTGATCGCCGAGATGTCGTAGGCGTCGCCGCAATCCTCGCCGTCGTTGTTCTTGAACGGGAAAGTCGCGATCCGGTCCATGTGGTCCCAATGGCCACATTCATGCGCTGTCACCAGCACCTTGTGCGCGAACGTGTGAAACGGTGAATAGAATAATTTCATTCTGACCTCCCCCTGACGATTGATCCTGCATTTGCATTACGGTTCGCTGATGCTAACCTAATGGTCCGGACCAATCAATATGGTGAGCAAATGGGAAATTACGTAGAGGGCTTTACCGCACCGGTCACACTCAATGTGAAGACGAGCGCGCTTGTCGTCGTCGATATGCAAAATGCGAGCGGCAGCCGATTGCATGGCCTTGGCAAATGGCTTGATGCGCGCGGCCAGCTGGAAAGTGCAGCTTACCGGTTCGATCGGATCGATGCGCTGCTTATCCCCAATATCGGCAAGCTGCTTGCGGCCTTTCGCGCCGCCAGCGCGCCGGTCATTCACCTGACAGTGGGCAGCGAGCGGCCCGATTACAGCGATGCACCGCGCCATATGCGCCCGTTTTTCGAGGCGACGAACAATCATGCGGGCACGCTGGAGCACGAAATTGTCGGGCCGCTTCAGCCGCTCGCCGGGGAGCCGGTCTTCAACAAGGTCACGATGGGCGGGTTCGCCTCGACGGGCTTGGGCGCCTATCTTGCCAGCCGGGGCATCGGCGAGATCATCGTCACAGGGGTATCGACCAACAATTGCGTCGGCATGACGGGCATGGAGGCCACCGATCGGGGTTTGGGCGTCGTGCTTGTCTCGGACGCGACCGGCACCTGCAGCGAACGGATGCAATCCGCTTTCGAGGATACATTCCGGCGGCTGTGGGGGCGCGTTGCCAGCACTGACGAAGTCATCGCCGAAGTCACAGGCGCGCATCAATCAACGAACTGAGAGGAAGAAGAACATGGTCGCAAAGGCATTGGAGGTTCGCCCGCTTACCGAGGCATTCGGCGCCGAAGTCCTCGGCGTCGCGCTGTCGGCAGATATGGACGCCGACACACTCGCCGAGATCAAGGCGCTGTGGCTGCGGTACGGCGTGCTCCTGTTCCGCGGGCAATCGATGTCGAAGGATGATCATGTCGGCTTCAGCCGCCGAATCGGCCCGCTCGAAATCCACATCCGCGAGGAATGGCTCAATGATACGCATCCCGAGCTCTTGCAGATCACCAACATCCGCAAGGACGGCAAGCCGACCGGCGCGCTCGCCGATGGCGAAGTGGGCTGGCATTACGACCAGATTTATCTGCCCAAGCCCGCGATCGGGTCGCTGCTCTATTCAATCAAGATCCCGCCGGTCGGCGGCGGCACGCATTTTGCCGATATGGCCACTGCTTTTGCCCGCTTGCCGCAACATTTGAAGGCGGTCGTGCAGGGACGCAACGCCATCCAGTCCTATGTCGCGTTCAACCAGATGTATTCGACCGATACCAATGCCAAGCAGACCAACCTGACCCCCGACATCGCGCACCCGCTGGTCCGCACGCATCCCTACAGCGGACGGCAAGCGCTTTATATCTGTCCGGGCATGACCGTGAAAATCTGCGGCCTGCCCGAAGACGAGAGCCGCGCGGTGCTCGACGAACTCTTCGCCTGGCAAGTGCGCGAGGAGTTCATCTACCGGCACGACTGGGCCCTGGGCGACGGCCTGCTCTGGGACAACGCCTGCTCGATGCACCGCCGCGACGATTTCGACGGCACCCACGAACGGCTGATGTATCGCACCACGATCCTCGCGCAGCCGGAGCGGGCGATCCCGTTTTAGGGGGTGGTCGCTTGCGGCAATGTGCGTTGCGACGGGCTGGACGTATGGCAAGTAAGTTGGGGATTGCGGAAGGTCCGCTTGCGAACGGCAATGACTCTAATCGGGCAGTGGCAAAACCTCGATCAGCTCGAACCGTTCACACCATAACAGCATCTCTGGATCGAAGCCGCCGTTCTTTGTGAAATACGATTCGTGTGCATCACGCCAGTACGTCAGACTCAAGTCGCCTTCGCCTTCGGCAGCAGCAAAGTCTTCACTGACGTTGTTGAAGCGTTCAGTGCACAGTTCTATCGTTTCAAGCACAGCCCGGGGACACCCACTTCCGTCTTCGACGACCCAGCGCTCGCCGACGACTGCGTTTTTTGACCCTTCCGCAGCACTCCAGCACGTTGCCCTTTTTGTGCCAGCAAGGATCAAGTTCAGCAACTCATCGGCCAGTTCGGGGCCATCGCCAAATGGAAAGCGAGGAAGCGACCGCCAATTGCCCGTTGAAGTCATACCTTCGGTCACCTTCTTGTTGACCTCACCAATGGGGTCTGCTTTGAGAAAAGCGATAAGCCGCCCTTGCGACCGAAAAGTTGTCGCGTGCCGCCCCAGCAAGAGACCTTTAGCGTCGCGGGCTTTGCCCCCGTATGTCAGCCCAATATTCGGCTTGCACGTCAACGTCGATCTCGACCGGCTTGGCACTCCCCTCATAAAGACGATCACCGCCATCCTTGCGCGGGCCGGAAATCCAGAAGTGCGCTCCTGTCTCAGTCTCAAAGTAGTTAGCTTTGAAACCTAGCCCGCCAAGGCGCCGAAAGGTTCGGCCGTCATAATGAACCGACTGCCCTGACTTCGATAGCATGACGCGACCAATCCGTGCGGGACCGTTTAATCCCTCGGACTTGTCTTCAATATACATGATTCGCGATTTCTTGGCGGTCATCCTGCGTGCCTTTCCGGTGCGTTCCTACGCGAACTCAACGAAACAGGGAACGACCGCTTTGAGGCGCTGATACCCGACGAACCAATGACCGAAAAGTTGTCGCTTCCCGCCACCAACACCATCACGCCGCAGCTTCAAACAAGCACGTTCGACCCACTGAAATAGACGTAAACTTCCTGGAACTTGCCGTCGCGGACGCGCCAGAAATTGGTGTTGTAAAAGCGCGTCACGCTGCCGTCGTGCCCGGTCAGCACCGCTTCGAACGAGGCGGTGATACGGCCGTTCGCCTCGTCAACGGTGCAGACGAAATCCTTGTGCACGATCGTTTCGAAGGCGCCGAAGAAATCCTCGAACATGCGCTGGATCGCGGCTTTCCCCGCGTGGCGCGTGAACGCGGTCTGGACGCAGAGCAGCGCTTCGTCGTTGAAGCAGGCGAGCGTCGCGTCCATGTCCTTTTTATCGACGTTGCCGAAGTAGCGCATGGTCGCGAGCTCGATCAGTTCGGCGCGGGTGAGGGTGGGTTCATACTGCATCAGGCGTCTCCTTCCTTCAGCAAATTGTCGCCGCTCATGTAGACATAGACGCGCTGGAACTTGTCGCCTTTGAGGTAGAAGCGGTTGCAGTTTTCGTAGCGCAGTTCGTCGCCGCCCGCGGGCGTGATCAGCACAGTGAACTGCGAGCAGACCGAATTGCTGTCGGGGTCCGCTGTGTGAACGAAATTGCCGTGCCAGATCGCCGAGAAATCGGAGAAAAGCCGCGTGAACATCGCGCGGATCGCCGTCTTGCCATCGTGCACGGTGTTCGACGTCACTTCGGTCAGCACGGCATCATCGTGAAAGCAATCGAGCACCTGATCCATCGCTTTGTTGTCGACGCCATCGAAATAGCGCTTGGTCACGATGTCGATATAAAATGGGTAGGGCAGGGGTGTTTGCCCCGCGCCCGCTTCAGCCCAGTCTGCCATCATGCGCTCCCTTTCCGGATGCCGTTGTCATTACCCACTTCGGGATTGGGGAAGGCCTTCTTGCTGTGCGACAGTCCGAGTTGGACCAGCAATTCGGCCTGTTTATAGGCGACCAGCCCGGGGTTTATCACCGGGACGGGCAGATTCTCGGCGAGCCATCCGGCCGACTGGTGCATCGTGGTCGATCCCAGCACGATGACATCGGCGCCATCCTCGGCGATCGCGGCTTCGGCTTCGGCTTTCAGCTTGGCGAAGATGACCTCCTCCTTGCCGGCGAGCAGTTCGGCGACATCGGGCCGCGTCCTGATCGACCGCAAGGATGCGCAGCGCGGCCAATAGCCATATTCGGTCAGCGTCTTTTCATAGAGCGGGAACCATTCGTCCCACATCGTCAACACGGTGAACTTCTTGCCCAGCATCATCGCCATGTGAAACGCGCATTCGCCAGGGCCGACCACGGGGATCGACAGTCGCGAGCGCAGCGCCCGCAGCCCCGAATCGCTCACGGTGTCGATTACCACTGCCGAATAGCCCTCGGCTTCGGCATCGATCCCTGCCTGGAAAACGGTCCAGTCCATCAGCAGCATGTCATGATAGCTGTCACCAAGTGCCGCACCCCAGCCGACCGCGGCAAACTCTGGCTTGAAACCCGGCGCGATCATGGCGGGCGGCAGTTGTGCGGCGCGGTTGGCGACGCCAGCGGCATCCATCGGGATCGGAACGATGACCTTGATCCGGTGCTCGACTGCCATTTCCACCCCCAATTTCATGGACTGTGCGGAAAGACTATGTATACATTATTGGCGAGTCAAGCCGGGAGGAGAAACCATGTCCAGTGCGTCGGACCGGGCTTATGGCGCCATCAAGGCCATGATCCTGGCGGGTGAACTGGCCTCGGGTTCGCAGTTGCGCGAGGAGGAGCTCGCCGAACGCTGTGGCGTCTCGCGCACACCTGTTCGCGAGGCATTGCGGAGGCTCGAGACGGACCTTTTGGTGTACCGCAGCGAGACGCAGCGCAGCTTCGTGGCCGAATGGTCGCTCGACGATATCGAACAGGCGTTCGAGCTGCGCGGGATGCTCGAAAGCCATGCTGCCAAGCGTGCCGCCGAGCGCATGACCGCATTGCGACTCGAGCAGCTCAGAGACTGCAACAGCGCCATTCGCGCTGCGATCGCGCCACGCTGTCCGGACGTTTCGGACTTCCTTGCGCATAACAGCGCCTTCCACCGTGGCATCACCGAGGCTGCCGAATCGGCCCGTTTGACCAAGATCCTTGCGCGCATCGTCGAGCAACCGATCGTTTGGCGGACCGTCCAGAACTTCGACCGTGAAGATCTGTTGAGATCGCATCGCGAGCATGAAGATTTGCTTGCCGCTTTTGCCAGCCACGATGGTGTCTGGGCGGCATCGGTCATGGCAACGCATATCCGTCGGGCATTTCACACCTTCTCGGCGGCCGGACGGGGCGGCGATCTCTCAAGCCCTTCCGGAAAATAAATAGAATCATTGCTTGAATTTGTATCCAAACATGGCAAGCTCTCGCCATGGTTCCTGCTGCGATCTCATTTGTCGAAGTCGGGCCGCGCGATGGGCTGCAAAATGAACACGCCCTGATCGCGACGGCGGACAAACTGAGCCTCATCGACCGAGCGCTGACAGCAGGCGTGCGCCGGATCGAAGTCGCAAGTTTCGTGAACCCCAAGAGGGTGCCGCAAATGGCAGATGCAGAAGCGGTCTGCGCCGGATTGCCGCGCCGCGACGACGTGATCTACATCGGATTGGCACTGAATACCCGCGGTGCGGACCGCGCGATTGCGACGGGCCGGATCAACCAGCTCGGCGCCGTCGCGGTGGCAACCGATCGCTTCGCAATCGCCAATCAAGGACAGAGCAGCAACGAGTCGGTCGACGCGGCATGTGCAATCATCGCGCTTGCGGCGGCATCGGGTCTGACCGGGCAAGCCACAATCGGTGCTGCGTTCGGGTGTCCCTTCGAAGGCGAAGTCAGCGAAGACCGCGTGGTCGATATGGCGGTCCGATTGGGTGAAGGCGGCGCCGTCGAAATTGCGCTTGCCGATACGATTGGTGTTGCGGATCCGGCGCATGTCGCACGGCTGGTCACGCGGGTGTGTGCGGCAATTGCGCCGTTGCCGGTGCGTGTCCATTTTCATAATACGCGCGGGACCGGCCTCGCCAACGTCTGGGCAGCAATCACATCCGGCGCGTCGATTGTCGATGGATCGATCGGCGGGCTCGGCGGCTGCCCCTTCGCACCGGGTGCTGCGGGCAATGTCGCAACCGAAGATGTCGTTTACATGCTCGAACGCGCCGGAATCGCGACGGGTCTGCATCTGGGAATGCTGGTTGAGACCAGCACATGGCTTTCAGGCGTTATGGCGCGCAAACTGCCGGGCATGGTGGCGCTGGCGCCACCATTTCCCAAAGCGGCATAATTAAAAAAAGGGGGAACGAATGGGTTACCGATTAGGCGTCGACGTTGGCGGGACTTTCACCGATCTGCTTCTTTTCGATGAAGCGACCGGCGCGTTCTGGCGCCACAAGACGCCATCGACGCCGCACGACAGTTCGGAGGGCATCTTGACGGGCGTCAATGCCATTTGTGCGGACGCCGACATCAATGCGACGCAGATCGAATTTTTCCTGCATGGCACAACCGTTGCGACCAATGCGATGCTCGAAGGCAAGGGCGCGCGCGTCGGCCTGATCACGACCGAGGGTTATCGCCACGTCATGCAGATCGCGCGATCCTATGTGCCGGGCGGGCTGGCCGGCTGGATCATCTGGCCGAAGCCTAAGCCGCTGGCGGCGCTTGAGGATACTGTCACTGTTGGCGGTCGCATGAATGCGCAGGGCGAAGAAGTTCGTCCGCTCGACGAGGAGAGCGTTCGCAAAGCGCTCGCCAAGCTGAGGGCGCAGGGCGTCGAGGCAATCACGGTGTCGCTGATCAACGCCTACGTAAACGGCGATCATGAAAAGCGCATTGGCGCGATGGCCCGGGAAATCATGCAGGATGTTCCGGTTTCGCTCAGCCATGAAGTGCTTCCCGAGATGCAGGAATATGAGCGCACGTTGACGACGGTCGCCAACGCCGCCGTCCGTCCGGTCGTCGGGCGCTATGTCGCCAGCTTGCGCGACAAGCTGGCCAAGGCCGGCATGGCCGGAAAGCTCTCGCTGCTGCGTTCGGACGGCGGACTGATGTCGGCGCAGAAGGCCGAGGAACACCCGGTCAACATCCTGATGTCGGGACCGGCGGGCGGCGTGACCGGTGCGCTCTGGGTTGCGCGGAACGCCGGGCTAAAGAACATTTTGACTCTCGACGTTGGCGGCACGTCGACCGATGTCGCGCTGATCGAGAATCTCGAGCCGCGGCGGGTTCGCACGACCGATGTCGGGCACTTGTCTGTCCGGACATCGTCGCTCGACGTGAAGACTGTCGGTGCAGGCGGAGGCTCGATCGCTTATGTGCCCGAATTGACCAAGGCGCTGCGCGTCGGGCCGCAAAGCGCCGGCGCGGTCCCCGGGCCGGTCGCCTATGGCAAGGGGGGTGAATCGCCGACGGTGACCGATGCCAACGTCGTCCTTGGCCACCTGCCGGAAAATCTGCTCGGCGGCACGTTCAAGCTCGATCGCGACGGTGCCAAGCGTTCCGTGCAGACGATCGCCGATGCGCTCGGCATCGATCTGATGGCCGCTGCGCGCGGCATCATCGACATCGTCAATGAAAACATGTTCGGCGCGCTCCGGATGATCTCGGTCCAGCAGGGCTATGACCCGCGCCATTTTGCGCTGATGGGCTTTGGCGGCGCCGGACCGCTTCATGTCAATGCGGTCGCCCGACTGATGGGCAGCTGGCCCGCCGTTTCACCCGTTTCACCCGGCGTGCTGTGCGCGCTCGGCGATGCGACAACGCGAATGCGCACTGAAACGGCGCGGTCCTTTTCGCGACTGGCGAATACAACGACAGCCGAGGAACTTAATGCCGTGCTTTCCGAAATGGAGCAGCAGACCCGCGCCGAACTGCTTTCAGATGGTGTCCCGGCAGCGCTGATCGAAAGCGAATTCGAAATCGATGTGCGCTACGCCGGCCAGGCTTTTGAGGTGCCGCTGACGATCACGCCCGAGGTGCTTTTGCGCGACGGCATCAACGGAATCTTGCAGCGCTTCGACGACGAACATCTTCGTCTGTTCACCTTCAATATGGACACCCCACACGAGATCGTAAACCTGCGGGCTGTTGCGCTCGGACAGTCGCTCAGTCTTCCTGCGGTGGAACTCCCGGTTGGCAACGGTGATCCCATCAACGCAAAGATGCGCGATCACACATTGTGGATGGACGGTAAGGAGCAGGCCGCCGTCATTTATGACCGCTCGCTGCTGAAGCAGGGTGACGTCATTCCCGGGCCGGCGATCGTCGTCGAAATGGACTCGACCACACTCATCGAGAGCGGCTGCGTCGCAAAAGTCGACAAGGTCGGCAATATCCTGATCAATTTGGCGTAAGGGAGTAAAAACATGCTCGCACAGATCATCGAAACGAACGCAACGCCTTTCACCAAGCAGCCGATCGACCCGGTCACGCTCGACATCATCGAAAACGCGTTGCGCAACGCGCGTAACGAGATGGACGCAACGCTCAGCCGCACGGCCATGTCGCCGGGTATTCGCGAGCAGGGCGACGCCTTTCCGCTGATCGCCGATCATGCCGGGCGGATGATCGTCGGCCAGTTCGGCAGCTTCATCGGCGGCTTCCTCGACAGCTATGAGGGCACGATCGAAGACGGCGACATGATCCTGCTTTCGGACCCCTATAGCTGCGCGGGGGCCGTCAGCCACTCGAACGACTGGCTCGTGCTACTACCCGTCTTCAAGAACGGCCGTCTCATCGGTTACACGGCGATGTTCGGCCATCAGGCCGATATCGGCGGCAAGGTGGTCGGCTCGATGCCGATCGATTCACGCTCGATCTTCGAGGAGGGCGTCCGCATTCCGCCGGTCAAGATCTGGAGCAAGGGCGCCTACAACGCCGACGTCATCAAGCTGATTATGCACCAGACCCGCAAACCCGACTGGTGTCAGGCCGATCTCAACGCGCTCATCGCGTCATGCCGCGTCGCCGCGCGCCGGATCGTTGAAATGGCCGACCGGTTCGGCGACGAGGTCTATGTTTCGGCAACCGACGAACTGCTCGCCCGCAATCACCGCGCCATGAAACATCTGATTGCGAATGCGATCGGCGAGGCACCGGTCAGTTTCGAGGATTATATCTGCGACGACGGGATGGGTGCGGGCCCATTCAAGATCCGGTGCACGATGTGGCGCGAAGGCGAACGCGTGATCCTCGATTTCGACGGGACCGATCCGCAAAGCCAGTATTCGATCAATTTCTACCTGAACGAAAACATGTTCCGGATGTTTTTCGGCATCTACATGATCATGGTGTTCGACCCGCAGATTCTGTTTAACGACGGGTTCTACGATCTCATCGACGTCCGTATTCCCGAAGGTTCGCTGCTCAAACCGAAGTTTCCAGCAGCACTTTCGGGGCGCACGCATGCGCTCGGTCGCATTTTCGATGTGCTCGGCGGCCTGCTCGGCCAGAAAACGCCCGAATTCCTTAACGCAGCGGGCTTCTCGTCTTCACCGCATCTTTTCTATTCCGGCTATGATGCCAAGAACGAGTGGTTCCAGCTCTTCCAGATCGGCTTTGGCGGCATTCCGGGGCGACCGCTCGGCGATGGACCCGATGGGCATTCGCTGTGGCCGGGCTTCACCAACGTGCCCAACGAATTTCTCGAGCGCTACTTTCCACTGATAATCGAACGTTACGATACGGCACCCGACAGCGGGGGTGCCGGCTTGCATCGCGGCGGCAATGGCATTCACATGACGTACCGCTTTCTCGCATCAGGCACGATTTCGGCGCACGATGACCGGTGGTTCGTGCCGCCATGGGGCGTCAACGGCGGGCAACCGGCGATGCGATCGCGCAAGATTGTGGAAAAGCCAGATGGTTCGCAGATCATCATCAGCAACAAGACCGATGCCTATCCGGTCGAAGCGGGCGACCAGCTTCACTTCATCACCTGGGGCGGCGGCGGCTGGGGCGATCCGCTCGAGCGCTCGGCCGAACTCGTAGCCAAAGAGATCACGCAGGGCCTTGTCACTGTCAGCGGGGCGCAGGCCTATGGCGTCGTGGCCAACGATGACGGGTCCGTCGATCAGGATGCGACCGAAGCGCTCCGTGCCAAGTTGCGTGCAGCCCGCCCGGCCACACTGCCGACGTTCAACTTCGGGCCGGACATCGAGACACTGCGCGCGCAGTGCGAGGCGGAGACCGGGCTGCCCGCTCCGGTGCAGCCGGTGTGGCAGACCTTGCAGGCCGCGGAGTAGATCTTGGAAAACAAGGGTGCGCTGAACGGCCTGCGGGTTATCGAACTCGGTCAATTGCTGGCCGGGCCTTTCTGCGGGCAACTGCTCGGCGACATGGGCGCAGAGGTCATCAAGGTCGAGCCGCCGGGCGCAGGCGACCCGATGCGCCTGTGGGGACTGGGTGAGGACAAGGTTAACTGGGAAGTCATCGCGCGCAATAAAAAGTCCATTTCGGCCAATTTGCGCGTGCCCGAAGGCCAGGACCTCGTTCGGCGGCTTGTTGCCCAGGCCGATATTCTGATCGAGAATTTCAAGCCTGGGACGCTTGAGAAATGGGGTCTCGGTCCTGATGCACTGCATGCGATCAATCCGGCGCTGATCATCGCCCGCATGTCGGGATACGGTCAGACCGGTCCTTACTCGGATCGCGCCGGCTTTGGCGGGATCGGCGAGGCGATGGGCGGATGGCGCTACATCGTGGGCGAGCCAGACCGGCCGCCGAGCCGCATGGGGATTTCGATCGGCGACACGCTGACCGCGACCTACGGCTGTATGGGGGTACTTGCGGCGCTTCATGCGCGCACACGGACCGGGCGCGGCCAGGTCATCGACACGGCACTTTATGAATCAGTGCTTCAGGTCATGGAAAGCGTTGTTCCCGAATATGACCGGATGGGCATTATTCGCGAGCGGTCGGGTTCGATCCTGCCCGGCGTTGCGCCATCGAACGTTTATCGGTGCAGCGACCATGATTTCATGATCGGTGCGAACAACGACCTGATTTTCAGACGGCTTTGCACGGCGATGGATATGCCGCAGCTTGCTGACGACCCGCGCTATACAACGCATATCGCGCGAGGGACCAACCAGCTCGAGCTCGACGCGCTGATCAACGAATGGACCGGCAGCCGCACGGTTGCCGAAGTCGAAGCGTTGATGATCGAGCACTCGATCCCGGCAGGCAAGGTGTATCGCGCGCCTGAGATGATCGACGACCCGCATTTTCAGGCACGCGAAGCCATCGTCACGGTCGAGACCGAGCGCTACGGTGCGCTCAAGATGCAAAATGTCGTACCAAAACTCTCCGAAACGCCCAGCAGCATCCGCTCGCCCGCACCCTCGATCGTTGGACAGCATAACGAAGAGGTTTACGGAGACCTGCTTGGACTGGACCGCGCGGCGCTTGACGCCATGCGCGCAAGCGGCGTGATTTGATGGCATCGCTTGATGAAGTGACCGAAAACTATGTCGGCGCGTTCGACGGCACGCTGACCTTCGGGAAATCGCCTGCGCTCCTGATCATCGACGTTGTGATGGCATACCTTGATCCTGCGTCGCCGCTTTACGCGTCGTGCGAAGAGTCGTTTGCGAGCAACATGCGCGTGCTCGATGCGGCGCGCAGCGCAGCAATTCCCATCGTGTTTACCAATGTCATGTTTCAGGCCGGTGGGCTCGATGGTGGACTGTTCTATCGTAAAGTGCCTGCACTGAAAGTCTTTCATCCGGGATCACCACTCGGCGCTTTCCATGATGATCTTTCGCCCAGAGCGGGTGAGATTATCGTCACGAAACAATATGCGTCGGCATTCTTTGGAACGTCGCTGGCATCGACGCTGACGTCGCTTGGCGTCGATACCGTGCTGGTTACCGGCTTTTCGACGTCCGGTTGCGTACGGGCGAGCGCGCTCGACTGCCTTCAATCGGGCTTCGCGCCGTTCGTGATCCGCGAAGCCTGTGCCGATCGCCACCCGGCACCGCATGAATCCAATCTTTTCGATCTTCAGGCCAAATATGCAGAAGTTATCAGCGAGGCCGATGCGATAACACAGTTGCAGTCAGTCACCCGCTAGATCGCGGCGCAACAGCAGCGCGCCCACGCCGATCGAAAGCGCAATGATCGTTGTTATGGCAATGGTCTTGTCATGCGACACGGCGAGCATCATCACATAGATAAACGGCGCGACAAGGACGCCGAAATAGGCAAGCGCAGTGCCGGCGCCGACCGCGTCCGCTGTCTTGCCATCAGGGGCTTCGCGCGCCAGTTGCGCCAGCAAAATACCGTTCCACCCCATCGCTGTCGCGCCAAGCAGCGCGGCCCCCAGAAGGAGGCGCAGGCTGGATGGTTCGGGCCACAGAATCAATGCCCACGCAACGCCCGAGGCTAAACCGATCAGCCGAAGGTGCCGATAGGGGTGACCGAAGCGCGAAGTGGTAATCCCGAATGCGATGCGAGCGCTTGCCCCCATGACCGTCGCGATCGCGAGAAAACCGGCGGCGCGCCCGATCGACATGGCGTGCAGCCAGACCAGACTCGGTACCAGATAGGTCGTCATTGCCGCCTGATTGAGGCCGTAAAAGCCCGAAACCAGCGCCAGTCGCTGCGTTGAAGGGTGACGGAACGTTTCGCGCTGAGCCGCCAGCATGTTTGTGCGCGTGGTGCTTGGAGCAACGAGCGATCGGGCACCGAGCAGCGGCGATACCGACAAGGCGAAGCTTAATGCGATCACCGCGGTGACTACGTAGATCGTGGACTGCCAGCCCCAGTGCTGAACCACCAACGGTGCCACAAGCGCAACAAGTGCGGTGCCGACCGGAACCCCGGTCTGCCGGATCGACACCACCAGAGGCTGCCACTGGCGCGCAAAACGATCCGAAAGAAGCAGAGCGCTTGCCGGGACGATAACGCCATATGCCAGCCCCATCAGGACGATGCCGAGGACCGCCGAAGCGAGTCCGCTCGCGCTGCGCTCGATCTGCGTGAAAAGTGCATAGCCGATACCGGTCGCAACCAGACCGCCGAGCTGGATCTGGCCCACCGTTACGACTGTCAGCAGGCGCGGCGTCAGCAGCGAACCGATCATGGCCGATGCATAGATCAAGCTTGTGTAATAGCCGATCCACGTTTCGGGCAAGTTCGCCGCTGCGATGATTGCAATCGAAATGGCGAGCGGACCGCTGACCGCAAACGACGCGGCGACCTGAATAAGCGACGTCGCGAACAGCGTATAAAGCCCGCCCATCGCAACACGCCGCGAGCTGTCCATGCCGATGACTTAAGCCTTTGCCTGCTGCACTTTCATGCCGCCATCGAGCATTCCACTGATCATATCGCCCATGAATACGTGCGGCTTTGGATAGCTCGCGCGGCTGTGCTTCAGGCCGAGCGCGAGCGCGGTCTCGGCAAGCTTGTATGTCAGCGGCCCCGGGTTGATGATCGGCACGGGAAGCCGCTCGGCCAGCCACGCGTGGCTCTGATGCATCGTCGTCGACCCCAGGCACAGCGCCTCGGCACCATCGGCAATACACTGCTCGGCTGTGGCAAGCAGCTTGGGGAAGACATCCTCTTCTTTGCCACCGAGCAGATTGGAAACGTCGGGCGGAATATTGGGTGACCGGATCGAAACGCATTTATGCTCCAGCCCATATTCCTTCAGCGTTTTCGTATAGAGCCCTTTCCACGCATCCCACTGCGTCAGAATCGAGAAGTTGTTGGCAAACATGAGCGCGGTCAGAAACGAAGCGCGACCGGGCGAAATGACAGGAATGTCGAGCACCGAGCGCAGCGCGTTCATGCCCGAATCGCTCATCGTATCGATGCACAGGGCGTCGTAACCGTCGCCCTGCGCGGATAAACCCGCTTCGAAGATCGAAATATCTGCGAGGACATAATCGTGATGACTGTCGTAGAATGCAGGCGCGGCCTTGACCGGCTTGTAATCGAAGGTGATGCCGGGGCCGAGGTTGACGGCGCTCAGCTGGTCCTTCCTGTTCGCGACGCCTTGGGCATCCAACGGGAACGGTACAATTACCAGGACTCTTTTTTCGGTCATATCGATTTCCCCTGCGCTAAATAATCATGATCCCGGATTTGCTTCTCCGGGCGAGTTTCCACTATGGTCAGCACTTCGTCAATGGTCTGGACCAATGAAAAATGGCAATTGCTGCAAAAGGCGATGGACCGGCACTGGCCGGAGACGCGGGGCCGCGATACCTTGAAATAGCCGATCAGCTTCAGCGCGAGATTTCTGCTGGAAAATGGATGATCGGTGCGCAGCTGGAACCGGAGCAGGCGCTGGCAACGCGGTTCAAGGTCAGCCGGTTCACCGTTCGCGAAGCCATGAGCCGGCTCGAAGACAAGGGGATGATCAGCCGCCAGCGCCGCCGCGGTACGGTTGTCCTCGCTGACCGACCGGCGCAACCGATGGTTCAAAAACTCCACTCGATGGACGAACTGCTGCAATATTCGCCGCAGACGCGTCTTGCCTTACGCCGCGTTACGATGATCGAGGCTGACATCGCTCTGGCGAACCTGTTGCAGTGCCCGGTCGGGGCGGCCTGGGCGCGCATCGAGACGATCCGGACCGAGACCGGGCGGCCGCCCGTCTGCTGGAGCGACATTTACGTGCCGTCGAAATATGCCGAGATCGCGGTGGAAATCGGCAAGACGGCAACGCCGACGTTCCGCCTGATCGAAAAGCATTACGGCGTGTTTGCGACTGATATCACGGCCGAGCTGTTCGCGGGCGCGCTCTCCGCGCAGAAAGCCGAAGCGCTCGACGTCGAACCGGGCAGCGCTGCCTTCATCATCGTCCGCCGCTACTGCGACAGCGATGGCCGTCTGTTCGAGGTGTCGGTCAGCGAGCACCCCGCCGGACGCTTCTCCTATTCGATCGATCTGACACGAACCGAAGGGGAAATTGCCGATGATGACTGAGCCAAACCCAAAGCCCGCTCCGTGCGCCATTCGCAGCTTCTTGTTCACGCCGGCAAATCACCCGCGCAAGGTCGAGAAGGTTTTCACCGCAGGCGCCGATGCCATCATCCTTGATCTCGAGGATGCCTGCGCTGTGGCCGATAAAGTCGCCAGCCGGGCGACCGTGGTTAACGCACTTAAGGCGCCGCGGACCTGCCGTGGCTATGTGCGCATCAATGCGGTCGATACGATCTGGTGCCTGCGCGATCTCGAGCAGGTGATCGGGCCTTGGCTCGACGGGATCGTGCTCCCGAAGGTCGAGCGGCCCGAGGAACTGTTCCTGATCGACTGGCTGATGGCACAATATGAGCGCGAGCGCGGGCTGCCGGTCGGCGCGATCGACCTGATGCCGATTATCGAGACTGGCCGCGGCATCCATGCACTCGACGCGATCATTGCCAGTGGCACGCGGATGCGCCGCCTCTCCTTCGGCGCGGGCGACTTCACGCGCGACATGGGCATGAAATGGAGCGCCGACGAGCCGGAACTGGCGCATGCCCGGGGGCGGCTCGTGCTCTCCTCGCGCGTTGGCGGGCTCGAGCCGCCGATCGACACGGTTCACATCGATCTCGCCGACGAAACCAGCTTTGCCCATTCGGTCGAAACCGGCGTCAAATTCGGGTTTCAGGGCAAATTGCTGATCCACCCGCAACAGGTCGAGCGCACGAACCGCGCCTATATGCCGACCGAAAAGGAAATCAGCCGCGCCGAAAAGATCATCGCTGCGTTCGACGCTGCCGAAACCAGCGGATCGGCCTCGATCCAGGTCGACGGTTATTTCATCGACTACCCGATCGTCGAGAAAGCGAGACGCGTGATTGCGCAAACGCAGCGGGGGTGATGTGCTGCCGGTGATTTTGTGATGCAGGGTGGCTTCGGGTCCAGCCGAGGGGTTTGTGGGAGGCTGGGAGCTTTCGACAAGTTTTCGGACGAAGGGCGTCGAAATGATGCCGTCTAAAGCAGACATTCAATACGTATTGCGATACGTGTATCGCTGTGATATTCCTAACGCTATGCCGATGTCGCTCAGATTGCCCACTGAAGTTGAAGACCGTCTCGCGGCGCTGTCTACGCTGACGGGGCGTTCAAAGACTTTTTATGCCACCGAAGCCATTGTCGAACATATCGACGATTTGGAGGACGCCCATTTGTCATCCGAGGTTCGGGCACGCGTTCGGGCCGGAACCGAAGCTCGCATTCCCTTAAGCGATCTGCTGGATGAATATGGCCTGGCGCGTTGAACTTGCCGACAGCGCTGCCAAACAACTCCGCAAACTCGATCCACAAATTGCAAAACGAATCCTGACCTTTCTGCGTGACCGCGTCGCCATGCTTGATGACCCGCGCAGCATAGGCGAAGCGCTGCGTGGCAAGGAATTCGGCGATTTTTGGAAGTATCGGGTCGGCGACTGGCGTATCATTGCCGACATCGATGATGGCGTAATGCTCATTACCGTCATCCGGATAGGCAACCGACGTGACATCTACCGCCGCTAACGACGAGCTTTCGGACGCAAGCGATACATTTTCACAGCATCGTAACCTGCCATTCGTGCAGCGATAAACGCAATTCTCAGAAGTCTGACCCGATCCAAGATTACCAATGAAAAACACACTTGCATCATAAACTCTACATATATAGATAATAGCTATGGCACGTCGCAGCAACACTTCGCAGCAGACCCAAGCAGTCCTGTTGGCTTTCATCGAAAAGCCGCAAGGCTGGCGCTATGGGTATGATCTGACAAAAGAAACTGGGCTCCGGTCGGGCACACTCTATCCGTTGCTCATGCGGCTTCACGATCACGGGCTGTTGGATTCGGAGTGGCATCCGTCACCACAACAAGGTCGACCTGCTCGCCATGCCTATCGCCTGACACGCGTTGGCATTGCTTTGGCCGAACAAGTGCGATCTTCTCGCATGTCACCTTCGGACGGTGTGGTCGGAGCGTTCGCATGACGTCCGGCGCGACCCGAATTGCACATGCTGTTCTTCGAGTGGCGGTAGCGCTTTCTCCTCCTGAGCGGCGGGAGTGGTCCAGAGCAATGCAGGCTGAAATGTATCATGCTTCGGACGGCAATGTGCTGCCGTTCGCTTTGGGGTGCTTGTGGGCCATGACCAAGGCGCGGGCGACAAGGCAAACGACCATACTCAACGCCACCAAGTGGACACTGGTTTTCTGTGCCGTGGCGTGGGGCGTTCTCCATATCCGGCTTGCCGGACAGCTTTCGGCCGCTGGTGCAACTATGCCTTCAATGCTCGCCTATTGTGCGGCCGCCGCAATTGCCGTGGGTGCTATTCTCACTGCGTTGAGAGGGCTGCGCGCCGCAGTCCTACTGGCGACCCCAGTTATCGCTTTCTCTGTCTTTTCCGCTGTTGGCATCGACCAGTTGCTGCCTCCCCAAGCGTTCGCCCATTTCTACAAGGCGATTGCCATTGAGTATGTCGTCATCCTCTTGACAGCTATGCTGATTGCTATCGGCGTGCCGATTTTACTCGAGCAACGTGATAGACCAGCATCATGATGCAACGTCGAATTACGATCACCTTGGCCGTCGTTGCTGGCCTATTGGGGCTGGTGCATCTGGCATTGGCCACATTGATTTATGCCAGATGGACTCCGGACTCCTTGTGGTTCGTTGGCACCGGACTCGCCATCGTGATTGGAGCGGCGACAAATCTGGTCGCGGCAAACGCTCCGAATCGCGCCAGCCGATCAATCTTGGTGATCATTAACGCTATTATGGCTGGATTCTTTGCGGCGGCATGGCTGGTCCTTCCTGGACCACAGGTCATTGTCGGAGGGTTACTGTTTGCTGGGCTTGCAGTGAGCGCACTGCGGACGGCTACCTCAAATACCCAGCCCAGCGTAGAGCGATGAACGAATGTCCAGTTAAGGCATAAGCTAACCGAAACCGGACGTTCCGGACTCCCCGACAAACCCGACGGCGATGCCTTCAAAAAACGGGCTTTGTTGCCGCCCGGGTCATATACGTTTCGGGTCCGGTATCTGGATACCCGTCACCCTGAATAGCCCGGCTTTCCGACGTTCCTTGGACTAACGTTTGACTAACTTTTGGATCACGCGCGCCTCACCCCAGCCAGTCCTCGCGCACTCCCGCATTGTCAGCGCCCAGCGCCCGCCCGGCCCAGCGCAGTCTGCCCGGGGTTTCCGACAAGCGCGGGCAGATGTTGGGGAGCGTCAGGGTGCCCGCGCGGGGATCGTCGATCTCGATCAGGTTTTCGCGTGCCTGATATTGCGGATCGCTGAAAATCTCTTCGATTGAATAGACGGGTCCACACGGCACTTGCCCCGCTTCGCAGGCCGCGAGAATGTCGTCGCGGGTCATCGCGCTCGTCCAGTGCGTGACGAAGGCGTCGACCTCAGCGCGGCTTGCCTCTCGCTTCGCCGTCGTGCCGTAAATGCCTTCGCCCGTTACATCCATGCGGTCCATGACCGCGGCAAGTCGGGCGAAGATCTTGTCGTTGGTGCAGGCGATCGCGACCCATAAACCATCCTTGGTGGGGTAGTGGCTGTGCGGCACGGCATTGACTGTCCCTGCGCCCATACGTTCGCGGACAAAGCTGCTCCGCGCAAAGGCAGGCGCGAGTTCGTCGAGCAGCCGGAACGTGCCTTCGTACAAGCCGACGTCGATCACCTGACCGCGCCCCGTGCGTTCGCGCACATGCAGCGCTGTGAGCACGCCGAGAGCTGCGTAAATGCCAGTGATATAGTCCGAAAGTGTCGCGGTGCCCGGCGATGAGGGTGGCTGTCCGGGATCGCCGCAAAGATAAGAGATGCCGCTGAACGCGTTGGCAATGCGGCCGAAGCCGGGGCGGTCGCGGTAGGGGCCCGTCTGCCCGTATGCCGACACGCGCGCGATGATCAGGCGCGGATTGAGGGCGTGGAGCACGTCGGGCCCCAGGCCCCAGCGCTCGAGCGTGCCCGGCTGGAAATTCTCGCAAAGCACATCGGCTTGCGCTGCCAGCGCCTGTAACGTCGCGACCCCCTCCGGCGTGCGCAGGTCAAGTTCGATCGATCGCTTGTTCCGGCCCTCGCTCAGCCACACCAATGTGTCGCCACATTCGGTCATGGTGCCGAATTTGCGTACTGGGTCGCCCGTTCCGGTCAGTTCGACCTTCACAACATCGGCGCCGAATTCGGCCAGATATGTCGCGCAATACGGTCCGGCGATAAACGTGGCGAGATCGAGGACGCGTAAGCCGAAAAAAGCGTCCACCGCAATATCACCGCTACTTGTCATCAGAGGTTCCAATTGGTCCGGACCAATGCTAGCTACATGCCCCATGGGGATCGATCAAGGCCCAATTCCGACGCGCCAAAGGAGCGAAGCGATGTTGATGTCTGCACCTGAATACCGCGAATCGCTGCGTCGTTTGACGCCCAGGGTTTATATCGGCGGCGAACAGGTCGTCTCAGTCGCTGATGATGCACGGCTCGAGCCCGGTATCAACGCAACAGGGATCACCTATGATTTCGCCCGGAACGATGGCCACCGCAACGTCATGGTCACCGATGGTCTTGCGGGTACACCGACCAATCGCTTCCTTGCGATAAACCGCAGCCGCGAGGATTTGCTGGCAAAGCTCGAGGCGGTTCGTCTGACCTGCCAATATGCCGGCTGCGCGCAGCGTTACCTGACGCACGACGCGTTCAATGCGCTGTGGGAAGCGACATGGCAAATCGCCGAACGTACCGGCGGCGAACAGCACGATCGGCTAAAAACCTATATTGCGCACGCTCAGGCCAACGACCTCGCCATCGGAATCGCGATGACCGATGGCAAGGGCGATCGCTCGAAACGCCCGTCAGAACAAGCCGAGCCGATGTCGTATGTTCATGTTACGGAGCGTCGGGCCGACGGAGTCGTAATCTCTGGGATAAAGGCGATCGTCACCGGTGGTGCCTACATGCACGAATTGCTCGTGCTCCCCTGTCGGCGGATGACCGAAGCGGATCGCGACTTCGCGATTGCATGTGCGGTTCCGATCGATGCCGAAGGCGTCACCGTCATTTCGCGCCCCGCGGGCCGGCCCGGCGTGGCCGCCGCAAAGTTCAGCGCCAAATTCGCGCAAGCGGTCGCCGCTGTGCATTTCGACGAGGTTTTCGTGCCGTGGGACCGGGTGTTTATCGATGGTGAGATCGATGAAGCGCACTTGATGACCACGAACTATGCGACGCACCATCGCCATAGTTGCATTGGCGCACGCGCTGGCTTTGGTGACCTGCTGATCGGGGCGGGCGCGCTTATGAGCGAAGCGAATGGGCTCGACATCGACCGCGTCCCGCATCTGCGTGATCGGATGGTCGAATTGATCAAGATCACCGAAGGCTTTTACGCGTGCGGGGTCGCAGCTTCGACATTCGGCGAACATGATGCGGCAGGCAATTTCCGGCCAGAACAAATCTATTCGAATATCGGCAAGTTGCTGCTTGCCAACCAGATTTACGATATGCACCGGATCGCGCACGAAGTGTCCGGCGGACTTGTCGTGGGCCTTCCGTCACCTGAGGAGGATCATAATCCGCACACAGCGCCGATGATCAGTGAACTGCTCCGGGGGCGTCCCGACATCCCCTATGCGCATCGCGCCAATGTCGCGCGGTTCATGGAGGATCTAACCGCGTCTGAAACCGGCGGCTGGTATTCGGTGATCAGCCTGCATGGCGGCGGATCGCCCGAAGCGATGAAGCTCGAAATCCTGCGCAATTATCCCGTGCAAGATCGCAAGGAGCTCGTACAGTCGCTGCTGGATCGCGGTGCGCTCGATCTCGGCCAGGGACCATCCCGCGACCGTCAACCTGGCCGTTGCTGCGCCAAAGGATGCGACACGGCCGACATGCAGCCAGCCCTGCCACAGCTTGCTGCTGAATGAGGTTACCGGTGCTGTCAACGCGGCGCTGAAAGACCAGCATGGCAGCGGTCTTGAATGCAAGACAAAATGTTAGGCAACGCTTGCCGCGGGCCAATGTCTTTTGGCCAAGGGCAATATCGACTCGCGCATAACTGCAGCAATGAGAGACGGCTTCGTATCGGACTGACAGTACCGCCATTGGCATGTGAAATTCCTATTGACATTCACATTGAAATGTTATCATCGGTCCCTATGAGCACAGCCCTGATCGAAAAACTTCGTCGTCATGTCGCCGATGGCGGCGTTTCGCGTTCGGGGCTTGCCCGCGCGGCAGGTCTTCACGCCAACACTTTACGCGATTTCGATGACGCGGCGTGGAATCCGACCAGCGAAACGTTGCGCAAACTCGAGGCCTATCTGATCGCGAACGATGATCGCCCCACCCTTGTGCCCATCGAACAGATTATCGAGGAAGCGCGCAACGGCCGCATGTATATCCTTGTCGATGACGAGGACCGCGAAAACGAAGGCGATCTTATCATTCCCGCGCAAATGGCGACGCCCGATGCGATCAATTTCATGGCGACGCACGGCCGCGGGTTGATTTGCCTTGCGATGACGAAGTCGCGCGTCGATCAGCTTGGTCTTGAGCTCATGTCCCGCGCGAACGGGACGCGGCACGAAACAGCGTTCACGACATCGATCGAAGCGCGCGAAGGCGTGACCACGGGCATTTCGGCAGCGGACCGCGCGCGGACGATTTCGGTCGCGATCGATGCCAGCAAAGGTGCAGAAGACATCGTGACGCCGGGGCATGTTTTCCCGCTGATTGCGCGCGATGGCGGCGTTCTGGTGCGCACCGGCCATACCGAAGCCGCGGTCGACGTGTCGCGGTTGGCGGGGCTCAATCCGTCAGGTGTGATCTGTGAGATCATGAAAGACGACGGCACAATGGCACGGATGGACGATCTGATCGTCTTTGCGCGGCTGCACGGGCTGAAAATGGGGACGATCCGCGATCTGATCGCTTATCGCATGCGCAACGATCATCTTGTCGAGCGCGTGTCGGAGAGCCAGTTTACGTCCGATTACGGCGGCGACTGGAAAGCGATGACCTATCGCAACAAAGTCGATGGCTCGACCAACGTCGTGCTGCAAATGGGCAGGGTCTTGCCCGATACGCCGACGCTTGTGCGCATGCACAGCATATCGATTTTTTCCGATCTGCTGGGGCAGCAAGGTCCGCGCAAACGCACCTTGCAGCGCGCGATGGCGGAGATTGGCAAGGCTGGCGCGGGGCTTATCGTCTTGCTGATGCCGAACGATCCGGAAAGCCTGACGCGCGAAATCGGCGGCACGCCGCGCACCGAAATGGACTTGCGCAGCTATGGCATCGGGGCGCAAATTCTTGCCGATCTCGGCGTCCATGACATGATCTTGCTGACCAATGCACATCGCAATGTGATTGCGGTCGAAGGTTATGGCCTTAATATTGTCGGTGAGCAGCCCATCCCGGAGGCGATATAATGGCGAAGATACTGATCGTCGAAGCGCGGTTCTACGACCACCTCAATGATCTGCTGCTCGACGGCGCGCGGGCGGCGATCGCAGACGCTGGCCATCACAGCGACACGATCACGGTTCCCGGTGCGCTCGAAATTCCCGGCGCCATATCGCTTGCCGCCGAAAGCGGGCGCTATGATGCCTATGTGGCGCTCGGCGTGGTCATCCGCGGCGAAACCTATCATTTCGAAATCGTGGCCGGCGAAAGCGCGCGCGGCATCATGGCGCTGACGATGGATGGGCTTGCGATCGGCAACGGTATCTTGACGGTGGAAAACGAAGCGCGGGCGCTGACCCGCGCGAGACCGACCGAGAAAGACAAAGGCGGCGAAGCGGCCAAGGCAGCACTGGCGATGCTCGCCCTCAAGGCCCGTTTCGCATGAGCGGCTATCCGGTCATCGAAACCGAAAACCTCATCCTGCGTGTCCCCGAAGTATCCGACCTCGATGGCTGGACGATCATGAATTCGGATGAGGCGACAATGCGCTTCATCGGCGGTGTCGCGTCCCGCGCCGAAACATGGCGGCAGTTGTGCACAATGCGCGGCGCATGGGACATCCGCGGATTTGCGATGTTCTCGGTGATCGAAAAAGCAACCGGGGCGTGGGTCGGGCGCATCGGCCCGTGGATGCCCGAAGGCTGGCCCGGCGAGGAGGTGGGCTGGGGCGTATCCGCGCAATTCGCCGGCAAGGGCTATGCGTATGAAGCGGCCGCCGCCTCGATGGATTATGCAGTCGACGTGCTGAAGTGGCCGTTCATCATCCATACGATCGACCCCGAAAATATCCGGTCGATCAAGCTGGCCGAGCGGCTCGGCTCGACCAATGGTGGGCCGACGCAATTGCCGACCCCGTTCGAAAGCGCGCGTGTCGATGCGTGGGGCCAGAGTGCGGATCAGTGGCGGGCGCGGCGCGCATAGCTCTGGCTTCCCCGGGTGATGACCACATCCTCGCCGGTCACTGTATCGACCGCATATTCGGGCAGCGCATCGAGCGCGGCATAAACCGGTGCGAAATCGGTTTCGACCGTGGTTCGGAGCAGGTCATCGAACGACGGGATCACGAAATACGTCTGCTGATAATCGTCTATCCGGTAGTCTGTACGCATCACGCGCCGTAGATCGAACCCGATGCGGTTGGGACTGGGATCGTCGAGCGCGAAAATGCTTTCGCCGTGGCTCGAAACGATGCCCGAGCCATAGATCCGTAATTGCCCGTTCTCGCGGACGAGTCCGAATTCGACCGTATACCAGTAAAGCCGCGCGAGCCGCTTGAGCGCCCCCAGCGATCCGGCGCGCTGTCCGCCCTCGCCATAAGCAACCATATAATCGGCAAATACCGGGTTCGCGAGCATCGGGACGTGACCGAAGACATCGTGAAAAACATCGGGCTCCTGCAAATAATCGAGCTGGTCGGGCCGCCGGATGAAATTGCCTGCGACGAAGATCCGGTCCGCAAGGCAATCGAAAAAGACATCGTCGGGGATAAGGCCCGGAACAGCAACAACGCGCCAACCCGTCGCGGCGTGCAAGCGTTCGGACAGTTCGGTAAAGTCGGGAATGCCGGGCTTCGACAGCTTCAGCACGTCGATTCCACGCAGGAATGCCTCTGAGGCCCGGCCGGGCAGCATGGCGGACTGGCGCGCAAACAGCGTGTCCCATGTCGCATGGTCCTGCGCCGGATAATGTGCCCAGTCTTGCGGGATGATCCATTCACTGGCGCTTGTCATGCGCCCCGCTTACACTGGCAGCCATGCGACCGCAAAGCCGCCGCCTGATCGCATTGCTGTTGGCGCCGGTCGGGCTTTACTTTGCCGCAGCGGGCGTGCTCGGTCATGTGCCGGTTAACGCGGGTTGGCGCGAACCGGCTGATGGCGTGACGATCTATCTGGCGAGCAACGGGGTTCACACCGGTATCGTCCTGCCTGTTGAAGCGACAGGAATCGACTGGCGCAGCCGGGTTCGGGCATCTGATCTGCCTGACCCTGCGCGTGCCGGACGATGGTTACTGTTCGGCTGGGGTGACCGCGAATTCTATCTGAACACGCCGACATGGGCCGATGTTAACCCCGGCACGGCGCTGTCTGCATTGATCGGCAGCGGACAGACGCTGGTCCATGTCGATCATTTCGATGATTTTTACGCTGATGCCGATATGCGCCCGTTGCGGATCACATCCGAGGAATATGCGCGACTGGCTAAGTTTATCGAAAGCTCATTCGCCGAAACCGGCGACGCGATCCCAGGCTACGGCGCGCGCGACGTTTTTTATACCGGGCGCGGTCGATATAGTGCGCTGCGCACATGCAATGTCTGGACGGGCGAAGCGCTCAAAGCGGCAGGCGTGCGAACGGCTGTGTGGAGCCCGTTTCCCGGTGGCATCATGCGCTGGGCCAAAGTGCCGCCGTCCGGAACGTCAACGCGCGGGCGCGGGGGTTAGCGCGGGCACCGATTTTGCCGCCTCGACCGGATCGATTCCGGGAGGCGGTGCTGCGCTTATCGTTTCATTGCCCGCCAGCGCGCGCGCTGCCAGGCGAATGGCACGGCGGACGCGGTTATAGGTGCCGCAGCGACAGATATTGGTGATCGCAGCGTCGATTTCGTCATCGGTCGGGTTGGGCTTGGTCTTCAATAGTGTCGATACCGCCATGATCATGCCGGGCTGGCAGAATCCGCATTGCGGCACTTGTTCGGCGACCCATGCCTGCTGCACCGGATGCGAACGGTCCCGCGACAGCGCTTCGATCGTCGTCACGAACGCGCCCTCGACTTGTGCCAGTGTGACTTGGCAGCTGCGCACCGATTTGCCGTCGATATCGACGGTGCACGCGCCGCAATCGCCGGTGCCGCAGCCATATTTGGTGCCGGTCAGGTTCGACGCATCGCGGATCGCCCATAGCAGGGGTGTCTGCGCGTCCATCCGGTAACGGACCGGCTGGTTATTTATGGTGAGACTAGTCACGCCAGCTGCGATCGATCTTGTCGACGCGGCGGACCATCGCGTCGAATTCGGCGCGGCCCGATCCACCGGGAATTGCGGTCTGGTGCATGTCGCGCTGGTGCACGGCGATGACGTCGGCGGGCACATGGATTGCCGGCCCCATCGATAGCGTTGCCAGCTGATGTTCGCACGCGCGCTGCAGTACCCAATATTTGATGAAGGCATCGGGCAATGTCTTGCCCATCACCACCGGCCCGTGGTTGCGCAGCATCATGATCCGCTTGCCGCCGAGACTCGCCAGCAAAGCAGGTCCCTCCTCGTCGCGGACCGTGACACCTTGGAAGTCATGATAGGCAAGCTGTCCCATGAAATTGCACGCGTAAAAATTAACGGGCTGCAATCCGCCTTCGAGTGAACAAACAGCAACGGTCGCGGTTGTGTGGGTGTGAATGATCGCATGCGCATCAGGCAGGTGACGGTGAAACAGGCTGTGCTGCACAAAGCCCGCCCGGTTGACGTGCCAGGGATTGTCGATGTCGAGCTTGTTGCCGTCGATATCGACTTTGACGAGGCTGGACGCCGTCACTTCGCTAAAATGCATGCCATAGGGGTTGATCAGGAATGCGCCGTCTTCGTCGAGCTTCACCGTGATGTGGTTGAAGATCATTTCGTCCCAACCCATCATCGCGAAGATGCGATAAGCGGCAGCGAGTTCCTGTCGCGCGGCCCATTCGGTTTCGGGCATCGTCCGGGTTTGCATTGCAGTCGCCATGGTATCCTCCGCTGATACAAGACGTAGCCAATCCAGCCGCTTTGGGCAAACCCATGCGCGCGGTGGCCGGTCGATACGATCCGCTGATTGGCCGGATTCGCTTCCCACCTTGCCCCAGACTTTGTAGCACAAAATAATGCTTCGCCGCCTTGCCCGTCGCCCGCGTTCGGCCATGCGCGCTTTTCTGGCCAAGGAAAGCGCCGGCGGCCTGTTGCTGATCGCCGCGGCCGTGCTCGCGATGATCGTGGCCAATTCGCCGCTCGCCTGGGCCTATTTTCATGCACTGCATCTTGAAACAGGACTGGTGTTGAGCGCCAAGCTGGGGCCGATGACGCCGCATCTGTGGATCAACGATGGCCTGATGAGCCTGTTCTTTCTGCTCGTCGGGCTGGAAATAAAGCGCGAGTTTATCGATGGTCATCTGTCGACCTGGGCCGATCGGCGGTTGCCGTTCATCGCTGCTGCGGCGGGGATGGCGGTTCCGGCTCTTGTTTATCTTGCGATCACCGGCGGCGATCCGACGCTGGCGCGGGGCTGGGCAATTCCGGCAGCCACCGACATTGCGTTTGCGCTTGGGTTGCTGGCGCTCCTCGGCAAGCGCGCGCCGACGTCGCTCAAGCTGTTTCTGACGACAGTCGCGATCGTCGATGATGTCGGCGCGGTCGTCATCATTGCGGTATTTTATACAGCAAGCCTGAACCTGATGGCGCTTGCCGCGTCGTTTGCCGTGCTTGCGGGCATGTTTGCAATGAACCGCGCGGGCGTGAAGCACCCCGGCTGGTATTTCGCGGCGTTCCTGCTCCTGTGGTATTTCGAATTGTTGTCAGGCGTCCACGCAACAGTTGCGGGCGTGCTTGCTGCGATGGCCGTGCCGATCACTCCGACGCCCGGAAGGCCCGACGACCGCAATTCGACATTGCACCGAATGGAACATGCGCTGCATCCGTGGGTCGCGTTTGCGATCGTGCCGATCTTCGGTTTTGCCAACGCGGGCGTTGCGCTTGGCGGGGGCAGTTCGGCCTTTGCGTCGCTCCCGTTGGCGATTGCGCTTGGGCTTTTTATCGGCAAGCAAGTGGGCGTTTTCGGCAGTGTGTGGCTGGCGGTCAAAGCCGGGGTCGCAAGCCGTCCCGCAAACGCAAGCTGGATACAGATTTACGGTGTGTCACTTCTCTGCGGCATCGGGTTTACGATGAGCCTGTTTATCGGTGGCCTCGCGTTTCCGAGCCAGCCCGAAGCCGACGCCGTCAAGATCGGCGTGCTGATGGGCTCGATGCTTAGTGCCGTTGCAGGCGTGCTTGCCTTATGGCTGGCAGGCCGACCGAAGCCTGCACAGACTGGCGCTCATGCAGCGACGCGCGAAACCTTTTTCGAACGGACTGAATAGCCGACAGCGCCGAAGCCGAGCAGCATCATGGCCCATGTTGCGGGTTCGGGCACCGCAGGCACCGACATTTCGTCGACATAGGTGCGGAACCCGACGTCGCGCGGCGTTGCGGCATATTCCGACCCGTTGTTCGAGAAATAAGCACTGCCCCCGGCATAGTTATTATACTCGAACACCGGTGACGTGCGCGTGCCTGAAACGTTGCCGAT
Organism: Sphingomonadaceae bacterium; assembly: GCA_041740105.1. GTDB lineage: Bacteria > Pseudomonadota > Alphaproteobacteria > Sphingomonadales > Sphingomonadaceae > Sphingomonas_O. Next base: position 52,488 of record JBGSMP010000296.1, read on the forward strand.
TGTGATCAGCCCGGATGCGCCGGGCGGGCCGAGCAATTCGGCCGTAAAGCTGAACTTGCTGCCGGGGCGGACCGCATAGCCGACGCTGGAGACGCTAAAAAAGAAAGTTGTGGCGCTATTGAGAGCGGCGTTGGTCGGAAAAAAACCAGATGCGGGGATGTCGATTGTATCGACCAGCGAATGCGTTCCGCCGAGATCGCCGTCAAACAAGGAGAGGCGAAAAGCATGGGCAGTGCCAAAAGCCGGGTTCCAGAACGGACCCTGAACCTCGATCGCGTTCAAGATGCCTGTTACGCCTGCTGTAACGCTCTGCCCGACTCTGGCATTGACGAGCGCTGGCGCGGTGCTGCCGGGTGCGGGCGTTCTGTCACCGATCGTCAATACGACGCGACCAAGCACGGGCGGTGTCGGTACAAGCGCATCCTGATCGATTATGACGGCTGCGTTGGCAGGTGTCGAAACAGCAAGAACGAACATCATTGCCGCTGTGATGCGGCTCAGAATTTTACCAAGCATGCAAACCCCCGAAGAACTTATTCGGTTTGGTTATCATTGCGTTAGCGGTCAGACAACGCCATTTTGCGTTTCAGAATGACACAGACGATGGCCGCTGCGTCACAGCTGCTCGGTCAACTCCGGCACCAGCTTGAACAGATCACCGACGAGGCCGATGTCCGCCACCTGAAAGATCGGCGCGTCTTCGTCCTTGTTGATGGCAATGATCGTCTTGCTGTCTTTCATACCCGCGAGATGCTGGATCGCCCCGGAAATGCCCACAGCGATATAGACTTCGGGTGCAACGATCTTGCCCGTCTGGCCGACCTGATAATCATTGGGGACGTAGCCTGCGTCGACGGCGGCGCGCGATGCGCCAACACCAGCACCGAGCTTGTCGGCAAGCGGTTCGATGATCGAATGGAAATTCTCGCTGTTCTGCAAGGCACGGCCACCCGAGACGATGATCTTGGCGCTTGCCAGTTCGGGCCGGTCCGATTTCGACAGTTCGGCGCTGACGAACGATGACATTCCCTTGTCGCCGGTCGAGGTCACAGCTTCGACAGTGCCGCTGCCGCCGTCGCGCGCCGCTTTGGCAAAGGCCGTGCCGCGCACTGTGATGACTTTCTTGGCATCCGACGACTGCACGGTGGCAATGGCATTGCCTGCATAAGTCGGACGCGTGAACGTATCGACGCTTTCGACCGACAGGATTTCACTTATCTGCATGACATCGAGCAAGGCCGCGACCCGTGGCGCAATGTTTTTGCCATTGGCTGTTGCCGGTGCAACGAAAGCATCATGGTGGCCCATCAGCTCGACGATCAGCGGCGCCACATTTTCAGCAAGCGCGTGATCGAATGCAGCGTCGTCCGCGACATGGACTTTGCCGACGCCTGCGATCTTCGCAGCGTCCGCGCCGACTGTGGCAACATCTTTGCCCGCAACGATCAGGTGCACGTGGCCAAGTTGCGACGCGGCAGTAATGGCCGAGAGCGTCGCGTCCTTGATGCCGGCGGCGTCATATTCGACCCAAACAAGCGTCTTCATGCGGCAACTCCCATATCCTTGAGCTTGGCAACGAGGGTCGCCACGTCGGGCACCTTTATCCCCGCACTGCGCTTGGCAGGCTCGACAACCTTGAGTGTCGTCAGGCGCGCGGCGACATCGACCCCGTAATCCGCTGGCGTCTTTTGCGCCATCGGCTTGGTCTTCGCTTTCATGATGTTGGGCAGCGAGGCATAGCGCGGTTCGTTGAGGCGCAAATCGGTGGTAACGATCGCAGGCGCTTTCAGGCTGACTGTCTCAAGTCCGCCATCGACTTCGCGCGTGACCGTGACGATGTCGCCCGACACTTCGACTTTGGATGCAAAAGTGCCCTGTGGCCGACCTGTCAGTGCGGCAAGCATCTGCCCGACCTGATTGCTGTCGTCATCGATGGCCTGCTTGCCGAGAATGACAAGTCCGGGTTGCTCTTCCTCGACGACCTTGGCGAGCAGCTTGGCCACACCCAGCGGTTCGACCTCGGTTTCGCTGACGATCAGGATCGCGCGGTCCGCGCCCATCGCGAGCGCGGTGCGCAGCGTTTCCTGGCATTTCTGCTCGCCGATGCTGACCGCAATGATCTCGGTCGCGAAACCCTTTTCTTTAAGACGGATCGCTTCTTCGACCGCAATCTCGTCGAACGGGTTCATCGACATTTTGACGTTGGCAAGGTCCACACCCGACCCGTCCGCCTTCACGCGAGGCTTCACGTTATAATCAATGACCCGCTTTACGGGGACGAGGATTTTCATCTGGCGCTCCTGAGAATCGCTTTACGTTAACGTCAACTTACACAGCATGTGGCGTATGACACGCATGTTTTCAAGCAGCGCGCACTTCCGCGACAATTTTCTTTGCGGCATCACCCAGGTCGTTCGCTGCCACGATCGGCAGGCCTGAACCCGCGAGGATCGCCTTGCCCTCAGCGACATTGGTGCCTTCGAGCCGGACGACCAGCGGCACCGACAGGTTCACTTCCTTTGCCGCCGCAACGATCCCGTCGGCGATAATATCGCATTTCATGATGCCACCGAAGATGTTGACGAGGATCCCTTTCACCGCCGGGTCTTTCAGAATGATCTTGAATGCGGCCGTGACTTTTTCCTTCGAGGCGCCGCCGCCGACGTCGAGGAAGTTTGCCGGAAACTCGCCATTGAGCTTGATGATGTCCATTGTTGCCATCGCCAGGCCAGCGCCATTGACCATGCAGCCGATGTTCCCGTCGAGCTTGATGTAGGCGAGGTCGTATTTTGACGCTTCGACTTCGGCGGCGTCCTCCTCGGTCAGGTCGCGCAGTTCCATCAAGTCCTTGTGGCGGAACATGGCATTGCCGTCGAAGGCGACCTTGGCATCGAGGACGAGCAGTTTGCCGTCGTCGGTAACGGCAAGCGGATTGATTTCGATCTGTTCGGCATCGGTGCCCAGAAACGCATCGTAAAGCTTCGATGCGACATTGGCCGCCTGCTTGGCAAGATCGCCGGTCAGGCCAAGCGCGGCAGCAACCGCACGGCCGTGATGCGCCATAAATCCCGTTGCGGGATCGATATCGAGCGTCTGGATCTTTTCGGGCGTGTCATGGGCGACAGCCTCGATGTCCATCCCGCCTTCGGTCGAGACGACCATGCCGATGCGCCCTGATGCACGGTTGACGAGCAGTGCGAGATAGAATTCCTGCGCGATGTCGACGCCGTCGGTGACATACAGCCGGTTCACTTGTTTGCCCGCATCGCCGGTCTGGATCGTGACGAGCGTGTTGCCGAGCATGTCGGTGGCTGCGGCACGGACGTCGTCGGCACTGCGGGCGAGGCGAACGCCGCCTTTGGCTTCGGGGCCGAGCTCCTTGAATTTGCCCTTGCCGCGTCCGCCCGCGTGGATTTGCGCTTTAACAACATAAAGCGGCCCGGGCAGTTTGGACGCCGCAGCAACGGCTTCCTCATCCGACATCGCGGCATAGCCAATGGGAACCGGCACGCCGAATGTCGCCAGCAGTTCTTTCGCCTGATATTCGTGAATGTTCACTGGTGCCGCTCCATGCCCTGTTGCGGCAGTCTTAAGCACGGCACCCTTTAAGACGCAATCGCGCAACCGAGCCCTGCGGTCGTTACAACCGCGAAAATTTCGGGATCGCCGAGGCCGCGCGTTTCGCGCACGAATTCGCCGATCGTGAGATCGCCGATCCGCCGGTTGCGCAAGCCCGAAAGGCGCGACAGCTTCTGCAACTGGCCAAGGCTAAGGCGATCGACCATCCGCTGCGCCATGCATGTCGAAACGGGCTTCGACAGGCCAGCGTCGAGCAAGGCGCTGCGCACGCGCGATTCGGGTGTAGCGCAAGCCGCCACGGCCAAAAACGGCAAAACGATGATCAACGGTCGCATATAATCTCCGGGTAAGGACGGATTGCATGAATATTTTAAGGTGACGGGAAGCTGAACGCGATTATACCGACAGAATGGCAATATGGGTCGGTTTTCTTCTGTTCCTCGCAACGATCGCCTTCATGGAAGGTGTTGCTTATGTCGCTCATCGTTGGGTCATGCATGGTCTCGGCTGGTTTTTGCATAAAAGCCACCACGAAGAACGCACCGGTTTTTGGGAATTGAACGACTGGTATTTCGTGATGTTTGCGGCACCGTCGATGGCACTGTTGATTGGCGGCTTGTCTGGCTCATGGGGCGAATGGGCGGTATGGACCGGGGCGGGAATCGCGGCTTATGGCGCAATCTACCTCGGGTTTCACGATATCATCGTCCACAAGCGGTGGGACACCGGCTATGTCGCGCGCTGGTCGTACATGAAGCGAATTGTGCAGGCGCACCGGATCCATCATGTTGTTGAAACGAAAGACGGCACAGTAAGTTTCGGATTTCTTATCGCACCGAAGCCCGAGGATCTTAAAGCCACATTGGCGGCGCGGGGCAGGGCGGGCGTGCGCGCGCCGCGCGAGGTTCGATCCGTTACGGATTAAATCCGGCGCTAACTCCCGTTTGTTTTCGCCCGACCTTGGGGCAGCATCCGGACTGTGGGACTTGTCGAAACACTGCGCGTCATCCATTTCGATCGACAGCGGAAAATCCTTGCCGTTAGCGAACATCCCGGTGATGCGATTCAAGTCGTCATGCCGGTGCGCCCGATCATCGCAGATGCGCTGCGCCTTGGCACGACCGGATTGCTTCTTTCGCACAATCATCCGTCGGGCGACCCAAGCCCGAGCCGTAACGACATTGTGGCAACGCACCAGCTTGCCCGCGCGGCCGAAGCGTTGGGCATTCGCGTCCACGATCATCTGATTTTCGGGTCCGCCCACCACATCAGTTTTCGCGCGGTCGGCTATCTTTGACCGAAATCGGGTGCGGCTGCATTTCTGCGACCGCACTCGCTGCAATTCAATGCAACCCGAAAAGGAATATCGGTTTGGATCAGAAGTCGAACTTGACGGCCGCCGAAATCGTGCGCCCGTTGATCGAGCGCGCCCGGACGATCCCATTGGCTGGGATCGAGCCTTCTTCCGCTTCGGTATAGCCTGCAACGTCGAACAGGTTATTGGCGTTCAGCGAAATCTGGACGCGTTCGAGAGGCCGAACCGCAACGAACGCGTTGACTTGCGTAAACGCCGGCAGTTTCAGCTGATTGCTGTCTTGCGCAAAGCTCGCCGTCGTGCCGATCGCGCTGGCGCCGACCGTGAACATGTCCATCGTGTAACTCGGCGTCAGCTTGTAGGTGAAATCGGCCTGACGACGCGGTTTCTTGCCGACCACGCTCGCATCGTTCGATGCCGTGATCTTGGCGTTGGTATATGTCCCGCTCGCGGCAATATTGAAGCCACCCATGCGGTACGCCCCTTCGAGTTCGAGACCATAGGCGCGATAGGTGTTTGCTGACGACCGCTGGGTCGTCGCTTCGTAGCTCTGTTCCTCGGTCCGCGCCCAGAAGCCGGTTCCGTAGAGGCTCAAACCGCTGGCTTGATATTTGACGCCGAGTTCGGCCTGCTTGACGAAGTCCACGGGACGCGCGCCGGGTAAGAGCGCGCCTGACAAAGCACTCGTATTGCCACCGAAGACGAAGCGATCGGCATTGGCACGACCGCCTTTGCTGTAGCGACCGAATATCGCGAGATCGTCTGCCAGCTTGTAATTGGCGCCAAGCGAATATGACAGATAGCTGTAGTTGTAATTGACCGGACGCTGGGCCGTCAGCGGCACGATTGTCGTTTGCTGCTCGGGTACCGAGATCACGCCGTTTCCATCGACATCGAACGATGCGACCGGTCCGTCGCCTGCAACGAAACCACGAACCTGACCGAAATCATAGCGCAAGCTGCCGTCGATCGTCACGTCGCCCGCGTCATGGCTAAGCGAGGCAAATGGCGCGCTCGTATCGAAATCGAGATTGAATGTCCGGCGGCAGCAATTGCCGAAAAACGACGCCCCATAGGCAACCAGTCCATTGTCAGTGATGCTGCCTGTCGGGTTTGTCGGTGAAATGAACGCCGGATTGCGAACGTTGATCAGGGCCGCGTTGTTGCCCTGCGCATCGAGCAGATAGGACGACCACGTCCAGTCGATATCGATTTTCTGGCGGGACTTGTAGAAACCGGCGGTGAAATCGACTCTGCCCGAGCCAACGTCAAAGGTGCGGCTGAGGCGCAGGTCGTTGGTAATGTTGTCGAGGCTGTTGAGCTTGGTGTTGAAGAGGACAATCCCGATCGCGTTCGCCGTTCCGGCAAAAGGCTGTCCTGCCAAAGGCCCATTTGCATAGAACAATGTCGAACCCGTAAGGGCTGGGTTGACCGTCGCGGGTACTGTCACCGGCGGCGGGTTGATCACATTGTTTGCACTGGTCGCAATGCCATCAGCGATACCCTGCGCAGCACCTGCCGTTGCCGGGAAGGGTGAATTGAACCGCCCGCTGATGTCGGCGTAACGAAACTTGTTGTTGACCGTCCACCCGTCGGCGATTTCGAATTGCCCTTCGAAGCCGATCGCTTTGACGACCGGATTCATGCCGTCGCGGATGTCATTGACATCGCGGTTGTTTTTGCCGTCGAGCGTAACGGCGCGCGTGAAATTGATGCTGTGGATCGTGTCGTTGTTCGGGCTCAGACCGGGCAATGCCTCATATTTCGGATCGGCATTGGTGCCGGTGACGCGGACGGGACTTGGCAGATAGGCGATCGCGCGATCGTCGAGATATTTGAAATTCAGCCGGAAAAACCCGCCGTCGAATGTCTTGGTGACATTGCCCTTGATCTGGCCGCCTTTGTTGCCGTCATAGCCGGCGCGACGCGGGCCTTCGCCGACTCGGTAAAAGCCGCCGACATGGAAATCGACCGTATCGGACAGCTGGCCGCCATATTCGGCATCGAGACGATAATCGCGGTAGTCGACGCCCAAGGTGCCCTGAATCGATCCCCCCTGCTGATCGCCTGTTTTCGAAATCAGGTTGATGATCCCGCCGGGCGAGTTCGATGCAAAGGTCGATGCCGAACCGCCGCGCACTGCTTCGACGCGTGCGACTGTGGAATCGACGCGCAGGAAAATGTCGGCGTTGCCGAACGCGATGTCGCCGAATTCGAGGATCGGCAGGCCGTCCTCGTGAATTTGCAAGAATTTGGCCCCACCCGTCGAAATGGGAATGCCGCGCACCTGGATATTGGCATTGCCTTCGCCGCCCGAACTTTCCGACCGGATGCCGGGAAGGCTGCGGAACAATTCAGCGGCAGAGCGAGGCGAAGCAACGGCAATTGCGTCGGCATTCAATGAACTGATCGAGATCGAGCTGTCGAGGCGGTTCTGCCCCTTGGCGACGCCGGTTACGATGATTTCCTCGTTGACGGCCTCGTCGGCTGGCGCCGCGTCCTGAGCGAATGCGGGTGCAGCGGCGATAAGTGCGAGGCCAAATGCAAACCCAGAAACGCCGGTACGATAGGTAGCAACAGTCATGACATCCTCCCGGGACATTGAAACATAAAGGCGGGCTGATACCCGTTCCAGCGCTGTGCATATCGGTTCAGCAATCGATTGCAAGCAATTTTGCAATCGATTACGATAATTTCGTGCGTTGCCGCTTGCGCTTCGTGACCGATTGCGCACATTGTTGCACGGATGGCCGACCTGCCCGCAAAGCGTATCCGCAATATCGCCGAACTCGCCGCACTTGCCGGTGTGTCGCCGGGAACGGTGTCGCGCGCGCTGAGCGGGGCCGGGCTTATCAGCGCCAAAACACGCGTCCGGATTCAGGAACTGGCGCATGCGCACGGCTTTACCCCCAACGCCATGGCGCGAAATCTGCGCATCCAGCGCACCGGCGCGATCGGCGTCGTCATCCCGCTCGGCCATGAAACAGGGCAGCATATCTCGGACCCCTTTTTCATGACGATGCTCGGCTATCTGGCCGATGGCCTGACCGAGCGGGGGTATGATCTGCTGCTGTCGCGCGTCATTCCGTCCGATGCCAGCTGGCTCGACCGGATCGTCGATTCAGGCCGCGTCGATGGCGTGATGGTCATCGGCCAATCGGATCAGTCCGACGTGCTCGACCGGATTGCCGCACGGTATCGCCCGCTCGTCGTCTGGGGCGGCAACGGGCCCGAGCTTGCGCATTGCTCGGTCGGCTCCGACAATCGCCTCGGCGGCCGGATCGCGACCGAACATCTGATCGCGAAGGGCTGCAAACGGATTGCATTCTTTGGCGACAGTCGGGCGCTGGAGATCGCACAGCGGCTCGAGGGGTGTCGCGCGGCGATGGCCGATGCCGGTCTTACCGACGGCCCGACCGTCTTCCCGGCGCATCTCGTCGCGGAAACGGCGCATCCCGACATTGTCGGCTTTCTGGGTTCGACCATCGAACGTCCGCAGGGTATTTTTGCAGCATCCGACGTGATTGCGATGACGGCGATCCGCGCGCTTGCCGAGCGTGACATTTCGGTGCCCGACGAAGTGCGGGTTGTTGGCTACGACGATCTGCCGATCGCGCAGCAAACCGTGCCACGGCTGACAACGATCCGACAGGACTTTGCAGGCGGCGCGGCGCATATGATCGATCTGCTGCTGCGCCGCATTGCCGGCGAAGACCCTGCGTCGGTTGTCATGCAACCTGAATTGGTGGTGCGGCTTTCGAGCTAAGGTTTCTGTGCAAACCAGATCGTGTGACGCGGGCCTTTGCCGTTGCTGCGGGCACGCACGGTCACTTCTTCAACGGCAAAGCCGCTGTCCGTCAGTCGCCGCGCGAACACCTGATCGGGCGCGGCGGACCAGATTGCGGCGATCCCGTTTGGCCTCAGCGCTGCGTTCAATTTTGCGATCCCGGTCATAGAATAAATGCTGTCGTTGGCCGCCCGCGACAGGCCATCAGGGCCGTTGTCGACGTCGAGCAGGATGGCGTCATAGGTGCCCGCCGCGCGTGCGATGGTCTCTGCGACATCTTCGACTTGAAGATTGACGCGCGGATCGTCGAGGCAAGCGGACGTCAACGCCGCCATCGGCCCACGCGCCCAATCGATGATTTCGGACACCAATTCGGCAACCGTCACGCGCGCCGCGCTCGGCAAATTTGCAAGTGCGGCGCGCAGCGTAAAGCCCATGCCATAGCCACCGATCAGGACGTGCGGCGTGGCCGTGTTCCGCAGCCTTTCGCAGGTCATGACGGCAAGCGCTTCTTCCGACCCGCTCATCCGGCTGTTCATCAGCTCGTTGCGATCGAGCACGATCATGAAATCGTCGCCCCGCTGAACCAGGCGTAGCTCATTGCCGCCGGGAATTTGGGCGGTGTCGATTAGCGTGCGTGGTGTCATGTTTCGGGTCCGGAAGGGGCGATGCATCCGGCGGTGCGCGCGTTACGCCGCTTGCACAATGGCCAATCTTGCTTATCGAGCTGTCGAACGCACCCTCACCGACATCGGAAGCTGTTTATATGCCGTCGTTCAAAGCGCCTACCTTTCAGGAGCGCACAGCGCTCGCCGCCAAGGCCAAGCAGGCGGCGCTCGAAAAGCTGAAAGCAAAACCGCCGGTCGACGAATCCGTTCTCGCGGAGCGCCGAGCGGCAGCACTGGCGCGTGAAGCCGCACAAGCCAAAGCCCGCGAGGAGAAAGTTGCGGCGCGGGCGCAGGAAAAAGCGGACAAGGAAGCAGCGAAGGCCGCAAAGGAGGCTGCATCGCCGGTTCTTACCGAAGCCGAGCAGAAGGCCATTCGCGATGCCAAATATGCAGCGCGCAAAAACCGCGTCGGCAAACGCTGAACACTAATCGACAATCCGGGTCGTTTCGCCGTCGAGCGCGATATGGAAAACGGGGGCTGCCGTGCCGCCGAACTGCGATCGGACGAGTGCGGGATCTTCGGCCAGTTTGCGCCCGGCCATGCCCCAATAATCGATAAAGCTGACGACCTCGAGCGTTTCGAGCACCAGCCAGCTGTAGTTTTGCGTCGGCTCTTCGGCGGGATTGGCCGCGACGAGGCCGGTCCCATTCAGCGGCCGGAAAGGTCCGTGCACGTCATCGGCCACCGCGCCGTATAGCCCGTTCGGTCCGCTCGGTCCCGTCGGCGCGAACACGTGCCGCTGCGTCGACCAGAACAAATAGTAGAGACCGTCGCGATGCACGATGTGCGGCCGTTCGAGTTCGTTGCACAGGCCGAGCGCCGAAAGGATGGGCGGCCGCAGCGACCAACCGGTCTCGTCGCGACGGATCAGGCCGATGACGCCGTCATAATCTTCATCGTTGCAACCGTCCGACCCCGTAAAAACGAGGTATTCACGGTCGTCAGCAGAGTCGCGGAAATAGCCTGGGTCGCGGAACCCTTTGATCAGCCCGGGAACGCCGCTATTTTTTTTCGTGTCGACATAGTGAAGTCCGTCGGCGGCCATAATTTCGGTGGCGGCGGACCAGTTTTCGATCGCCCGCGCGTCGGCGCGCAATGTGCCGGTCGTTTCAAACATGCGCTGTTCGAACGAAAACGGCTGTCCGGGCCTCCCAGTTGCCGTGAAATACAGTGTCACGCTCCGCCCGTCGTCGCCGAGCACAGCCGACCCTGCCCATTCGCGCGTGCCGGGCGCAAAGCTGTCGGGCAGAAGATTGCCGCAATCGGTCCATCCATTGCCACTTTGCGCTACAAGGCGAATGCGCGCTTCGCCATGCCGCAGCGCGGGATCCGGCAGCGCGCGGGACGACAAAATCATCCACAGCGTCGAACCTGCGAAATCCGCCGTCCGGCCCTCGCGATGCTGGATCGGCCACGCGTCCCATAGATCGAGCCCGGGGATGAGGGCGCGAACATCCTGTTCCGTAATGACCGGGATCGCCGGGATCGGCGCGTCGACGATGTGCGCAACATCGCGCGCCGTCCAAAGCGTCGGCGGCTGCAAATGCTGCGCTTCGGACAATTCCCACTCCTGCTGCTTCGGAAAAATCCGCTGTAACCGAGCCGCCGCGAATTTCAACAATCGATTGCAATTTGGCGATCGCGTATTTCAGGCTGGTTGCAGCGTGACCGGGCGATCCTGTTTGACGCGCCAGACGGCGATTGCCGCAAGGACCATCATCACCCCGCCGAAGCGGAGCACATTGCGTGGATCGCCGCCCAGCAGCGGCTCGTACATGAATGGCATCGTGCCTGCGAAAAGCAGCATCGGCGCGCAGATCATCATGTTGAAAATGCCCATGTAGACCCCGGTGCGCTCGGGCGGGATGGCATTGGCCAGAACGATGTAAGGATTGCCCATGATCGACCCCCAGCCCAGACCCATCAGCGCCATTGTGACCCACATTACAGCCACATTGCTCGTCTGCGGCAGCAGCATCATGCCCGCGCCCGCCAGCAGCAGGGCGATCCCGTGCAGCTTAGATGCACCCATCTTGCGCGCGATCGGAATCATCGCAAATGCCGTGCCGAACGCGACGAGATTGTAAAATGCGCCCATCGGCCCCGACAGAAGATCGGCTTCACGGAACTGCGCGGTGCTGGCGTCCGAAGTGCCGAACAGCGCTTTCGATACGGCCGGCACGCGGTAAGCCCAATAGCAGGACATGGCATACCATTGGAAAAAGCTCATCCACGCCATTGTCCGCATCGCCGCGGGCATGTCGCGGATCGCCCCGATAATTTCGGTGAAATAAGACACCAGGCCGGTTGGCAACGCCGCAATGCGTGTTCGCTCCTCGTCGCTCAGCGGCAGCTCGGGAACGCGTAGGATCGACCACAGGATCGTCGTGATCGACAGGACGGCACCGATAATGAACGCGATGCGGGTGTATTCGGGGATTTGGCCCGGTGCCGCCTCTTTCGAAATGCCGAACCAGGTCACCAGGATGAACGGACTGGCATAGGCCAAGCACTGCGCGAGGCCGGTAAATGCACTTTGCGAAAGAAACCCGGCACCACGCTGATCCGGATTGAGTCGGTCGTTCACGTAAGCGCGATACGGCTCCATCGTGACATTGTTGCCGACGTCGAGGATGAACAGGATCGAAAACGCCATCAACAGGCTTTGCGACAGCGGCATGAAGAACAGCCCGACCGTGCACATAAGCGCGCCAATCAGGAAATAGGGCGTCCGCCGTCCCCATTTCGACAAGGTCCGGTCCGACATGACGCCGATAATCGGCTGCACGATAAGCCCGGTCAGCGGTCCGGCGATGCCGAGCCACGGAAAGCTCCCCTCGTCCGCGCCCAGATAGGCCCAGATCGGCGTCATGTTGGCTTGTTGCAGCCCAAAGGAAAATTGCAGCCCGAGAAACCCGAGATTCATCTGGAGAATGCGGCTCCATGACAGATGCGGTTTTCCCCCGGTTGCAAGCATTGCTCATCCTCCAAGCGCAATCGCTGTCGTTGCAGCACGCCACTGCCTCAACGCTAACGTTTGCTTCGAACTTTGCAACAATCGATTGCAATAGACGTCGCCTGCCCGGCAAACTATGCCCGCGGCATGAAATTGGGCGTCTGCTATTATCCCGAACATTGGCCTGAAGACTGGTGGGCCGACGACGCGCGGCGGATGGTCGAAATGGGCCTCTCGCGCGTCAGGATCGGCGAATTCAGTTGGAGCCGGATCGAGCCGGCACCGGGGCAGCTCGACTGGGGCTGGCTCGACCGGGCCGTCGCGCTGCTTCACGCCGCGGGGCTCGGCATCATCATGGGAACGCCGACCGCGACACCTCCGCGCTGGATGCTCGAAAAGCACCCCGACATGCTGGCTGTCGACGCAAACGGACGCCCGCGCAAATTCGGATCGCGGCGGCATTATTGCTTTTCGCATCAGGGCTATCGCACCGAAGCCGCGCGCATCACGGCGCTGATGGCCGATCGCTACGGGCAGCATCCAGCCGTTGTCGCGTGGCAGACCGACAATGAATATGGCTGTCACGACACCGCAATCAGCTATTCGGACGCGGCAGCCGCAGGATTCCGGCAGTGGCTGGCCGATAAGTATCAGTCGGTCGGTGCGCTCAATGTCGCCTGGGGTAATGTCTTCTGGTCGATGGACTATCAATCGTTCGACCAGATCGATCCGCCGAATCTGACGGTGACCGAACCCAACCCCGCGCATGTTCTCGACTGGCGGCGCTTTTCGTCCGATCAGGTCGTCGCATCCAACCGCGTTCAGGCCGACATCCTGCGCGCGGCATCGCCCGGACGCGACATCACGCACAACTACATGGGCTTTTTCAACCAGTTCGATCATCACGCCGTCAGTCGTGACCTCGATGTTGCCAGTTGGGACAGTTATCCGCTCGGCTTCCTCGAACAATTCAACATCTTCGCGCCCGATGAAAAGCTGCGTTATGCGCGGCAGGGGCACCCCGACCTCGCGGCGTTCCACCACGATCTCTATCGCGGGATGACCGGCCGGATGTGGGTCATGGAACAGCAGCCGGGGCCGGTGAATTGGGCGCGCTATAATCCTGCGCCGCTGCCGGGCATGGTGCGCCTGTGGACGATCGAAGCCATGGCGCACGGCGCCGAACTGGTCAGTTACTTTCGCTGGCGGCAATTCCCGCATGCGCAGGAACAGATGCACAGTGGCTTGTTGCTGCCCGACCGGTCCGATGATGTCGGCGCGCATGAAGCGCGGGCAGCAGCCGTGGACATCGCCGCAATCGGTGCGCTGGCGCCGACGCCGAAAGCGGTCGCGCTGGTGTTCAGCTATGAGGCGGATTGGACGATCGCCACCCAGCCTCAGGGCGCGAATTTCAACTATCTCGATCTTGTTTTTGCGATGTATTCGGCGCTGCGGCGGCTGGGCCTCAACATCGATATCGTCGCGCCCGATGCCGATTTGACCGGCTATGCGATAATTGTCGTGCCGACAATGCCGATATTCGGTCCTGCGTTGGTCGACGTTACGGTCCCGATCCTGTTTGGCCCGCGGACCGGCAGCAAAACCACAAATTTCGCCATTCCCGAAAACCTGCCACCGGGGCCGCTGCAAAAGCGACTGCCGATCCGCATCACGCGCGTCGAATCATCGCGCGACGCGCCGCGCTGGCGCGAACATGTCGAAGCAGGGCCGGAGGTCATCGAACGCGACGGTTGCTTTGAAAGGGGTAACATCCGCTATCTGGCGCACTGGCCCGACGACGAGCAACTGGCGCGCGTGTTCACCGCGATGGCCGCAGAAGCGGGTCTGACGGCCACACCGTTGCCGGCCGATCTGCGTATCCGGCGCGCGGGCGAACTTGTATTCGCATTCAACTATGGTCCCGATACGCTTACGCTCGAACCGGGGCACGACTATGTGATAGGCGACGCAACGCTCGCACCGGCGGCTGTTGCCGTCTGGCACGCGGTGGGTTAATCCATCGGTTCGGCGAGAGGCGCGCTCGATAGCGTCACCGCCAGCAAGGAGAGATCGTCGCGCGTCGATGCAGGACAAGGCCACATCATTCGATATCGCGCAACTCGCAGGCGTGTCGCAACCGACCGTTTCACGCGCATTGCGCGGCAGCACATCGGTTAGCGAGTCAACGCGAAAGCGGATCGAGGCCATCGCCCAGCAACTGAATTACAAGGTCGACAAGAATGCGACAAATTTGCGCAGCGGCCATTCGAATACACTGGCCCTGCTCCTGTTCGAAGATCCGACACCCGATGACTCGCTGATCAATCCGTTTTTCCTGTCGATGTTGGGTTCGATCACGCGGACGTGCGCGCTTCGTGGTTACGACTTGCTGATTTCGTTCCAACAGCTGTCGGGCGACTGGCATGTCGATTATGAAGATAGTCGCAAGGCCGACGGGCTGATCCTGCTCGGCTACGGCGATTATCATGATTATGAAAAGCGGTTGGGTCAGTTGGTCGAGCAAGGCACGCATTTTGTGCGCTGGGGATCGGTAAAGCCCGAAGCGCGCGAAGTCGTGGTCGGGTGCGACAATGCTCAGGGCGGGTGCGACGTGACCGCGCATCTGATTGCCGAGGGGCGCAAGAGGATCGCGTTCATCGGGACGGCGACGAGCGCTTGCCCCGAATTTCTCGACCGGCACATTGGCTATGCAGCGGCGCTGGCTCACGCCAAGTTACCGCGCATCCTGACGCTTCATGTCGAAGCGCTGAGCAACGAGGAGGAAGGCCACGATGCCGCTGCCCGTCTGATCGCGCGCGGCGAGCCGTTCGATGCGATTGTCTGCGCCAGCGATTTGATCGGCCTCGGGGCGATGCGCGCGCTTCAGGAAGCGGGGTTGAGCATCCCCGGTGATGTCGCGGTGACGGGTTTCGACGACATTTTGGCGGCGGGACTTGCCAATCCGCCGCTGACGACGGTCACGCAGCAACCGGGCGAAGCGGGCGCGCTGCTTGTCGATACGCTTCTTCGGCTGGTGCGCGCCGAAGCGGCAGACAGCCAGATGCTGCCGGCGCGGCTTGTGGTCCGGCGATCCTCGACAGGATGATGTATTCGTATGCAGGGCATTTGCCGTGCCCGCCGACGTCTGCCACGCAGAGCGCATAACGATAAATCAGGGATGATGCCGATGGAAAAGCCCAAACAGGGGTTCTGGGGTTTGTGCAACATTTCGTTCGGATTCTTCGGGATCCAGATCGGTTTTGCGCTCCAGAATGCGAACATGTCGCGGATTTTCCAGACGCTGTCGCCGGATAATCCCGAAATCCTGAACGACCTGCCCGCGCTGTGGGTGGCCGCACCGCTGACCGGACTGCTTGTGCAGCCGATCATCGGGCATATGTCGGACAAGACTTGGCTTGGTCGGCTCGGGCGGCGGCGGCCCTATTTTCTGGCCGGCGCGATCATCGCCGCACTCTCGCTGATCGCGATGCCGCTTGCGCCCTATCTGCTGTTTGCTGCCGTCATGCTCTGGCTGCTCGATGCATCGCTCAACATTTCGATGGAGCCGTTTCGCGCGTTTGTCGGCGATATGCTGCGCAAGGATCAGCATAGTATGGGCTATGCCGTGCAAACCGCGTTCATCGGCGCGGGTGCGGTGGTCGGCTCGATCTTTCCCGCCTTTCTCGAATGGGCAGGCGTCTCGAACGTCGCGCCGCCGGGCGTGATCCCCGATACCGTGCGCTACGCCTTTTGGTTCGGCGGGATCGCGCTGTTTGCCGCCGTGATGTGGACTGTCGTCAGCACGCGCGAGTACAGCCCCGAACAGATGGCCGCCTTCGACGGGCCACCGACTGCCGACGAACAAAGCGATACGCTCCGGATGCTCGCTGCGCGCACCACGTCGAGCAGCCTGGTCTGGATCGGCGCAGGTGCCGCCATCGTCGCGGCGGTCGCTGCGTTTGATCTGGAAAAGGAAGTCTACCTGCTCGGCGGCCTGCTCATTGCTTACGGCATTGCCAGCATCATTGCGATCAGCCGGGCGAAATCGGGCAAAAACGCATCGATGCTCGGCCATATCGTCGGCGATTTTTCAGGCATGCCGCCGCTCATGAAGCGCCTCGCGCTCGTCCAGTTTTTCAGCTGGTCGGCGCTCTTCATCATGTGGATCAACACGACGCCGATCGTCGCGCAATATATGTTCGATGCGCCCAATGCCGCAGCGCCCCGGTTTCAGGAAGCGGCGAACTGGGTCAACACGCTGTTTGCGACTTATAACGGCGTGGCTGCGGTGGCGGCATTGGCACTGCTCCCGTGGCTATCGGCGCGGATCGGCAAGGTAAAGACCCATATGGTCGGGCTGCTGTGCGGCGCGGCGGGTTATGCGAGCTTTTTCTTCATCCGCGATCCGCAAATGCTTCTCTTCAGCGAAATCGGCATCGGTATTGCCTGGGCTTCGATCCTTGCCATGCCTTATGCGATTCTCGCGTCGAGCCTGCCACAACGCAAGCTCGGCATTTACATGGGCCTGTTCAACGTCTTCGTCGTCGTGCCGCAGTTGCTCGTCGCGACCGTGATGGGCTCGATCATGAAAACCTATTTCCCGGGCGAGCCGATCTGGACCATGGCGTTTGCAAGCGGAACGCTGGTGATTGCAGCGCTCGCGATGCTCAGGGTGCGCGAGCCGGCCTAGGGCTGGCGGACGCGCATCGCTTCGAGCTTTGCGCGGTGCGCATCGGAAAAGGCCGTGGGCCCATCAGGATCGGTGTAGACCAACGTCGTTTCGCAGGTTGCCACGCATTTGCCGTCCTGAAACGCCGCTGAAAAAATGCTCCACGACTTCGTGCCGATCGCGCCGATACCGCTGGCCATCGTCACCGGGGCCGGGTGGTGCGCTTCGGCCAGATACGCCAGATCGACGCCTGCGATCAGCCAGCGAATGCCGCTGTTGTCACGGTGCAACTCGAGCGACCGGTTGAACTTGCCGCGCCCTTCCTCGAACAGCCCGGCCATGGACACATTGTTGATATGCCCGAGCAGATCGAGATCGGCCCAACGCGTCGCGATTTCGGTTGTGAACGGATAGGCTTCGATATCGAGACGCCAGCGGTCCGGCTTCGCCATTAACGGGGGGCCATCCGGATCGCGCCGTCGAGGCGGACGTCTTCACCGTTGAAATAGCCATTTTCGATCATGGTCAGCGCAAGATGCGCATATTCGGACGGGCGCCCGAGCCGCTTGGGATGCGGAACCTGCAGCGCCAGCGAATCCTGTGCGGGCTGCGGCAGTGCTGCGAGCAGCGGCGTTTCGAAAATACCCGGCAGGATCGTGTTGACGCGAATCGCCTCGTTCATCAGGTCGCGCGCGATCGGCAGCGTCATCCCGACGACACCACCCTTCGATGCCGAGTAGGCGGCTTGCCCGATCTGCCCGTCCTCGGCGGCAACGCTTGCGGTGTTGATAACAACGCCGCGGTCGCCTTCGGCCATCACGTCGAGCGTCAGCATACCCGCGGCCGATTTGGCGATGCAGCGGAACGTGCCAACCAGATTGACCTGGATCACGAAATTGAACGCATCGAGCGGGAAGTGGCGGATGCTGCCATCTTCCTTCGAGCGGCTCACGGTTTTCAGCGCGTTGCCGATCCCGGCACAATTGACGAGAATGCGTTCCTGCCCATGTGCTTCGCGTGCCTTGGCAAATCCGGCATCGACGGAAGCATCGTCGGTCACGTTGACTTCGCAGAATATGCCGCCGATTTCGGCCGCAAATTCCTCACCCTTGCCGCGCTGCAGATCGAAGATCGCGACCTTTACGCCCTTTGCGGCAAGCGCCCGCGCCGTTGCCGCACCGAGGCCCGATGCGCCGCCCGTGATCACAGCCGAAATTGTTGAATCGAGTTTCATGTCAGTTCCTTAAAGCCGTTCGATAATCGTGACGTTGGCGATGCCGCCGCCTTCGCACATGGTTTGCAGGCCATAACGCCCGCCGCGTGCCTTCAATGCGTTGACGAGTGTCGCCATCAATTTGGTGCCCGACGCGCCGAGCGGATGCCCGAGCGCAATCGCACCGCCGTTGACGTTCAGCTTGGCGCGATCGCCGCCGGTGTGCTTCATCCATGCCATCGGCACCGGCGCAAAGGCTTCGTTGACTTCGTATAAATCGATATCGCCGATCGTCAGGCCAGCGCGCTTCAAGGCGCGGTCGGTGGCAAACAGCGGCTCTTCGAGCATGATCACCGGATCGCCCGCCGTCACGGTCAGATTGTGGATGCGTGCAAGCGGCGTCAGGCCGTGGTCCTTCAACGCGCGTTCGGATACGATCATCACGGCCGACGCGCCGTCGCAAATCTGGCTGGCGTTTGCCGCCGTTATGCTCCCGCCATCCTGCAACAGCTTCACGCCCGCAAGGCTCTCCGCTGAGGCATCGTAACGAATGCCTTCGTCGGTGCGGTGCATTTCGTGACCCTCGGGCGTCTCGATTTCGAGCGCGATTATCTCGTTGTCGAAAGCCCCCGATTGTGTTGCCGCCGCCGCACGACGGTGCGATTCAAGCGCGAATGCGTCGAGCATTTCGCGGGTAAATCCGTGCTTCTTGACCATCATTTCAGCGCCGGTGAACTGGCTGAACATGATGCCGGGATATTTTTCCTCGAGGCGGGGGCTTTTGTAATTGCCCATGCCTTCTTTCATGTGCAGCATCATCGTCGAACCCATCGGCACCCGCGTCATGCTTTCGACGCCGCTTGCGATCACGATGTCTTGCGTGCCCGACATGATGGCTTGCGCGGCGAATTGCATCGACTGTTGTGACGAACCGCACTGCCGGTCGATCGACACGGCAGGCACGCTGTCGGGAAGATGCTTTGCCGCAAGAACGGCATTGCGGCCGACCTGTCCCGCTTGCTGGCCGCCCTGCATGACGCAACCCATGATGACATCTTCGACCGCTGCGCCGTCGATGCCCGTGCGTGCGACAATGGCATCGAGGACCGATGCCGCCATATCGACGGGGTGCCATCCGGCCAGCTTGCCGCCGCGTTTGCCGCCGGCGGTGCGCACGGCGTCGACAATATAGGCTTCTGCCATTTGCGTGTCCTTTGACGTTAACGTAAACTGGGGGGCCTCAATTGCGCGTTCGGCATGATGAGGCAAGGCTGTTTTGAAGGATAATCATGGAAGTTTCGCAGGCCGTAGCGGCAAGACGATCGGTTCGTGGCTTTCTCGACACGCCGGTTGATCTCGATCTGGTTCAGCGACTCGTCCAGCAGGCGTCGCGCGCTGCTTCAGGCGGCAATCTGCAGCCCTGGCATGTCGATATTGTCGCCGGTGATGCCATGAACCGGCTCAAGCAGACGATGATGGCGAAGCTGGCGGGCGGGCCCGAAACGCCCGAATATGATATCTATCCCAAAGAACTGGTCAGCCCCTATCGCGACCGGCGTTTCGCGGTCGGCGAGGCAATGTATGCGCACATCGGCATTCCGCGCGACGACAAGCTGGCGCGCCGCATGTGGTTTGCGCGCAATTTCGCATTCTTCGGCGCGCCGGTCGCGCTGTTCACAACCGTCGACAAGCGCATGGGCCCGCCGCAATGGTCGGACCTCGGGATGTTTCTACAGACGTTCATGCTGCTTGCGGTCGATACTGGCCTTGCCACCTGCGCGCAGGAATGTTGGGCCGTTTATCCTCAGACTGTAAAACGCTTCCTTGGCACGCCCGAGGAGCACATGCTCTTTTGCGGGATGGCCATCGGTTATGAAGACGCGAACGAACCCGCCAATGCGCTGCGTACCGAACGAGCAGATACCGGCGAATGGCTGCGCATCCTAACCTAACGCGCGACCGGACGCATGACGTTGGCGAGCGTCAGTTTCGCCACCGCGCGACCAACCTGCTCGCCCGCATCGTTGGCCGACCGGTAATGCACGCCACCCAGAATGCGCGAAAATGATACGTCACGCACCCAGTCGTCCCATGTCGGCAAAACCTGCACCGCGCTGTTCGGTATAGAAGCCGAACTGACGCGAACACCGCCAGTAGGGGCCGGTCCGGTTTCTGATTTCATGACTTCGGCAACAGCGGCTGCATAAGTGCAGTGACCGCACGGATATTCGGGGTGGTTGGGCGTGTTGATCAGCGGCATCCAACTCGGATCGGGTTCGGTCGCCGCATTCCCATCATCGGCACCGTTGCGGATTGCCGTAATCGGACGCCAGAAATTATAGTGCATTTTGGCAGCGCTGGTCGTCATATAGGCATCGTCCGAAGCCATGCCGACCAGCGCGAACATTCTTGCATTTTGGACGAGCGAGCGCCCCGCCACGTCGGCGACAAGCCGCAACGACGGCATCATGTCGGGCGTTATGCGGTATCGCGCCATCAAGGTCTGGTGCGGCGTGCGCGCTGTGCTCGTCTTTCCGCCCAGTGCCTTCACTTCGTTGTAATCGCGTGCCCAGCGTTCGCTGGTCAGTGCAGGGGGCGGGGGCGGGCGCATCGCTTCGACGCTCGTGATGACCCATGGCTTAAACGCAACGGCAAAGGGCTGGATCACCGGCAACGCGGTGCCGACATAAACGCCGGCTGACGTGCGTGGTCGATAAGGGGTTTGGACGATTTTTGGATCAATATTACCCGCCGCAACCGCAAGCTTCGCCGCCGCCTCGCCGACAGCACGGCCCGCCTCGCGCGCGGCGGCATCGGTGATGGCATCCATCGCGATCATATAGCTTTCGGTCAGGCTGGTTTTCTGGTCGGGATAATGCGCGACCAGCACTTGATAGGCCGCAGCGACCGCTGCTGCGTCCAGCGAGGCGCGACCGTCCGCCTTTGCCAGCCCAAGATAGCTCTCGTAGCGCCGGTCGATCGCGTTTGTCGCCTCGAACATGGCCAGCGCGACTTCGGTGGTCAGATGCGCATGGTCGGGCGTCGGTGCGGCACCGCTTGTTGTCGGAACGGCGGATGCCACCTTGTCGGTATAGCCCATCCATTCACAGATCGTGTCGGCCTGCGCCGGAACGCTCGCCAAAGTCATCACGATGCTGCCAAATACCGCAATTGTCCGCACGATGATTCTCCCCAAACCGTTGACGCGACGCTAGGGCCGTGGCTGTCGCCGGTCTTGGACAGAAGCGACGTGTCCTAGAGCTTCCGCCCGATCAGTTCCTTCATGATCTCGTTCGTGCCGCCGAAAATCCGCGTCACGCGTGCGCCGCGCCACATTTTGGCGATCGGATACTCGTTCATATAGCCAGCCCCACCGTGAAGCTGGAGGCACTTGTCCATCACTTCCCACTGGAATTCGGTGTGCCACAGCTTGGCCGCGGCACCTTCTTCGGCCGTCAGTTCCTTTTTCAGATGCCGTGCAATCGCCCAGTCGAGATGCGCCCAGCCGACCTGCAATTTCGATTTCAGATCCGCCAGTGTAAAGCGTGTATTCTGAAAATCGATCACCGGCTTCCCGAAAGCCTTGCGGTCGCGGACGAACGCCACCGTTTCATCATATGCGCGCTGCGCCGAAGCCTGTGCACCGATCGCAATCGACAGGCGTTCCTGCGGCAGTTCGCTCATCAGATAGATGAAGCCTTTGCCTTCTTCGCCCAAACAATTCGTCATCGGCACGCGGACGTCTTCGAAAAACAGCTCAGACGTATCGGCGCAGTCCTGCCCGATCTTGTCGAGATTGCGGCCGCGCTTGAAGCCTTCGCGGTCGGCCTCGACGAGGATGATCGAAACGCCTTTCCAAGCCGGCTCGATGTCGGTGTCGGTCTTGGCGCAAACGAGGATCAGGTCGGCATTCTGGCCGTTCGTGATATATGTTTTTGAGCCGTTGATGACATAATGATTGCCATCCTTTTTCGCCGTCGTTCGAATACCCTGAAGGTCCGAACCGACTCCCGGTTCGGTCATAGCAATCGCGGTGACGACTTCGCCCGAGACGAGCTTGGGCAGCCAGTGGCGCTTCTGTTCTTCGCTGCCGTAGCTGACGATGTAATTGACGACGATGTCCGACTGGAGCGAAAAGCCGAGCGCGGTCCCACCATAGCTTATTTCTTCATCGATGATCGCGTTGTAACCGAAATCGAGGCCCAGACCGCCATATTCTTCCGGCACTGTCGGGCACAGCATCCCGACCGCGCCGGCCTTGGGCCAGATCGCCTTTTCGACGATCCCGGCTTCGTCCCACCGGTCGATGTGCGGCACGACTTCTGCCTTGATGAAGCTGCGCACTGAGTCGCGAAACGCTTCATGGTCTTCATTGTAGGCTGTGCGTCCGGCAACATCGAGCGTCATAAGGGCATCCTCTGAATGGTCGCCGCATCAAGCCTTCCCTTGACGTGAACGTCAAGTGTTTTGCGCGGCTGTCTCGATGCGGCGGAGCAGCGATTCGAGTGCGGCACGTTCGTCAGCGCTCAGACTCTCGAGAAGCGCTGCTTCGGTCGCAAGCGCCACTGGCGCGATTTCGGCATAAAGCGCGCGGCCGTCGTCGGTCAGCGACAGGAAGTGCGAACGGCGATCGGATGGATTGTCGTCCGCCGCAACCAGGCCGCGTTCGATCAGCGCAGTGGCAGCGCGGCTCACAGCAATTTTGTCCATCCGCGTCCTTTCGCCGAGCATTGCCGGGGTTAGCGACGACGCCTCAGCGAGAATTGCAATCAATCGCCATTCGGCAACCTTGAGACCAAAGCGTTTGCGATATGCATTCGAAATGCGGCCCGAAACCGCATTCGAAGCGACCGACAGGCGGTAGGGCAGGAAGCGGTCAAGAACGAGTTTTGGTGCCATCATCGTTGACTTTGCACCGACCCTAATTTAGTTTCAACTGAAACTATATGGCTGGAGATAATTATGGCTGACTTGTTCGAAAACCCGTTGGGTCTCGACGGATTTGAGTTTGTCGAATTCTCCGCCCCTACGCGCGGCCTGCTGGAGCCGGTGTTCGAGACGATGGGATTCACCCGCGTTGCGCATCATCGATCAAAGGATGTCGATCTGTGGCGGCAGGGCGAAATCAACCTGATCGCCAATTATGAACCGCGCAGCCCCGCTGCGTTCTTTGCCGCCGAGCATGGCGCGTCGGCCTGCGGCATGGCATTTCGTGTTCGCGATGCGGCAGCAGCCTATACCGAAGCGCTCGCACGCGGGGCCGAGCCGGTCGAGAGCAAGACCGGCGTAATGGAATTGCGCATTCCCGCGATCAAAGGGATCGGCGGGGCGTTCATCTATCTGGTCGATCGCTATGCGACGCTCGAGCAGCCCGACGCCCTGTCGATTTACGATATCGACTTCGTCTACCTCCCCGGAGTCGATCTCCACCCGGTCGGCGCGGGTTTCATGAAAATCGATCATCTGACACATAATGTCTATGGCGGGCGGATGGCGCATTGGTCGGGCTGGTACGAGCGGATCTTCAACTTCCGCGAAATCCGCTATTTCGACATCAAGGGCGTATATACCGGGCTGACCAGCCGCGCGATGACGGCGCCCGACGGCAAAATCCGCATTCCGCTGAACGAGGAAGGCAAAGCCGGCGGCGGCCAGATCGAGGAATATCTGCGCGCCTACAATGGCGAAGGCATACAGCATATCGCGCTGATCTGCGACGATCTGCTCGCCTGTTGGGACAATCTCAAAGCGCTCGGTGTGCCCTTCATGACCGCACCGCCTGAAACCTATTACGCCATGCTCGAAGGACGATTGCCGGGGCACGGCCAGCCGACCGATGCGCTCAAGGCGCGCGGCATCCTGCTCGACGGCACCATAGAAAGCGGCCAGCCGCGACTGCTCCTGCAGATTTTCGCACAACCGCAAATAGGCCCGGTGTTCTTCGAGTTCATCCAGCGCAAAGGCGACGAGGGCTTTGGCGAAGGCAATTTCAAGGCGCTTTTCGAAAGTATCGAACGCGACCAGATCGAGCGCGGCGTTCTCGAGGTCGCGGAATGATGCTCCCCTTCGCCCTCAACAAAATCCACCACGTCGCCTATCGCTGCCGCGATGCCAAGCAGACGGCAGACTGGTATGCGCAGATGCTCGGCATGCCTTTTACCACGGCGTTTTCGGAAGATCATGTGCCCTCAACCGGGGCCTACGATCCCTATATGCACATCTTCCTCGATTGCGGCGGCGGCAATGTGATTGCGTTTTTCGAACTGCCAAACCAGCCCGACATGAGCCGCGATCCCAACACGCCGACATGGGTTCAGCACATCGCTTTCCAAGTTGCCGACCTCGACACGCTGAAGGCAGCAAAGACACATCTCGAAGCGCAGGGCGTCGACGTGCTCGGTCCGACGTATCACGGCATCTTCCGCTCAATCTATTTCTTCGATCCGAACGGCCACCGGCTCGAGCTTGCCTGCGACATTGGCACAACGGAACAATATGACGAATTGGCGCGCGTTGCACCGATGATGCTTGACGAATGGGCACGAACAAAGAAGGCTCCGCGTCATGCAGACTGGCTGCATGTTGATCCGGGATCGCTTGCAGAATGAAATTGGCTTCACTGAAATCGGGACGCGATGGCCGACTGGTCGTCGTGTCGGATGACCTCGCCTGGTATGCCGACGCTGCGCACATCGTGCCGACGCTGCAAGGTGCACTCGACAACTGGGACGCACTCGCACCATCGCTCGAAGCGCTTGCGACCGACCTCGCGCACGAAGCGATCCCGATGCGGCGGTTTCATGAGCGGCTGGCGGCAGCACCTTTGCCGCGCGCCTACCAATGGGCCGATGGGTCGGCTTATGTGAATCATGTGGCACTCGTCCGGCAGGCGCGTGGCGCGGAAATGCCCGACAGTTTCTGGCACGATCCGCTCGTTTATCAAGGCGGTTCGGACGGTTTTCTGGGCCCGCGCGATCCGATCCCGCTTGCCGACGAAAGCTGGGGCTGCGACATGGAAGCCGAAGTCGTCGTCGTGACCGGCGATGTGGCGCAGGGTGCAACACGCGATGACGCGCTGGCCGCAATCCGCTTGATCGGCCTCACCAACGACGTATCCTTGCGTAACCTGATCCCGGGCGAACTTGCCAAGGGCTTCGGTTTTTACCAGTCGAAGCCCGCCAGCGCGTTTTCGCCGGTGTTCGTCACGCCGGTTGCATTGGGCGACCGCTGGACGGACGGAAAGCTGCACGGCTGCCTGTCAGTCGATCTTAACGGTCAACCCTTCGGCCGCGCCGATGCGGGCGTCGATATGACCTTCGATTTCGGCACGCTGATCGCGCATCTGGCGAAAACGCGGGCCTTGTCAGCAGGAACCATTGTCGGTTCGGGCACCGTATCGAACCGCGACGCCGACGGCGGCCCCGGCAAGCCCGTCAGCGCCGGTGGCCTCGGCTACAGCTGCATCGCCGAGCTTCGCATGGTCGAAACCATCCAGTCGGGCGGGCCCGTCACGCCGTTCCTTAAATCCGGCGACAGCGTCCGCATCTGGATGGACGATGCCAAGCATCACCCGGTTTTCGGCGTGATCGAACAGGTGGTTGCCTAAGTCGTCCGCCCGATCATTCGGTCGACCACGCCCTCGACCAGCGACAGCGGCACGCCACCGGTCTGAATGATCGCATCGTTGAACGCGCGCGAATCGAACTTTGTGCCCATGGCCTGTCTGGCCTTGTCACGCAGCCCGACGATGACATTATGCCCCATCTTGTAGCCGCAGGCCTGCCCCGGCGAAACGCAATAACGGTCGGTTTCACTGGTCATCGCATCGCGGCCCTTGCCGGTTTCGCTGACAAGGAACGCGACGGATTGCTCGCGCGTCCAGCCTTTCGAATGCAGCCCGGTATCGACCACAAGGCGACAGGCGCGGAACTGCTGTGCTTGCAAATAGCCGATCCGCCCGAACGGATCGTTTTTGTAGAGCCCGAATTCGTCCATCAACTGTTCGGCATACAGTGCCCAGCCTTCGGTAAACGCATTGAAGCCCATCATCGATGAAATCAGCGGGATCGCGTCACGGTTCTCGGCAAGATACGCGCCCTGCCACGCATGGCCCGGTACGGCTTCATGCGCGGACAAAGTCGCCAGCTGATATTTCGGCCACAGGCTCGTCGATTTAAGGTTCACATAATAGGTCGCGGGCCGCGCCCCGTCGAGCGAAGCAAAGTTCATATAGCCAAGCGGCGCACCGTCCTGAATATCGACCGGGACACGTTTGACGTCGACCGGCGCTTTCATTTTCATGTGGCTAATGCGCGGCATCAGCGCGCGCTGCGCTGCGACCTTGCCGTTGATATAGGCAATCAGCTGCGTGCGTCCGGCGTCGGTGTTCGGAAACAGAAAGCGCGGATTGCTGTTCAGCGCAACGACGCGTTCGCCCACAGTGCCCTTGGTCATGCCTTGGGCACGCAGGATTTTGTCGATCGTCGCTTTGATCTCAGCATTCTGGGCAAGGCCGATCTTGTGGATTTCGTCCGCGCCGGTGGTCGTCGTGGTGCCCAGACGCAGGCCGTATGCGTAATAGGCCTCACCTTCTGGGAGGCGCTGAACACCGGCCACGTCGGGCGCATTCTTCGTTGTTTCGGCAAAGGCCGTGATCTGCCGGTCAAGCGCGGGATAGACAATCGTTTCGATCGCCTGTGTCACGCGGCCCGACCAGTTGCCCGATATCCCCGCCGCTTTCGTGCGCTTGGCAAGCGAAGACCCCATGCTTTGGTCTGCCGCTGCGGTCGCGCGGAACTCTCTCAGCTGACCGAGCGCGGTTTTCGCAACGAACGATGGCGGCATCACACCGCGCGCCGCATCCTCGCGCATTTGCGCTGTTTCCTGATCGAGCACGCGCCCGAATGCGGCAACGCGCGACAGATAGGCTTCAGCATCCGCGCTGTTCTTGACAGGGTGCTGCGCGTTCAGGAATTCGCTGATCGCGGTAATCGCGCCGTCCTGTTGCGTGACGACATAGGGCGTCGCGCCACCGTAAAAGCCGTTGAGCGCGCCGCCGCCATAGGCAAAGCGCGCCCCCTCTTCGGCGCGGCTCAGCGCATAGTCGACCGTGTCGCCCTGCAATCGCTCGCGCGGCGACAGGCCCGTTTCGTCGGCCTTGTCCAGCCGCACTCGCATCGTTGCGAACTGCGCTGCTGCTTTCTCGCGCCCGATCAGCCCTGCATCATCGAGCAAGGCGCGCAGGCCGGCGTGCTTGCCAGAATCAAGGCCCAGTCCGGTGGCGGTCTCGGGACTAAGCGTCAGCAATTCGTCGGCAAATGTGTCGAGCAGTCCCTCAAGCGGCGAAATGCGGCGCGGCGTGACGGCAAAAGCCGCGTTCGGTGTTGCAAATGCTGCCGTGGTCGCTGCGAGTCCTGCGACAAAAGCGCGCCGCGATGGGGCCAATTTTTGATCGATCATGTCGTCATAAGTTCAGGATGAGAGCATTTATCTAAATTGCTATGATTAAACAAGAAAAACATCTATAAACATCCACACAGACCCTGCACAGCTACGGCAAATCAATCACTTACGCCGCCGATCTGCACGGATTCTGCACAGTGGAGGAT
>JBGSMP010000300.1:0-2511 GCA_041740105.1 Sphingomonadaceae bacterium
CGTTCATGGTCAACGCTAGAGCCGCAAGGCTCGTGCTCTGAAGCAGCCTGTATCCTGTGCGCGCACTACGCACCGTTCGAACTGCCTGAGTGACTTGCATACGGTTACCCGCCCAAAATTTGAGAGCCCGAAACATTACGATTCGGTTAAATGATTGGGTAGGAGCGTTATGTTGCAGTCTTTTGAAACTAATAGGTCACTGGGGAACGTCCGGTTCCGGTCGTCCGGAAACGGGACGCTCCCGACCTTTCAGAATTTCGCTTCGAGGTCGATCTGCAGAACGTCGATTGCAAATGGCTCTAGTCCCGAAATCTGGTTGGCGCTCAACCAGCGACCGCCGATCGTGACCTTATCGAAAATGCCGTATTTGCCGCCAATAAAATAACCCTTGGCGTTAGTGCCGCCAAGATGGAAATCGCTGTCGGTCAGGCTGTCGAGTACCGCATCCGATTCGAGATAGCGATAGCCAGCCATGGCGCTCCACTGCCCCCGCTTGGCGACATCGTCGAAACCGATCGCCGCCTTGACCAGATAGCCAGCCGGCCCGCCGGCGAAGGCTCTGGGATTGACAGCCGCGCAAAGGGTCGTCCCGCCCGCGCCGCCATTGTTGAACGGTTCACCGGCGATGCCATTGCGACAGATGTCACTTTGTTTGAAGGAAAGATTGCGTAGGTAGTTGCCGCTCACCGTCACGAAGGTTTGCTCACTGATTGGAACACGTACCGAGGCATTGATGTCCAGAATGTCATAATCGAAAGCAAGCCCGAGCAATTGATTCTGGTCGGCGGGGAGCGCACGAGTCGCATCGGGATTGATGACGATATTCCGCAGACCGAACACTGTGTTGCCTTTGCGAAGTGCGAAAGCCCGGAAGGAGTCGGTCGAACACTCCGTTGCGCCAAGGTATAACGCACAAGGTTCTGAGAACTGACCCTGGACACCCTGGAAACTGTGGTACGCGGCGCTTGCACTCACCTTGATTTCGTTCGCGATTGCCGCACCGGCGGTAATCTGCCCTGAATAGAGATATTTGACCGGCGCCTTGCGCTTGATCTGCTGCGTGTTGGGGAAGTCGCCCGAGTTGAAATCGAGGGGGAAAGCGCCACCACGGATCGCCAGCGTTATGTCGTCGCCAATAAATTGACCGCCGTTGAATTCGGCCGCCACGCCATCGAAGCGGAGATCGTCGTCGAACAAAAGATCAGTCGAGACAAACGGATTGGGGAAGCGGCCGAAGCTCGACTCGAAGAGTTCGCTCGGTGCGAGTTTGACATAGGCCTGGTCAAGCCAGATGTTGCGCTTGGCCAGCCCGCCGCCGAGCGATTGGTTGGTCGAAATCGGACTGTTGTCGTCGCCTGTCGCGACTGCAGTCACGACGCTGACGCCGCCGCCGAGTTCGGCCTTCAGTCCAACCCGGCCACGGATGCGCAAGCGATTGACGCGGTCGACGGTCGAATT
Source organism: Sphingomonadaceae bacterium (assembly GCA_041740105.1). Lineage (GTDB taxonomy): Bacteria > Pseudomonadota > Alphaproteobacteria > Sphingomonadales > Sphingomonadaceae > Sphingomonas_O. The sequence goes on from JBGSMP010000300.1 coordinate 1,459, forward strand.
GATATACGGAATCGAAAGCGCGGTGGTGATCGGAAACGGGCCGGCCGCGTTTATGCGCCCAAAATCAAAGATAAATGGCGAGTTTGCTTTCGAATAAAGATCCGATTGCGAGCGGAAGCGGAAATCGCCGAACAGCGTGATCCGCTTCGTCCAATCCGGCGCCGTCTGCCCCGGACTTGCCCAGCCCTCGGTCTTTGCCTGCGCCAGAACTTCGGTGCGGATTTCGTCGCGGATCTGGTTGCGCACAGTTTCGGGGATGTAAGGCACGCGGATCGCGCCCGGTGCGGCATCGGGCAACGCTGCATTCGCCGTCTGGGTCGGCGCCGACGCACGCGCCTGGACCGCTTCAGCCTCGGCTTGCGCCATCAGCGCATCGCCCGCTTCCTTCTTCAACACGCCCTGCCTCACAAGCTGGCGAACAAGATTGACCATGGCACTTTCGGATGGTGCCGTGGTCGCGGAAGCGTCCTGAGCTTGAACCGCACCGGTCGCAGCGACCGTGATGAGCATAGTGCACGTCAGAAGGCGCATCCGTTGCATTGTTGTTGCGGCAGTCATCATCAATTCCTCTTTGTTCTTTCCGCGCCATGGCGCCTGTGTTCATGTTTGCATTTAGAAGGATCGGCGACCCGTGACGGTCACGCGCTGGGGAAACCGCACTTGCGACGGCGGTGCTTCGAGGCCACGCGTGCTTTTAAGGATCGCCAGCAGGATCTGGTCACGTTTGGCGTCGCCGGTCGAGCTCAGCAGCTCGGCGCCTGTTACCTGGCCTGCGCTATTCACAGAGACGGCAAAGACCGCTTTGAAAGCGAGCCGGTTTACTTTGTCATTATCGAGAATGCGATCCTGAAGCTCGCGCCCTAAATTGCCGCGATACATTGCATCGCTGAACCCGCCACCACCCCCGCCACAGGGTGGTTTGAGGCATGTGCCGGCCGAGCCCGTGCCGCCCATCCCGCCGCCTTTGCCTGCCGATAGTCCGAAACTGTCACTCCCTGCCGACGGCGCCGCATCCATCTGCATTGGCGCCGGCGCATCGGGCTTGGCGAACAG
>JBGSMP010000309.1:0-14691 GCA_041740105.1 Sphingomonadaceae bacterium
CAGAAAGCCATCACCGCGCCCATGCTCACCAACTTCGCGCAGACCGCTCGCCAGCGGATGCGCCTGCCAGGTGGTGGCTACCGCCGCGACCATCTCCGCGCACTCGCCCAGCGAGTCGAAGTCGATGACGGCGAGGTTCGCATCATGGGATCGAAGTCTGACCTGCTACGGACGCTTGCCGCCGCAGGCGCGACGGGAACGCTGCCGGGCGCAGTGCCCAGCTTTGTTCCGAAGTGGCGGACAGGGTGGGATTCGAACCCACGGTGAGCTTGCACCCACGACGGTTTTCAAGACCGTTGCCTTAAACCACTCGGCCACCTGTCCACGATGCGGCTTCATAGCGAGGACGCGGGCGAGCGTGCAAGGCTTGCGACAAAAGCATTTCGCGCCCGCTACAGACTGTGGCACTATCCGGATGTGCGGCTGGTCCAATATTTCGGCGCTATGGCGTTATTTTGCACGCTGCCGGTTTCAGGACTTGGCGGTGGCCGGGCGATTGCCCAGAGCGAAACCGGGTTTGAGGCCTACGTGTCCGGGCTTGGGCGGCAGGCAATCGCACAAGGTGTCAGCCGCTCGACGGTTGATGCTATTATACCCACGCTCACGTTCAATCCGCGCGTTGTCGAGCTCGATCGCGCGCAGCCCGGCGGCAATCCAGGCATTATACCGCAATTTGCCCCCTATCGTGCGCGGCATGTCGATGCGCCGCGGATCAATCGAGGGCGGGACAAATATGCAGCGCTCCGCCCGCTTCTGGCCCGCGTCGAACGCGACACCGGCGTGCCCGAAGAGATGATGATTTCGATATACGGCAATGAAACAAACTACGGTGCGTATACCGGCGACTTCGATCTGCCGCGCTCGCTTGCTAGCCTAGCGTATGAAGGTCGTCGACGGGCGCTTTTTGAAGGTGAGTTTATTGCGGCATTGAAAATCATCGATTCGGGAATCCCGCGCGATGCCATTCAGGGCAGCTGGGCAGGCGCGACGGGCTATCCGCAGTTTCTGCCGTCGATGTACCTTCGCCTTGCCCGCGACGGCGACGGCGACGGGCGCGCCGACATTTGGCGGAGCGAGGCCGATGCATTGGCGTCGATCGCCAATTATTTCGTTGCTGCTGGATGGAAACCAAACCAGCCTTGGGGTGTCGCCGTGCGCATGACGCCCGACCTTAACCGCAGCGCCATCGTCAATCGCACGACAAGTCCGCGTTGCCCGCGCGTTCACGACCGCCACAGCCGATGGATGACAATGGCCGAATGGCGCGCGCTGGGCGTGTCGCCAATCGCCCAGACGCTCCCTGATTCAACGCTGGCCACGCTGTTGGAACCCGATGGCCCCAACGCCACGGCCTATTTGCTGACGGGAAATTACCGCGTCATCCTCGACTATAATTGTTCGAATTTTTATGCGTTGGCCGTCGGGCTATTGGCGAATGCGGTTGTCCGATAACACATCGCTGCGATCAGTTAATTGTCAGCGGATATTGAATGCAGCGCTAGCACCGTTGGCGGCAAAGCATTATCCGTGTGCGAAACATTCCATCCCTTGCAAAGGATTATCATGAAGCCTTTCGTTCCGGCCGCGGCGCTCCTTTTTGCGGCGGGCTATCCCGTTTCTGCAGCTGCACCGCCTTTTGAGACGACCGCGCCCGTGGCGTATATGGTCGACCTTTCGTCGGGTGCGGTTCTCTATGCCAAGGATGCCGATCGACCGATGCCGCCTGCTTCGATGGCCAAGATGATGACGGTGTATGTCGCATTCGACATGATCAAAAAGGGCGAGTTGAAACTTGATCAGATGATCGAGGTCCGGCCCGAAACATGGACAAAATGGCACGGGCCCGCCGCGGGCTCGACCATGTTTTTATCGGCTGGCGAAAAGGTCAGTGTCGAAAATCTGTTGAAGGGAATCGTGACGCTTTCGGGCAATGACGCCTGCATCGTGCTGGCAGAAGGCATTTCGGGGACCGAAGCGGCGTTCGTTCAGCGTATGAATGTCGCGGCACGAAAACTGGGGCTGGCCAGCAGCCAGTTCGGCACGTCGAACGGATGGCCCGACAACGGGCAGACCTATACAACCGCGCGTGACCTCGCGACGTTGGCCAAAGCAACGATCGAAGACCACGCGTCGCTATATAAGCGCTTCTATTCATTGAAGGAGTTTACGTGGGGAAAGACCTTGAACGGTGAGAAACCCATCACACAGGCCAATCGTGATCCGTTGCTTGGCCGCGTTGCTGGCGCGGATGGCTTGAAGACGGGACATACCGAAGAGGCTGGCTACGGGTTCACGGGGTCGGCCGAGCAGAGCGGGCGCCGACTTGTGATGGTCATTGCGGGACTGGACAGCTTCAACGGTCGCATCACTGAATCGGTCAAGTTCATGGATTGGGGCTTCAAGGCTTGGGCGTCGAAACCGCTCTTTGCCAAAGGCAAGAAGGTTGAAGTAGCTGACGTTCAACTTGGCGACGCAGACACTGTCGGACTGATCGCGCCGCGCAATCTAGCTGTGACACTTCCGGCAGGGATGGCGGCAAACATGACGATGAAAGTCGTTTATAATGGTCCGATAAAGGCGCCGATCAGGGCTGGGCAGCATGTCGCAGATCTTGTGGTGACAACGCCTGAAACCGGTCCGCAGATGATGCCGCTGGTTGCGGAGGCGGACGTTGGGGAAGCCGGTTTTTTACGGCGCCTGTGGGCGGGGCTAAGATCGCTGGTCGGCGCGTGACGCGCGGGCGATTTATCACATTGGAAGGCGGCGAGGGGGTCGGAAAATCGACACAGGCGGCGCTGCTTGCCGATGTCTTGCGCGCGCGCGGCATCGACGTCGTCGTTACGCGCGAGCCCGGCGGCACGGCGGGTGCCGAGGCAATACGTCAGCTGCTGTTGACCGGGCATGAAGATCGCTGGACTTCGTCCGCAGAAGCACTCCTCTTTGCAGCCGCGAGAGCCGATCATGTCGACAAGATCATCCGTCCGGCGCTCGAGCGGGGTACGTGGGTCATCTGCGATCGCTTTATTGATTCAACGAGGGCGTATCAGGGCGGCGCGGGGGGTGTTTGCGACGACGATATTCTGACGTTGCACAGGCTTGGGTCCGGCGGGTTGATGCCCGACAGGACGTTCCTCTTGATGTTATCCGACGCCGAGGCGGCAGATCGCGTGCGGCGGCGGATCGGGACGGGTAGCGATCGTTTCGGCGATCGTGATGCCACTTATCATCAACGGGTGGCCGATGCCTTTCGGAGCTTTGCCTTGAATGAGCCTAAGCGCTTCAAAACTGTCGACACTTCTGGCTCGGTCGAGGCGATCACAGAAATGCTGGTGCAAGAGCTCGGCGACCTACTGTGACTCTCTACGGCCTCGATACGCAGCACGCCATATTTCGCGCGGCCATCGCCGGTGACCGGCTGCACCATGCTTGGCTTCTGGCCGGCCCGCGCGGTGTCGGGAAAGCAAGCTTTGCCAACGATGTGGCCGAACTTTTGCTCCGTGCAGGCGATACGCAATCGAATGGCGCAAAGCTACTCGAGGCCGGCAGCCATCCCGATTTTCGGCGGCTCGAGCGTTTGCCGAACGAGAAAACCGGTATTCTGGCGCGGAACATAACCGTGGATCAGGTGCGCCATCTTCGTTCCCTGTTTGCAACCGCCACGGCGATCAGCGACCGTCGCGTGATCATTATCGACAGCATCGACGATCTTGAGCCCGGCGGCGCCAATGCGCTTCTTAAGAATCTTGAGCAGCCACCGGTGAGCACGATTTTCCTGCTGGTCAGCCATCAGCCTGGCAGGTTGTTACCCACGATCCGCTCGCGGTGCCGCACCTTGGCTTTTGCGCCGCTCACGAAAGTGACGATGCAACAGGTCCTCGAACTGCATCGCCCGGACCTCGATCCAGCCCTGCGGGACTATCTAATCGCAAGCGCTGGCGGGTCCGTGTCGACGGCATTAGCCTATGCTGAACTCGATATGGCAACGGTTGATGACACGCTCGAACAGCTCGCCACGAGCGGGGATCCCACAAATGTCATCCGCAGCAAGCTTGCGCAGACTCTGTCGCTTAAGGCAGCGATACCCAGATACGAGGCATTTTTAGCACGTACCCCGACCTTTATTGCGGCCAAAGCGCGGGAGTCCGTGGGGTCGCACTTGCAGGGTGCGTTAAACGCTTGGACCAACGCGTGTACGCTTTCGCGCGTTGCCGTCTCGCAATCGCTCCCTACAGAAACAGTAGTTTTCGAGATGGCGGGGCTGGTCGCAAGCCTTGCTACGCCGCAACGCGACGCTAAAGCCTGATGCCATGTCCGGCGAACCCTATTATATTACCACAGCGATCAGCTACCCAAATGGCAAGCCGCACATCGGTCACGCGTATGAAGCGATCGTCGCCGATGCGATCGCGCGCTTCCACCGCCTTGCCGGTCGCGACGTGCGCTTTCAGACCGGTACAGACGAGCATGGTCTGAAAATGGTCCAAACGGCGCGCGACAAAGGAGTCGACGTCCGCGACCTTTGCCTTGAAATGTCTGATCAATTTCAGGCGATGTGCGACAAGCTAAACATTAGCTACGATCATTTCCAGCGTACGACCGATCCGGCGCATCATCGCGCGAGCGTCGCCATATGGGATGCCATGAAAGCGAACGGCGATTTGTACCTGGATCGTTACGAAGGCTGGTATTCGGTGCGCGACGAAGCCTTTTATGAAGACAAGGAAATTGTCACCGGCACCGACGGCGAGAAACTGTCGCCGCAGGGGACGCCAGTCGAGTGGACCGTCGAAGAGAGCTGGTTTTTCAAATTGTCGGGGTATGAGAAGCGGTTGCTCCAATATTATCATGCCAACCCCGAATTTATCCGGCCCGAGAGCCGGCGCAACGAAGTGTTGCGCTTCGTCGAAAGCGGCCTTCGCGATTTGAGCATTTCCCGCACCAGTTTCGACTGGGGCGTCAAGGTGCCCGGGTCGCCCGACCATGTCATGTATGTGTGGGTCGATGCGTTGACCAATTATCTGACGGGCCTCGGCTATCCTGACGAGACCGAAAACTTAGCCAAGTTCTGGCCCGCAAACCTCCACTTGATCGGTAAGGACATCGTTCGGTTTCACACGGTTTACTGGCCGGCGTTCCTTATGTCGGCGGGATTGCCGTTGCCCGACCAGGTCTTCGGTCATGGCTTCCTGCTCCACCGGGGCGAGAAGATGTCAAAATCGCTCGGAAATGTTGTCGATCCGATTGAACTGGCTGACGTATTTGGAATTGATGCCTTGCGCTACTTCCTTCTCCGCGATGTGAGTTTTGGAAGCGACGGAAGCTATAGCGCGGAAGCTATACTATCGCGGGTGAACGCCGATCTGGCCAACAGTTTCGGCAATTTGGCGCAACGAACACTAAGCCTGATTTTCAAAAATTGCGATGGCTACCTGCCCGAAATTCGTGGACATACGGAAGAGGACAATGCGCTGTTCGACGCCGTCTTTACCGAAGCGATACCCACCCATTACGCGGAACTCGCGATGTCGCAAGCGGTCGAAGCGTGGGTGCAAGCGGTGTTCGCGTGCAATGCCTATATCGATGCGCAAGCGCCGTGGGCGCTTCGCAAAGCGGATCCCGAACGGATGGAAACGGTGCTGGCCACGCTCTTCATCTGCATTGCCCGGCTTGCCGTTGTCATTTCGCCAGTGATTCCCGACAGCGCTGGCCGGTTGCTGGACACGATGGGTATTCCCGACGACGTGCGCAGCTTTGCCGGTATCGTAACCCATTGGTATTCGCCGCTTGCTGAAAGCAACTATCGACTGTCGGCGCCAACCCCGCTCTTTCCTCGCCTCGAATTGCCAACGACCGAGCCCGCCTGATGTTCACCGATTCGCATTGTCACCTCAATTACAAAGGGTTGGTCGAGGATCAGGCCGCCGTGCTCGCCCGCGCGCGAGCGGCGGGCGTTTCGACGATGCTCAACATATCAACGCGCGAGAGCGAATGGGACGACGTCCTAAGCGTCGCGGAGCATAATGCAGACGTCTGGGCGTCGGTCGGGATACATCCGCATGAGGCTGATGCTCATGCCGATGTGGATACGGCCAAACTCGTCGAGCGCGCGCGGCATCGACGGATTGTTGCGATCGGTGAAACAGGGCTCGACTATTATTACGACAAGAGCGACCGCGAACAGCAACAGCGGAGCTTTCGCAGCCATATTGCCGCCGCGCGCGAAACCGGCTTACCGCTCATCGTTCACACACGCGATGCCGAGGACGATACCGCGGCGATCCTGACCGACGCGATGGGAGAGGGTGCCTATACCGGCGTCATCCACTGCTTTACGGCGAGCGATGCGTTTGCCCGGATCGCACTTGAACTCGGTTTCTATATCTCGATCTCGGGGATCGTAACCTTCAAGAATGCCAAAGACTTGCAAGCGACAGCTGCGAATATTCCGCAAGACCGGCTGTTGATCGAAACCGATTCACCATTTCTTGCGCCTGTGCCTCATCGCGGTCGTGCGTGCGAACCGGCTTTCGTCGTCGATACAGCGCGATATCTGGCAGGGTTACGTCAAGAATCCGTGGACGAGCTCGCGTGCAGCACCTCGGAAAATTTCCGAAATCTTTTCACGAAGGCCGCATGATGGAAGACGGCATGACAGCGATCTGGGGTATCGGCGCGTTGGCCCTGGTCGGTTCGAGCCTGATCGCGCAGAAGCTGCCGTTTGGCAAAGCGGTGAAGATGCTCCTTGCGTGGATCGCGATCTTTGCAGTGGCATTCGTTCTTTTTTTGTTCAAGGATGAGGGGCGGGCAATCTGGCAGCGCGCGACGACCGAACTTTCTGGTGATACCGGCCGGATCGATGGCACGACCCTCAGATTGAAGCTGCAGGACGACGGCCATTACTGGGTGCGCGCCGCGGTCAACGGGACGCCGGTGCGCTTCATGATCGACAGCGGCGCAACGACCACGACATTATCACAGGCCGCGGCGCGTGCGGCCGGTATAGAGCCTTTGGGCAGCTTTCCTGTGGTCGTCGAAACGGCAAATGGCCAGGTCGAGTTGCAGCGCGCGAAAATCGAGGTTCTGTCGGCTGGCAGCATCGTGCAGCGCGATGCGAATGTTTTGATTGGCAGCGAAGGCCTCGGCGATACAAATCTGCTCGGGACGAGCTTTCTTTCTTCGCTCAAAGGATGGCGTGTGGAGGGAACGACACTGATCCTCGAGCCGTAGACATTTTACATAATACATATTATCGGACTTATATGGAACATGAAGAAGGCCCCCTCTCGCGGCTGATCGCTGTTGTGGAGCGGCTCCGCGATCCCGTCACGGGATGTGATTGGGATCGCGAACAGACGTTCGCGACGATCGCACCGTACACGATCGAAGAAGCGTACGAGGTTGCCGATGCGATCGGCCGCAATGATCCGGCGGCGATCAAGGAAGAATTGGGCGATCTGCTGTTTCAGGTGATCCTTCACGCACGGATCGCGGAGCAAGCACGTCTTTTTGCTCTTAGCGATGTGGCAAAGGCAATCGCCGACAAGATGGAGCGCCGCCACCCGCATATTTTCGGGAACGCCGTCGCCCGGCCCGATTGGGAGACCATGAAGGCTACCGAACGTTCGACGGGAAGCGCTATCGATGATGTTGCTCTTGCCTTGCCGGCGCTGATGCGTGCCGAAAAGCTGCAGAAGCGCGCAGCGCGAACGGGGTTCGACTGGCCGGATGCCGCGGGACCACGTGCCAAGATATTCGAAGAACTGGACGAAATCGATACCGCGACGAACGATGATGACCGCGAAGATGAGCTCGGCGATCTGCTGTTCGCCGTTGTAAACTTTGCACGTCATCTGAAGATAGATCCCGAAGTTGCTCTTAGGCGGGCAAATGCCAAATTCGAGCGGCGCTTCCGGGCGATTGAGCTGACGGCGGGTTTTTCGGCGCTTCCGCTCGAAGAAAAGGAAGCACTCTGGACGGCAGCAAAGGCTGCTCAGCGCATTTGATACCGCGCAAAATCCGCATCGCTGAGGCGCACGGATATCAAGGATACTTCCCCCTCTCCTGCTTCGCTTTCGACCGTGCCGTGCGCGTGTAGCCAGGCCCGCGCGGCACCGTCATTCGGCGACAGTTCGATATGGCGGACGCGCCGCGCGACGGTCAGTCGATCAGCAAGCATCAGTCGTAGCGCGTCGATCCCCGCCCCTGTCACTGCTGAAATCGCGACGACATCATCACGGCGGCCGCTTTCGGCACTGAGGCTGTCGCGCTCGTCAATACCGAGTAGATCGATCTTGTTCCAGACTTCCAAGACAGCCGTGCCCTTGTCCGCGCCCAGAACCCCGAGATCGGCAAGTACAGCGGCAACGTCAGCCGCCTGCGCGTCGGTATCGGGGTGCGATATATCGCGGACATGCACGATAAGGTCGGCCGACGTCACTTCCTCGAGCGTGGCACGAAACGCAGCAACAAGCTGGGTCGGAAGGTCCGAGATAAATCCGACCGTATCCGACAGGATAATCTTTGCCAGCCCCGGCAGCGCAATCTCGCGCATCGTCGGGTCGAGAGTTGCAAACAGCAAGTCCTCCGCCATGACGTCACTACCCGTGAGGTAATTGAAAAGAGTGGACTTTCCGGCGTTGGTATAGCCGACGAGCGCGACGACCGGCCAAGGCGCGCGCTTGCGCCGTTCACGGTGAAGACCGCGTGTGCGAACGACCTGATCAAGATCGCGCCGCAGCTTTGCCATGCGATCGCGGATCAAGCGCCTGTCGGCCTCGATCTGTGTTTCGCCTGGGCCGCCAAGGAAACCGAAACCGCCGCGCTGCCGCTCGAGATGCGTCCAGCTACGCACAAGCCGCCCCGCCTGATAATCGAGGTGCGCGAGTTCGACCTGCAAACGCCCCTCCGCACTTGCGGCGCGCTCGCCAAATATCTCGAGGATAAGTCCAGTGCGGTCGATAACCTTGGATTTTGTTTCAGTTTCCAGATTGCGCTGCTGGATCGGCGTGAGCGAGCCGTCAACGATCAGAAGTTCGGCGTCGTGCGCGCGTAGCCTCGCTGTGATGGCTTCTATCTGGCCGTTGCCAAACAGCGTCGATGCTTTCGGCGCACGGACATGCGGCGCCGCCCGATCCACGACATCGATGCCGATTGCTTCGGCAAGGCCGGCCGCTTCGGCAAGGCGCGATTCGATGTCACGCGATCCCCCTTTGCGGCGATCCGGATACACGACCACAGCCCGCGCGCCCCGGCTCAGACCCTCTTCGCGCTGAAGTTCAAAACCGGTCAAAACGCCGACTTAGTCCTCATCGTCCGTGCCTTCTTCGGCAAGATTGAGGGGATGTGCGGGCTGCACTGTCGAGACCGCATGTTTGTATACCAGTTGAACCATCCCGTCACGTTGCAGCAGCATGCAAAAAAGGTCGTACGCGGCGATTTCGCCTTGGAGCATCACACCATTGACAAGGAACATTGTTACCGGATTATTCTGCCGACGAACGGCCGTCAGAAAGATATCCTGTAACTGTTTGGGTTTGCTGGTATCCTGCGCAAACGCGGCAGCCACTGGCGCAAGGTCTAGCGGGTTTGCCGGCATCACCGTTGAAATTGCATGTTTGTAAATCAGTTGCGACTGTCCGTCCCGACGCAACAACACCGAAAAATTGTCGAACCAGGTAATGATTCCCTGAAGTTTGACACCTTTGACAAGAAACATTGTAACCGGCGTTTTGGCTTTTCGTAGTGAATTAAGGAATAAATCCTGTAGGTTATTGGGCTTGTCTGCCATGGCTTCGCCTTTGGGTTTTGGCGGGAAACATAGTCCCGCAGGTTCAGCCGCTCGTGCGGCCTTTTCCTGTAATAGCAAATCTAGATTTTTTGAAAAGGCGCTACAGATCGCCATCTTTGATATCGACGATACCGAGGATTTTGAGCTTTCGGTGCAACGCGGACCGCTCCATTCCGATGAAGCTTGCCGTTCTGGAGATATTACCTGAAAATCGCCGGATTTGAACGCGAAGATATTCCCGCTCGAACGTTTCCCGCGCCTCACGCAATGGCGCGCCCATGATCCCGATATTGGCACTGCCATGACCAACCACGGGTTCGCCGAGAATCTCCGGCGGGAGCAGATCTATATCGATTTGCCCCAGCCGATCGCTGGGCGCCAGAATCATGACCCGCTCCATGATGTTGCGCAATTGGCGAACATTGCCCGGCCACGCATAAGCCTGTAGCGCGGCCATCGCGTCAGCCGCGATCTCGGGTGTACCCACGCGGCGCTCAGCAGCATAACGGGCCAGAAAATGTTCAACCAAAGGGGGAATATCTTCGCGGCGCTCGGCCAATGGCGGCAAATGCACCGGAACGACATTCAGCCGATAATATAAATCCTCGCGAAAGCGGCCCGACGCAATCTCGTCCGCCAGAATTCTCGATGTCGCCGAAACGACGCGGACATCGACACGGACAGTCCGTGACCCGCCGACACGGACAAAACTTTGATCAGTCAGAACACGGAGGATTTTTGCCTGCGCTGTAATCGGCATGTCTGCAATTTCATCGAGAAAGAGCGTGCCGCCATGCGCCTGTTCGAGAAGGCCCGGACGGATCAGATCGTTGCTGTCTTCTGCCCCGAACAACTCCTCTTCGATGCGATCGGGCTCCATCCGGGCCGAACTTACGACGATGAAAGGGCCCGGCGATCGATTAGACCAGCTATGCAACAGGCGGGCCGCCACTTCCTTACCAACGCCGGCAGGCCCCGTGATCAAGACGCGACTTCCGGTACCGGCAACACGCTTCAACGTTGCGCGGACGGCATTGATGGTGCCCGAGACACCATTCAGTTCGTCATCGCCACCGCTGCGCGCTTTCAGTATCTCGTTTTCACGTCGCAGTCGCTGCGTTTCGGTGGCACGTTCGACAAGCAATATCAGACGCTCGGCCTCAAAGGGCTTTTCGATGAAGTCCACCGCCCCCCGCCGAATGGCCGCGACCGCTGTATCAAGACTACCGTGGCCCGAAATAACCAGCACCGGCAGCGTCGGATCATTCGCCTTCAAAACATCGAGCAGATCAAGACCGTCGAGACGCGATCCTTTAAGCCACACATCAAGGAGAACGAGGCTCGGGCGCCTATCGGCAATGGCCGCAAGCGCCGCATCGCTGTTCGCCGCCGTGCGCGCGGTATAGCCCTCATCTTCGAGTACGCCCGCCACCAAATCGCGAATATCACGCTCGTCGTCGACAACAAGAATATCAAGCGCCATCAGTTTGTCCCCGCTCGTGCAAGATCTGACGGCAATGGCTCGTCTGCAGGCTCGTCAGTGCCGCCGATCAACGGTGCCAACAAGCTTGGATCGAACCATAAACTCACGATTGTGCCTCCGCGCGGCCGATCGGAAAACGCCATCGTTCCGAAATGCTCCTCGACAATCTTTTTGACAATCGCCAGCCCGAGGCCGGTACCGCCCGCCCGCGTTGTCATATAGGGTTCGACAAGGCGGTCACGCTCGGCCGGCAATCCAACGCCGCTGTCGGCGATCTCGATACAAATCGTGCCGTCGGGCGATACCATTATTGCCATCGCAATGCTGCCTGTCACATCATCACTAACCGGCAGCTCGCCGATGGCCTCGACTGCGTTTTTTACGATGTTTGTCAGCGCTTGCCCGAGTTGACGGCGGTCGCAAATCATAACGGGCGAGTGATCAGGCGTTTCGAGCGTGAACCTTATCCCGGGGTGCGCCACTTCGTGAAGAAACAGTGCTTGCCGCGCAATATCGACGAGATACTCTTCGCGAAACACGGGTTTTGGCATGCGGGCAAATGACGAAAATTCATCGACCATCCGCCGTAAATCACCGACTTGCCGAACGATCGTGTCGGTCAAGCGGGAAAACGTTGCAGGATCGGACGTGATTTCGGAGGCATAACGACGTTTTAATCGTTCGGCGGCCAACTGTATCGGCGTAAGCGGATTTTTTATTTCATGGGCAATACGCCGAGCGACATCGGACCAGGCTGCGCGTCGCTGGTCGAGAAGTTGCTGCGTTATATCATCGAAGGTCAGGATATGGCCTCGCTCGTCGCTAACAATCTTCACGGCAAGCGTGCGCAGTTCGGCACCGGACGCCAGTTGAATGATGGTTTCCCGATCGCGCCGGTCAATCGCTGCATCGAGTTCAGGCGCAAGCAGGTCGAGCGCCAAGCCAACGGGATTTGCCCCTTCGGTTGCCAAGAGTGTCTGCGCCGACGTGTTGATGAGCTTCACGGTCCGATCGGTGTCGACAGAAATGACGCCCGCCGATACGCCTGCCAGAACGGCTTCAATGAGCGCACGTCGGCTCTCGAGCGCGCTCGTCTGTGCTTCCAGACGACGCGTCATGGTGTTGAAGGCAGCTGCCAAAGTACCGACTTCATCGCGACTGCTGGGGGCAGTGACACGGGCCGAAAGATCCCCCGCAGCAACCTTGCGCGAGGCACCCACGAGTTCTCCGACGGGCCTGACAAGGCGATCGGCAACATTAAGCGCGATCCAGACGGCTACCCCGACGATCAGCAGTGAAATGACGAAGAGGGCTGCATTGAACTGCAATTGCAATCGACGTGATCGATCAAGCAAGCTATCGTAATCTGCTAGTACCTTCTTCGCCCGGGTCGTTTGCATCAGCGCCTGAGGATCGGAAATGCGTGACGCATAAAGATAGATGTTCTTGCCCGGATACAGTTGCGTAACAGCCTCGATGCGGTCCGCGCTGTCGGATACGGCGACTGTTTTACCCGCCGCCAATTGTGCCAGTATCGCGGGTGAGACGCGCTTTTCAACAGGGCGTGCATCCGGATTTACCATGGCAATTGTTTTCGCACCCGACGGTGCGATCTCTATAATCGCTGACTCGCTCAGGTTTCGTCCGAGAACCTGTAGAGCGTAGCCTTCTGCAAACGCCGTCGATTGCGTCGATGATCCGGTTTCGTCCAGATAGTTGCGGAGATCGCCTGCCATCGTCGATGTTTCGTTGGCGACATTCTGTCGCTTTTCCTGATAATATCCTTGGGCCAAGCTATTTGCGTTTTGCAACATGCCCCGTGCCTGGTCGGAAAACCAGAATTGCACCCCGTACTGAAAAAGTAAGGACGAAAAGACCACCACGAGAAGCATCGGGACGCTGGCAATCAACGAGAAGAGTCCGACCAGACGAACATGAAGACGGCCACCCCCGCCAACCGGCGACGCGGCAGCGCGGCGTTTTGCGACGCGTCGCCCGATCAACACAAGCAATGCGATGGCTGGCAGCAAATTGGCTACGAGCATAAAAGCGACGACAGGCGGAGTCAGTAGCTTCTGGCCCGGAGCGCCTTGCGCGAGAATCAAATAGCTTGTCGTTACGATGAGAAGAAGCAGTGCTGCGGTGCCGATTTCGACATAGGGTACCCAGCGCCGTCGTCCGATCAGGACAGTGATGCGCCGCCGCAGATGTGCCACTCGAGACTGCATCGTTGCATTCATACAACAGGAACGTGATATTTCCAACACATGCGAGCGGACGGTAGCTTCAACTTATCAGGTGAATCTCGGTTTCGTTAAATTGCCCCGCCGTGTCGCGGGACCATGCGGCTGCCTGCCCCACTGCAATTATCAACCAGACCCGGCCATCCGCAGCAGCTTGGGCAAGGTCCGTTGCCGACGGGGCGCATGACCCCGTGGGATGTGAATGATAATAGCCATAAATCTTCTCGCCCCCGGATCGCTCCGCTCTTATTGCGGCAAAAAGGACAGTGGGGTCGATTTCAAAATTGCGGCGCGGATCCGCAGCAACGTTGACCGCAGGTATGATGCGCTCGACACAGTCGCGACCGACAAGCAATCCGCAAACTTCCAATTCCGGTGAAGCAGCGGCAAGCGCGAGAAGTTCGCTGTGTAATTTGCTTGATATGCGAACAGCCATGGCCACATGATTTAGGGATGATCGACGCGCCGTCCACCATTTCGATACACATCGATTCCGCACAGCACGGCTGGCGGCTCGACCGTGCACTTGCCGCAGCAGTGCCGATGTTATCGCGCGAGCGGCTCAAGGCACTGATATCGTCAGGGCACGTGCACGGCGAAATCGGCTTGTCGCGCGACCCAGCCGTCAAGGTTTCTTGCGGTGATCTCTATGCCATCGACATTCCGCAACCCAAGCCTGCGCATAACGTCGCTCAGGACATCGCCCTTAAGATTGTATTCGAAGACGATCACTTGCTTGTCGTCGATAAGCCGGCAGGTTTGGTGGTTCATCCGGCGGCGGGGAATTTTGACGGTACGCTCGTCAATGCCCTCCTGCATCATTGCGCCGGGCGCCTGTCGGGTATTGGTGGCGTCGCTCGGCCGGGAATTGTGCATCGCATCGACAAGGAAACGTCGGGTTTGCTGGTCGTCGCCAAGACCGACCCCGCGCATGAAGGGCTTTCGGCTCAATTCGCCGCGCACAGTATCGATCGTCGCTACAAGGCAATCGTCGCGGGCGTCCCGACCTCCGGCACCGTCGACGCGCCGCTTGCGCGCAGCCCGCACGACCGCAAGAAAGTTGCGATACAGGCGCGGGGCAAAAGAGCGGTCACGCATTACAGCCTTGTCACTGCGCTGAAAAACGACGCGGCACTGATCGAGTGTCGGCTGGAAACCGGACGAACGCATCAGGTGCG
>JBGSMP010000010.1:0-16466 GCA_041740105.1 Sphingomonadaceae bacterium
GATTCGATCGAACATGGCACGTTTGCCGATGACGCCGCGCTCAAAGTGATGAAGGCCAAGGGCGTCTGGATGGTACCGACGCTGATGGCGTTTTCGGGGCTGAATGACCGCGTCGGCAAGAGTGTTTACACGCCCGTGGTCGAGAACAAGGCAAAGGCCGCACTCAAATTATGGGGTGACGGCCTGCGCGCCGCCAGGCGCAAGGGCGTCGAAATCGCTTACGGCACGGACGCAGGCGTTTTCGAACATGGCCGCAACGGCGAAGAAGCCCAGTTGATGGTCACACGTGGCGGCATGACGCCACGCGAAGTGCTGGTCAGCGCAACGCGCGATGCGGCGGAATTGCTCGGACTTTCGGCTGAAACGGGCACATTGGCGGTTGGCAAATCCGCCGACATTGTTGCCGTCGACGGCGACCCGCTGACCGATGCCAGCGCATTGACCAAAGTTGCCTATGTAATGGCCGCCGGTCGCGTCGTGCCGATGAAATAGCGTTTGCTGCACCAAGGAAACCGGCTCGCCGAAAACGGGTTGTCTGTTCCTCGACAAGGAGAACGGCAATGAAGGACGAACCCAACAAAGGCGATAAGGTCAGCTGGCAGTCGCACGGCGGCACCGCGAAGGGTAAGGTCGTTAAAAAGCAGACGAGCGCAACGCAGATCAAGGGTCACATGGTGGCCGCCAGCAAGGAAGATCCCCAATTCATCGTCGAAACCGACGACGGCAAGCGCGCCGCGCACAAGGCATCGGCGCTCAAGAAAACAGGCTAAACCCGCATCGGCATCAGCACGTAGAGCGCGGCCGACTTGTCGTTCTCGCGCAGCAGCGTCGGTGCCGCGGCGTCGGCGAGGTGCACTTCGATCATGTCGCCTTCGACCTGCGCAAGAATGTCCATCAAATAACGTGCGTTGAAGCCGATTTCGAATCCGCCTGCGCTGTATTCGCCGGGCACTTCTTCCGACGCCGTGCCGTTTTCGGGACTGGTGACCGACAAAGTGATTTTGTCCGCATCGAGCGCCATTTTGACTGCCCGCGTTTTTTCCGACGCAATGGTCGCGACGCGGTCGACGCCCTGCATGAAACTTTTGGGATCGATGCGCAGGATCTTGTCGTTGCCGGTCGGGATCACGCGCGTGTAATCGGGAAACGTACCGTCGATCAGCTTGGACGTCAGGACGGCGTGGCCGAGCACGAAACGGATTTTGGTCGCGGACAGCGAGACTTCGACGCTGCCGTCGACTTCATCGAACAGCTTGCGCAACTCGGCGACGCATTTGCGGGGCACGATGATGTCGGGCATGCCGTCGGCACCGTCGGGCTTGGCCACGGTGACACGCGCGAGCCGGTGACCGTCGGTGGCCGCTGCCTTCAGGGCATCGTCGGCCACATGCAGGAAAATGCCGTTGAGATAATAGCGCGTCTCCTCGGTCGAAATCGCAAAGCGCGTCTTGTCGATGATCTGGCGCAGCGTGGCGGCGGGCAGTTCGAACTTGGTCGGCAATTCGCCTTCGGCAATCACCGGAAAGTCGTCGCGCGGCAGCGTCGACAGATTGAACCGCGCGCGCCCTGCGTTGACGGCCATTTTCCCTTCGGCCGCTGCCAGCGAGACTTGCGCCCCTTCGGGAAGCTTGCGCGCAATGTCGAACAGGGTGTGGGCCGAAATCGTCGTCGCACCGGCTTGCTCGACCTGCGCATCGATCGTTTCGAGGATCTGTAAATCAAGATCGGTGGCCATCAGGCGGATGCCGCCGCTTTCGAGCGCTTCGATCAGCACGTTCGACAGGATCGGGATCGTATTGCGCCGCTCGACCACCGACTGGACATGGCCAAGGCTTTTCAGGAGTGTTGCGCGTTCGATTGTCGCCTTCATGGTGCGGTAAAACCCCCGGTCGTCGATCTTGATTGAGTCCCCTTCGTCATGGCGCGAAAAAAGGGCCGGGGCAAGCGTTGCAAAATCGTTGCGGGTCACGGATGGACGCAAGCCATGACACTTCAGGGCCGCATTTTCATCGCGCGTCACGGGCAAACCGTGTTCAATGCCGCAGGGCGGATGCAGGGCAGCGCACAGGATACGCCGCTGACCCGCGCCGGCTTTGCGCAGGCCGATGCCATGGGCGCGGCGCTGGCGACCTACCTCGGCACCAGGCAATCCTTGCAAATGTATGCCTCGCCGTCGGGCCGCGCGCTGCAGACGCTGGCGATTGTGGCCGAACATATCGGCGAAGACTGGCATCAAGCGACGCATGATGCGCGGCTGATGGAAATTGACGTCGGCGCGTGGGGCGGGCGGACTTATGCCGACATTATTGCCGAACAAGGCGAAATCATGGATCGCAGCGGATCGCTGTTCAGCGTGCGGCCCCCGGCCGGCGAATGGTATGACGATATAGCGACGCGGCTTTCGGACTGGATTGCCGCGACACGCGACGATCGCGGTGATCGCCTTGTCATCATGCACGGCATGTCGTCGCGTGTGCTGCGCGGGGTCTTGTTGGGGCTACCGGTCGATCCCGCATTCGGCGCGCCGATTGCGCCCGGCCTGCTTCAAGGTACGCTGGTGATGATCGGCAATGGGACTGAAACTGTAATCACAGCGGGTCGCGCATGAAGCATGCGCTGCTGGCCATACTGATCGTCGCGAGTCCGGCCGCCGCGGCGCGAACCTCACTCGGCACGTTCGACGGTTGGGGTGCATTTAAGGATGACAACCCATCGCGCTGCTATGCGATTGCCCAGCCAGTGCGTGGCAGCGGCGGCAAGTGGCGACCCTTCGCGAGCGTTGCCACTTGGCCGCAGGCGCGCGTGCGGGGCCAAGTGCACATCCGTTTGGGCCGCGAAAAGCTTGCTAGCGCCCCAGTCACGCTGACGATCGGCGACCGGCAATTCGCGATGGTGGCGGGCGGAGCCGACGTTTGGGCGCCCGACCCGCGTATCGACGCGTCAATCGTCGCGGCCATGCGCAGTGCGCCGTCGATGCGCATCGCCACCCGCGCCGCAACGGGCGCCGCATTTGCAGAAACCTATGCACTCAAGGGCGCAGCAACGGCAATGGACGCAGCCTCACTGGGGTGCGCCCGGGGGTGAGTGGATTGACGTTTGGGCAACGCCGGTATCTCAATACCCGTCGCCCATAGAGCCCCACTTTTTCGGCATTCCTTGGACTAACTTTCGACTAACTTTTGACCTTAAGGCCCCGCTATCGCCAATGCGGCTATTGCCCTAAAGCGCGCCAATGACTCCGCACATGCAATCCCCCGGCCTGATCGATCCTGTTCCCGTTCCCCGCGACGCTGTCGTCCGCGAAGACGGCCGCGTTGACCTGCTCGGACTGACCAAAGACGGCATCCGCTTGGCGCTTGAGGCGAAGGGCATGGAGCCCAAACAGGCAAAGCTTCGCGCCAAGCAATTGTGGCACTGGATGTATAATCGGGGGAGCACCGACTTCGCGGCGATGACCGACATTGCCAAGACGATGCACCCGTGGCTCGCCGAGCATTTCCTCGTGAGCCGCCCCGAAATCGTCGAAGCGCAGGTTTCGACCGACGGCACGCGCAAATGGCTGCTGCGTTCTCCCGACGCGCAGGATTATGAAATGGTCTTCATCCCTGATGCCGATCGGGGAACGCTGTGCGTATCGTCGCAAGTCGGCTGCACGCTCAATTGTCGTTTCTGCCACACCGGCACGATGCGGCTGGTGCGCAACCTGACGGCGGGTGAGATCGTCGGGCAAGTGATGCTCGCGCGTGACTCGCTTGGCGAATGGCCGTCGTCGCAGGACGGTCGGCTACTCACCAACATCGTCATGATGGGCATGGGCGAGCCGCTCTATAATTTCGACAATGTCCGCGATGCGTTGAACCTCGTCATGGCGGGCGACGGCCTCGCGCTCAGCAAGCGACGGATCACGCTCTCCACGTCTGGCGTCGTCCCGATGATGGCGCGCGCGGGCGCAGAAATCGGCGTCAATCTCGCGGTTTCGCTCCATGCCGTTACGAAGGAAGTGCGCGACGAGATCGTGCCGATCAACCGCAAATACGGGATCGAGGAGCTGCTCCAGGCCTGCGCCGATTACCCGCAGGCGAATAATGCGCGGCGGATCACCTTCGAATATGTGATGCTCAAGGACAAGAACGATAGCGATGCCGACGCGCACGAACTCGTGCGGTTGATCAAGCATTATGATCTACCTGCAAAGGTCAACCTGATCCCGTTCAATCCGTGGCCCGGCGCGGCCTATGAATGCTCGACGCCCGAACGCATCCGGGCGTTTTCGACGATCATATTCAATGCTGGGATCAGCGCACCGGTGCGCACGCCAAGGGGGCGTGATATCGATGCGGCGTGTGGACAGTTAAAGACGTCAAGCGAGCGGAAGTCGCGGGCGGAGTTAGATGCGCTGGCGGAGGAGAAGCTGGCAGCGTTGGGGTGACGGGGTCCTAGCCGACTGCTGCCTTTCGTCTCAATCGCCCTAGCGGGTCCTTCACCTTGAGCCGGTTACCGGGAACCTCGCCATATTCTGTGGTAGACCGCCGACCTGCGATGTCCTCGATCGTGACTGTAAAGCGATGGCCCGAATGCTTTGACCAGAACTGAACTTTAGCCTCTTTGAGCTCCACCACGGTCCCGCCTGCTTTTGCACAAAGGTCCGCAAGTGCCGCGGCGTAAATCGCTACAGCTTTCGCAAGAGACTCTGATGGTTGACCTTCAATAACCCTGCCTATGAGGAAGTCCGCCGTTAAAACGCCGCTTTGCGAGCGTTCCGCCTCTCCGAACAAGTCCAACTCGTAAAACCCAATCATTAGCCCGCAGCCACTCGCAAACGAGTCGGCAATGTTGTGAACGATTGAGCGCAATTCGGCGTGTTTCATTACCCCCCCTCCTTCGCCATCGCCTCGCGCAATATCGCGTTGATCCGCGTCTGATAGCCCTTCCCCTTTGCGCGCAGCCACGCAAGCACATCGGCATCGATGCGCACGGTCGTCGATTGCTTGATTGGCTTGAACAGATGTTTGTAAATATGCCGGTCGCGGAATGGGAATGCGTTTTCGAACTTCATCTCGGGGATGTCGCTCGTGTCGATATCCTCATCACCCATAGCGACGAGCCGCGCAACTTCCTCGCGCTCCGCTTCGCTCAACGGAGGCGGGTTCTCAGTGTTGTAGGATGTTCTGACGATCTTGCTCATAACGTCTCTTTTCATTCGGTCTGGCGCGTCGCGCCGAAATTATCCTGATGATCTCAACATCATCGTCCCAATCGACGATCGTATGCGCTACCAGCAACAGGATGACGCCGTTCGCCATACCCAAAGTCTGCCAGCGCATTTCGTTTCCCTCGATGCGGTCCTGCTCCGTAATGGCGAAGGGATCATCGAAGGCGCGGCGTGCCAATTCAAACGAGACACCATGCTTGCCGAGATTCGCATGGGCTTTTGGTTCGTCCCACTCAAATTCACGCCCCATACAAAATTGTTACTACATTGTTTGAAAATGTGCAAGCGTTTGAATTGGCCCTCGCCGCCGCCGCTGGCCTCATCGGCGGGGCGATGAACGCGCTTGCGGGAGGCGGCACCTTTGCCACCATGCCGGCGCTGATTGCGCTTGGCTTGCCCAGCCCCATTGCCAATGCGACGAGCAATGTCGCGTTGCAGCCCGGGGCGATGACGGCGGCTTGGGGGTTTCGCAAAGACTTGGAGCCACTGGGCGGAATCAGTATCCGGATGCTCGCGGCGATCACCTTCATCGGCGGGCTGGCGGGAAGCCTGCTTCTCGTCATCACACCGACGCAGACATTCGACATCATCATTCCGTGGCTCCTGCTGATCGCCTTCACGGCAATGGCGTTCGGCAAGCGCGCAGCGGACTGGCTCAAAATCAAGGTCACCATCGGTCCGCCCACGCTGATGGTCGCGCAGAGTCTGCTCGGGCTTTACGGCGGCTATTTCGGCGGTGGTGTCGGGATCATGACGACGGCGACCTATGGATTGCTTGCGGGCATGCCGCCGCACCGACTGATGGCACCGCGCACGTTCATGCTCGCCATCGCCAACACCGCAGCGGCGATTGTCTTCATAGGCTTCGGCATGGTGCGCTGGTGGGTTTGTCTGCCGATGCTGGTGGGGGCCATTGCGGGCGGGTGGCTTGGCGCGCATTATGGCAAGCGATTGTCGCCGCGCATCATCCGCTGGTGGACGCTGGCCGTTACGGCAACGACGACGATCGTGTTTTTCGTCCGGGCTTATGGTTGACGTGTAACGGATACGGTGCATGATGCGAACTGATCGCTGAACGCACAAGGATGGGCCGCGCGAATGGATGACGCAATCAACGTGCAGGGCGGCGAACTGGTCAAGAAGCACCGCATTTCGACGCGGGTGTGGCACTGGATCAATGCCGTCGCAGTTATCGTCATGTTGATGTCGGGCTTGATGATATCGAATGCGCATCCGCATCTTTACTGGGGACATTATGGCGCGAATACGGATACGCCATGGCTGAGCATCGGTTGGTTTATCGAAGGCGGGCGTTTTCCCGGCTGGGCGACGATCCCCTCGACCTATAATCTCGCGCTGGCGCGGCACTGGCATCTGTTTTTTGCGTGGGTGATGGCGTTCGGGTTTCTGGTGTATCTGGTCATCAGCCTGATCAACCGGCACATCGCGCGCGACCTGACGCTGACCCGCGCCGAAGTTGCGCCAAGGCATCTGTGGGAAGAAATCAAACACCACGCGATGCTGAAATTCCCGACCGGCGCGGCGGCGCTCAGCTATAATACACTACAGAAGATCACCTATATCATTGTCCTGTTCGTGCTGTTCCCGCTGGTGATCCTGACCGGCATGTGCCTGTCGCCGGGCATTTCCCCGGTTACGGAATGGGCGGTCAACCTGTTCGGCGGGCGGCAGTCGGCGCGGTCGCTCCATTTCATCTGCGCCGCCGCGATTGCATTGTTCATTGTCGTGCATCTGCTGCTCGTGCTGCTTGCAGGGCCATATAATGAAATCCGCTCGATGATCACGGGCAAGTTCCGCGTGCCGCAAGATCGTCCAGCCAAAATTGTCGAGCCGGTGGGAGATGTTGCATGAGCGGTATTCTAACGCGGCGGGCGCTGTTCGTCGGCGGTGCGGGTGCGCTTGTCGCGGGGTGCGATGCACTTGGCAACAATGCCTCGTTTCGCGCAGTGCTGAAAACCGGTGAGGACAGCAATTATGCGCTGCATCGGATGCTGGTCGATCGCAATGCACTGGCGCAGGAATTCGCGCCGAACCAGCGCTCGCCGATTTTCCGCGCGAACGGTACGCGGATGCCCTCGGGCGATGCCTATGCGCGGCACATGGCAACGGGGTTCAATGACTGGCAGTTGGTCATCGACGGGCTTGTTGCCCGTCCGCAAGCGCATTCGCTGGCGGCGTTGAAAACAATGCCAACGCGGTCGCAAATCACGCGCCACGATTGTGTCGAAGGATGGAGCGCGATAGGCAAATGGACCGGCGTGCCGCTCAAGACATTGCTCGACCAAGCCAGCGTCAGCCCGCGCGCCAAATATGTCATATTTCACTGTGCCGACCCGCAATCGAACGGAACGATGTATTATGAATCAGTCGACATGATCGACGCGCTGCATCCGCAGACGATGCTGGCATGGGCGCTGAACGATACGTTGCTTCCCGTGCCCAACGGCGCGCCCCTGCGGTTGCGGGTCGAGCGCCAACTGGGTTATAAACACGCCAAATATGTCCAGCGCATCGAAGCGGTTGCAACGCTGGCCGGGCACTATGGCGGCAAAGGCGGTTTCTGGGAAGATGCCGCTGGTTACGAGTGGTATGCCGGTGCTTGATTTGTAAGGCGGCGGAATGTCACTTTTCGACCGTTACCTCACGGGCGCCATCCGGCGTGGCACGTTAACCGTAATCAACCACCGCGGGATTGTAAAAACCTTCGGGACGTCGACCGAGGGCTGGCCCGAGGTGACAGTGCGTTTTACCGATGCGAACGTCCCGCGCAGTATTGCCTTGCAGCCCGATCTTGGCGCCGGTGAAGCCTATATGGACGGACGGCTGGTCATCGAAAAAGGCGATGTGCTCGATCTGACGTCGCTTATCTATCGCAACAATCCGTGGGAAAAGGGCGGCAACATCCACGCAGCTTCGGCGTGGCGGAAGGCGCTTCGGACCGCGAAAGGCAAGTTCGACCGGTTTAACTGGGCGCGCAAGTCAAAGCGCAACGTGGCGCATCATTATGACCTCAACGACCGGCTTTACGATCTCTTCCTCGACGCCGACCGTCAATATAGCTGCGCGTACTGGACAGATACGGCGAATACGCTCGAGTCTGCGCAGTCGGACAAACTGGCGCATATCGCAGCCAAACTCGCGCTGCGGCCGGGGCAGCGGGTGCTCGACATCGGCTGTGGCTGGGGGGGCATGGCGCTGTATCTGAACCGCCACGCCGATGTCGACGTTTTGGGCGTCACGCTGAGTGAAGAGCAGATCAAGGTCGCCCGTCAGCGCGCTGAAGCGGCAGGTGTCGCCGACCGCGTCAGGTTCGAACTGATCGATTACCGGCAGGTCACCGGCAAATATGATCGCATCGTTTCGGTCGGCATGTTCGAGCATGTCGGTCCGGCAAGCTACGAAACCTTCTTTCGGAAATGCCACGATCTGCTGGCCGACGATGGCGTCATGCTGCTCCACACCATCGGGCGGATGGGGACGCCGGGCGTCACCGATGGCTGGACGGCAAAATATATTTTCCCCGGCGGCTATTCGCCTTCGCTCAGCGAGATCATCACCGCCAGCGAGAAAGCGCCGCTGATCGCGACCGATGTCGAAACGCTGCGGCTCCATTATGCCTATACCCTGCGCGAATGGTATCGGCGTGTTGTGAACCATCGCGCGGAAATAGAGGCATTATACGACGCGCGCTTTTATCGCATGTGGCAATTCTATCTGGCGGGGGCGGCGTCATCGTTCGAGAGCGGGTCGATGTGTAATTTTCAGGTGCAATATGCGCGCAGGCGGGACACATTGCCGATAACGCGCGATTACATGGCCTTGGCGGAGGCGCAGCTTCGGGAGGGCTGAGGCTTGGTCGAGTTGGAAGCAGCAGGCGATGCCGTGACAGGCGCCGTCATCGGGCGCGCGGTCGAGCCGGATCGGGGTGAGGGAACGTCGGCATCACGCGCAGCCTGCCTGAATTGCGGTGTCGCTCTGATCGGCGCGCATTGCCACGGCTGTGGACAGAAAGCGACGGTTCACCGGACACTGCGGTCCTATGGGCATGATCTGTTGCACGGCGTGTTCCATTTCGAAGGCAAGGTATGGAACACATTGCCGATGCTTGCATTTCGGCCGGGCGAACTGACGCGGCGATATATCCACGGCGAACGCGCAAAATTCGTGTCGCCGCTGGCGCTTTTTTTGTTTGGCGTCTTCTTAATGTTTGCCGTGGTTGGCGGGCTGGCCGGGGAGATGAAAGCGCCTGACATGCAGCCAATCCGAATCGATCTGCGAGGTAAGTCTTTGGGCCAACTTGACAAGGCCTTAAAGGGTGAAACGGGAAGCAAGGACGCGATCGACCTTGCCATCGACAAGGCTCGCGACGCCGGACAGGCGACCGATGGCCTGAACGCGCAGCGCGATAAGATTCAAAAAGAGATCGACGCAATCAAATCGGTGCGTAACATAATCTTGGAAAAGCCGGACTGGACCGTGACCGATCTGCAAACCGGCTGGCCCGCGCTCGACGCCGGCATCGAGAAAGCCAACAAGAATCCGAACCTCCTTCTCTACAAGCTGCAATCGGGTGCCTATAAATATGGCTGGGCGCTGATCCCGCTGTCGGTCCCATTTGTTTGGCTGCTATTTTTCTGGCGACGCCAGTTCAAGGTTTATGATCATGCGGTGTTCGTGACATACTCGCTCACGTTCATGCTGTTCCTGACCGTTGCGCTGACGGCCTTTGGATTTGCGGGTACTGCGGACCCGATTGTACCGATCGCAGGCGTTTTCGTTCCGCCGGTGCACATCTATCGACAGTTGCGCGGCGCCTATGGCGTAACCCGCCTTGGCGGGATCGTGCGGACGCTCGCTCTGTGTCTATTCGGGAGCATTGTTTTGGTCGCGTTCCTGCTGCTGCTCCTGCTGCTCGGGATTATGGGCTAGCTCGCGGACTTGGCCCGCCACGCGTCGCGCATCGCCTGACGCGCAGCACGCCGTTCGTCGGTTGTCAGCGTGCCATCCTTGTTCGCATCGGCACGGTCAAACATCGTCATCGCACCCGCCACCGCTTCGGTCAGCGCAACGCGGCCGTCCTTGTCGGTGTCGGCCATCGTCATCAAACGGGCGCGCATGCCGCCCATCTTCATGCCGGCCTGCCCGTCGCGACGCTTGGCCGCATCGGCATTGTCGAATTCGCTGCGGCTGATCGAACCATTGCCATCGGCATCGACGCGCGCGAACATCTTGTCCTTGGCTTGCACTCGGATCGCAGCCATGTCCTGCGCTGTCACAAAACCATCCTTGTCGGCATCGATCTTGGCAAAATACATTCGCACTTTGGCTTCGGCAGCGGTGCGGGTTTGCGCAGGTCGTTCGGGCTTTGCCATTTGCGCGATCGCGGGAACGGCAAAAACAACGGCAACAGCGGTGCCGATCAGCATGGCTTTTCTGGTCATCGTCAAATCTCCAAACATCGTTGGCAACCCTATTAACGGGGGAAACCTGTATCTTGGTTGAATGATACCTTTAGGTCACGCTCCCCGCCATCTTCCTTCCCCCCGTGGCCTTGCCTAAGGAGCAAACCACGAATCAAGGAAATTGCCGCGTGCCAGCAACGAACAAGACGGACATCAAAAAGGTCGTTCTGGCCTATTCGGGCGGACTCGACACGAGCGTTATCCTGAAATGGTTGCAGCAGAGCTATGGTTGTGAGGTTGTGACCTTCACCGCCGATCTGGGCCAGGGGGAGGAGCTTGAACCGGCGCGCGCCAAAGCCAAACTGATGGGCGTCCGCGACGAAAATATCTTTATCGATGACCTGCGCGAGGAATTCGTGGCGGATTATGTCTTTCCGATGATGCGCGCCAATGCCGTGTATGAGGGGCTGTATCTGCTCGGCACATCGATCGCGCGGCCACTCATCGCCAAGCGCCAGGTCGAGATTGCCCGCCAAGTCGGCGCCGATGCGGTCAGTCACGGGGCGACGGGCAAGGGCAATGATCAGGTTCGCTTCGAACTCGGCTATTACGCGCTTGCGCCGGACATCAAGGTTATTGCCCCGTGGCGCGAGTGGGATTTGAACAGCCGCACGGCGCTCATCGCTTTTGCAGAAGCGCACCAGATTCCGGTCGCAAAGGACAAGCGCGGCGAAAGCCCGTTTTCGACCGACGCGAATATCCTGCACACCTCGTCCGAAGGCAAGGTGCTCGAAGATCCGTGGGATGAAGTGCCCGATTACGTCTATTCGCGCACCGTCAATCCCGAAGACGCGCCCGACGTGCCCGAAGTCATCACAGTGGATTTTGAGCGCGGCGATGCCGTGGCGGTCAATGGCGAAGGCCTGTCGCCCGCCACCTTGCTTGCCAGACTCAACGAACTGGGCCGTGCGCATGGCATCGGACGGCTCGATCTGGTCGAAAACCGCTTTGTCGGCATGAAATCACGCGGCATGTATGAAACGCCGGGGGGAACGATCCTGCACCTGGCGCATCGCGGGATCGAGCAGCTCACGCTCGACCGCGGGGCGGCGCATCTGAAGGACGAACTCAGCCCCCGCTATGCCGAACTGGTCTACAACGGCTTCTGGTTCAGCCCTGAACGCGAAATGCTGCAGGCTGCGATCGACCATTCGCAAACCAAAGTGACCGGCACGGTGCGCTTGAAGCTCTACAAGGGCGCGTGCCACATCACGGGCCGCAAATCGCCGCATTCGCTCTATTCGGAAAAAGTCGTGACGTTCGAGGATGACGCAGGCGCTTACGACCAGCGCGATGCCGAAGGATTCATCAAATTGAATGCGCTGCGGCTGCGCTTGCTGGGGCGGCGGGACGCATAGCCACGCGGAATTGCGCAATGGCGAGCCCGGCGAGCATCAATGGGGTTAGCGGCGCGCCGAGCATGGCAACCACGATGCCGAGCTGCGGCGCAATGAAGCCGAGCGTTGCGAGCGCGCGATCAAGCGGCGGATTTGCGGCGTCGGCCATGACAATCCAAGCGCCGATGCAAACCACGACAAGATCATAGTTGATCGAATAGGGCAGCACGAGAAAAGTGCAGGTCGCAAGCAGCAGAGCCAGCTGATCGGTCCGCACCCGTCGCCACGCTGCAACCGTAACGAGGGCGACACCGAGCAGGGCCAGACAGCCTTGCCCGACAATTGCGACTGTCCACCCGCCACCGACATCAAGAATTGCCGTGGCAGCGGACGCCGACATCTTGCCAAAGAATGCGCCCTGCGCGTCGATCACACTTAATTGCTTGCCGGTCGCGAGCCTCAGGAAAGCGTCCCAGGCTGCCCAGCCATAAATCAGCCCGCTTGCGGCGATGATGCCGAGCGTGCTCACTGCGGCGACCACGATGGCCCGCCAGTCGCGGCGGATCAGCAGTGCAAGCGGGATCAGGATGGCCAGCTGTGGCTTCATCGCGAACAGCCCGATGATCGCGCCCGCCAGCAGCGGCCGCTTATCAAGGTGTCGAAACGCGAGCAGAAAGATCGCGCCGAACAAAAATCCGTAATTGCCGATCCAGATGTTGATCAGTGCAGCGGGCGTCAGCAGCGCCAGCCAAAAAGGTCCGCCGTTCTGTGGCCACCACGGCTTTGCGGCCCAGACAAACAGACCGCCAGTGCCGACCACCCAGAATGCCAGCGCCACCGGATAGGGCAGCACCGACAATAGGCTCGCAAACGGAAACGCCGTCGGCGGATAGGAATAGACGTGCAGGTCGAGCGGGCCGAACAGGCTGCGCTGAAACTGCGAAAAGGCTTCGGCAGTGTACAAGGTTGCGTAGTCGCGCGCGGCGATCAGCTTTCCGCCGGCCCAGATGTTGAGAAAATCGCGACCCCAGACTTCGGATGCGCGGATAATGCCGTTTTTCGTGCCCAGCCCGTCGATGACCAGCATCAGCATGACGAACCAGCCGCCGACGATCCACGGCGCATATCGGAACATCTGCTTGCTGGCTGCTGTCGTGGTCATCGTGCAGCGGGCTTTACCAGCATTTTGTTAATCAACTTTCCGCCGATGTTAACTATCTTTTAGGCAGTCGCGACGCATTCCCGATTGAACAGGCAAGTTCCGGGGGAATAATTGTGAGCAGCGGTCGTGGCAATGCAGTCGATGTGGCAATTATCGGCGCGGGGCCAGCGGGCCTGACAGCGGCGTATCTTCTTTCCAAACAGGGGCTTAGCGTCACCGTCATCGAAAAAGACCCTGTCTATGTCGGCGGGATCAGCCGGACGGTCGAACATAAGGGCTTCCGCTTCGATATCGGCGGGCATCGCTTTTTCTCGAAATCACAGGAAGTCGTTGCGCTGTGGAACGAGATTCTGCCCGACGATTTCATCCAGCGCCCGCGGATGAGCCGCATTTATTACGAAGGCAAATTCTATAGCTATCCGCTGCGCGCGTTCGAAGCATTGGGCAATCTCGGCATCATCCGCTCGTCGCTGTGCATGCTGAGCTTTGCCAAGGCCAAAGCGTTTCCGCGCCAGAATGTTAAATCGTTCGAGGACTGGACGATCAATCAGTTCGGCCACAAGCTATATTCGATCTTTTTCAAGACCTACACCGAGAAAGTCTGGGGCATGCCGTGCGACGAAATGTCGGCGGACTGGGCCGCGCAGCGGATCAAGGGGCTGAGCCTTGGCGCCGCCGTGCTCGACGGGCTGAAGCGGTCGCTGGGGCTCAACAAAAAGCCCAATGACGGCATGGAAACCAAGACGCTGCTCGAGACATTCCGCTATCCGCGTCAGGGGCCGGGCATGATGTGGGATGCGGCGCGCGACAAGGTCGTCGCGATGGGCAACGAAGTCGTCATGGACACAGCGCTTAAGCAGCTCCGTTTTGACGATGTCACCCAGCGCTGGAACATGCAGACGGTCGGCGGCAACGGGGCGGTTGCAAATATCAACGCCGCGCACGTGATTTCGTCGGCACCGATGCGCGAATTGGCCGGGCGCATTTATCCGCTGCCCGCGACGCTGCCGAGCGCGATGAACCTCAATTACCGCGATTTCCTGACAGTCGCGCTGATGATCAAGTCCGACGATCTTTTCCCCGACAACTGGATCTATATCCATGACGACAAAGTGAAAGTCGGCCGCGTCCAGAATTTCCGCAGCTGGTCACCCGAAATGGTGCCCGATCCCGAACTTGCTTGTGTCGGCCTCGAATATTTCTGTTTCGAAGGTGATGGCCTGTGGTCGATGAGCGACGACGACCTCATTGCCCTTGCCACAAAGGAAATGGCGATCCTCGGGCTGTGCGATCCGGAGACCGTCGTCGGCGGGGCCGTGGTCCGTCAGGAAAAGGCCTATCCGGTCTATGACGAGACGTATCGCGACAATGTCGATGCCATGCGCATCGAACTCGAAGCGACCTACCCCACACTGCACATGGTCGGCCGCAATGGGATGCATCGCTACAATAATCAGGATCATGCGATGATGACGGCCATGCTGACGGTGAAAAACATCGTTGCGGGGCGGCGGGTCTACGACATCTGGAACGTGAACGAAGACGCCGAATATCATGAAAGCGGGACCGAAGGCGAGCAGGCCGCGCTGGCATCGGTTCGCGATGTGCCCGAGCGGCTGAAGGCGGCCTAAGATGCTGCGGTCGATCGGCGCGCTGGCGGGCGGCGTGCCCGTATATGTGCGCTATATCGCGGTCAGCGGCGGCGCGCTCGGCGTCGATCTCGGGCTGTATTTTCTGTGCCTGTCGATGGGGATCGCGGCGACACTTGCCGCGGCAATCGGCTACCTCACCGGCGTGGCTGTTCACTGGATCCTGTCGAGCCGCCTTGTCTTTGATGACGTTGCCGAACGCGGCCTGGCACGGACGCGGCAAAAGGCGCTGTTTCTCACGTCCGCCTTTATCGGTCTGGGGGTCACCGTGACCATCATTGCGGTTGCCACCCATTATGGCCTCGATGCCCGCCTCGCCAAGCTGGTCGCGGTCGCCGTCAGTTTCCAGACAACCTATATCCTGCGCCGCACCATCGTGTTTGCCTGATGCAGGCGCGGCGCTTTCCATGGATCGCGGTGATCGCGCTGTGGGCGTCGGTGTCCTTGTTGCTGGCGTTTCTTTTCTGGCAAATGGCGATCACGCAGAATTTCGATGATCCCGACGATTTCCTGCGGCTTCAGCAGATCCGTGATTTTGTGGGCGGGCAAAGCTGGTTCGATCTGACGCAATATAGGACGGCTGCGCCCGACGGGCTGGCGATGCACTGGTCGCGACTCGTCGATGTTCCGGTGCTGCTGTTCATGGTCGCGCTTACGCCGCTGCTCGGCACACACATGGCCGAAATCGCGGCAACAATTGGTGCGCCGTTGCTCAATTTGCTGGTGCTGATGATCGCGATTGTGGCGATCACGCGGCGGCTCGTCGGCCATGACGTCGCGACTTCGGTGCTTGCCTGCCTGATGGCGCTGTCCGCGCCCACGGTTTATCTGCAGATCCATCCGGCACGGATCGACCATCATGGCTGGCAAATTGCTTTTGCTGCGCTCGCCTTGGCGGCATTGATGCATCGCAATGCACGATTTTCGGGGATTGCCGCTGGCGTCGCGCTTGCGCTCTATATCAACATCTCGATCGAAGGCGCACCGTTCGTGGCGGCGACCGTCGGCACGGTCGGGCTGCTCTGGGCGTTCAATCGCGACCATGCGGCCCGCCTGATGTCGCTTGTCGGCAGTCTTGCCGTCGCGAGCTTGGCCGCAACAGTGATGACGGCACCCTCCTATCGATGGACCGAAGCTTATTGCGACGCGGTAATGCCCTCGCATCTTGCCGCGATGGGGGTTGCAGCAATCGGAACCGCGATCGCCGTTCGATTTGGTGCGAACCGCACGACCCCGACACGCGTTGTTTTGCTCGCTTTGGTGTTGCTCGCGGCGGGTGCCGTTTTCGGTAGTTTGACCCCGGCATGTCTGGGCAGCCCGTTCGGCAAACTCGATCCGGTGATCGACAAATTCTGGTATCAAAATGTGACCGAAGGGCTTGCGTTCTGGCGACAGGACGCGATCACGGCCGCAACGATGGTCGCGTTTCCGATGTTTGCTTCGCTGGGCACGATCCTTGGCCTGATCCGGGCAAAATCGCCGGAAATGCAGCGGCGCTGGTTGATCATGCTGACGCTGTTGATCGTTACGTTCGTGATCGGCGCATTGGTGCGCCGTGCCGCTGGCGTGACGCACGTCATTGCCGTGCCCGGCGCGCTGATCCTGATCGGCCTTGCCATTCGC
>JBGSMP010000016.1:0-3021 GCA_041740105.1 Sphingomonadaceae bacterium
TATTGCGATTTCAACAGCCATGTCCGCGAGACAGTTGATCAGGCGGCGTGGAAAGCCGCGCTGCTCACCGATCTCGCCTACGAAGCCCACGAGATGCCGGGACGGACATTGGGATCGATCTTTTTCGGCGGGGGTACGCCGTCGCTGATGCCGCCCGATACCGTTGCGGCGCTTATCGATGCTGCGACAACACACTGGCCGCCAGCAGACGGCATCGAGATTACGCTCGAAGCCAATCCCTCGTCGGTCGAAACGGCACGCTTTGCCGACCTTGCGCTTGCCGGTGTCAACCGCAGCTCGCTCGGGCTGCAAGCGCTCGACAACGAAGCCCTGCACTTTCTGGGGCGCGCCCATGATGTCGACGAAGGATTGGCGGCGCTCGCGACCGCTCAGCGCCACTTCGCACGGGTCAGCTTCGATCTAATCTACGCCCGGCCTGGCCAGTCCGCGGACACGTGGGCAGATGAACTTGATCGTGCGCTTGGCTTCGGCACCGAACATCTTTCGCTCTATCAACTGACGATCGAGCCCGGCACGCGTTTTGCGACACTCGTGCAGCAGGGCAAGCTCACCCCCATCGACGACGACGCGGCGGCGGATCTTTTCGAAGCGACTCGTGCGACGACGGCCCGTCGTGGCTTGCCCGCCTATGAGATTTCGAACCATGCGCGTGAAGGCGCGGAAAGCCGCCACAATCTGACCTATTGGCGATATCATGAGTATGTCGGCATTGGCCCCGGTGCGCATGGCCGTCGCGGTGGTTTTGCGACCGTGCGCCACAAGAAGCCGGAAAATTGGCTCAATGCCGTCGCGCGCAATGCTCACGGGATGCAGAGCGAAACGCCGTTGTCGGGTCAGGAGCGTGCGACCGAAGCGCTGCTGATGGGCCTGCGTCTTTCTGAAGGCGTCGATCTGGCGCGTTTGCGGAAAAAAAGCGGTATTGCCGAACCGGTAAGTCTCGATGCAGCATCGCGATTTCAGGCGATGGACCTGCTCGCGCTCGACAAAGACAGGCTGACGATTACCGATCGCGGTATGCTGTTGCTCGATTCGATCCTGCCCGAAATCGTGGCTTAGTTTCCAAAACCACGCGGGGCCGGCGATACGACTGTCGATCTTCCGGGACCGGCTTGCTGGACCTCCAGCGCGCGTTCGACGACACCGTCACGGCCAAAGCGAAATGCTCCATCGATCCCGCTGAACCCGCCGGAGTCGGTCAGGCGCGCTGCCGGAAACGCCGTTCCCGGTCGCCAGTCGCCCGCGATCCGCGCCACAAGTAAGACAGCATCATAACCCAGACTTGCGAGCCGATAGGGCGATTTACCGAAGCGGACGCGATATTTGGCGGCCAGCTGGCCATACAATCCGTCCGATACGCTTGCGAACCAAGCCCCGCGCAGCGCTGGCGAGGCGGCAAATGCGCCCTCCGTATTCCATAATTCTGTGCCCAATATTCTCGCCGAAGCTCCGCCATTGGCGCGGATGATCGGCGCAGCCTGAACGGCAGTGCGGCCATTATCGGCGATCAGGATCGCTTCATAGGGCGACGCCTGATTGAGGCGCCGGACCGCGGCGCTGATCGAGCCCGCGCTGCGATCATAATTCTGCATCGCAACGACTTGCCCGCCGCTGGCTTCGACCGACCGGATGAATGCCGTCGATGCCCGTTGACCGTAAAGCCCGCCCGCAACCAGTCCGGCAAATTTCGAAAGGCCCTTCGACCGTGCGTATTCGACAACACGTTCGACCGATTGCGCCGGCGTCGATCCCATGACGAACGTCCCGTTGCCCGCGACGCTCGTGTCGTTCGAAAACGAAACGACAGGGACCCGCGCGCTGCGCGCGATTGGCGACACCGCACGGACATCTTCGGCGAGCAACGGGCCGAGGATCAGCCGGTTTCCATCGGCAATCGCACGTTGCGCCGCCGCCGCTGCGCACGACGCGGTGTCATACATCGTCACGCGAATCCGCGCGCCGCCGGTATCGAGCACCGCCATGTTTGCCGCGTTTGAGATCGACGTACCGACACCTGCATTGGGCCCCGTCAGCGGCACGAGCAGAGCAACACGGTTGCGCTCGTTGTCCGTAGGCAATGCCGGTGTCACAATATCCGGCACGTCAACCGGCGGGCGATCAACCGTCTTTGGCGGCCCCTTGGGCACGACCGAGCACCCCGCAACCAGCGCAAAAAGAGCCACGACGGCATGCCGCGCAATCCGCGCCCCTTGCCGCCTTACGACTGCCTCTGCCATGACCATATCCTTATGACGCAAACCCTGAGTCCTGGCCTTTACATCGTTGCCACCCCGATCGGCAATCTCGGTGATTTAAGTCCGCGTGCTGCCGCTACGCTTGCGGCAGCCGATGTCATCGCCGTCGAAGACAGCCGTGTTACCGGCAAATTGTTGAACCATATCGGTATCAAACGACCGATGGTCGCTTATCATGATCACAGCGACGCGACGGTTCGACACGCACTTGTCGCTCGCATGGCAAATGAGGCGGTCGCACTGGTATCGGACGCTGGAACGCCACTCATCAGCGATCCGGGCTACAAGCTCGTCCGCGACGCGCGGGCAGCGGGCGTTCCGGTCGTGACCATGCCTGGCCCCAGTGCGGTAATTGCTGCGCTTACGCTGGCTGGCTTGCCGACCGACCGGTTTCTCTTTGTCGGTTTCCTGCCCGGTAAAGCCAAAGGCCGCGCCGAGGCCATCGCGGAAATTGCTGCGATCCGCGCGACCTTGGTGTTTTATGAATCAGGGCCACGGCTGGCTGTCAGCTTGCAGACCCTCGCGAAGGGACTCGGAAACCGCGAGGCTGCCGTCGCACGCGAACTGAGCAAACTTTACGAACAATGCGTGACCGGCACGCTCGTCGAGCTGGCTGCGCGCTACGCCGATGCGCCGCCAAAAGGGGAAATCGTCATTGTCGTCGCCCCGCCGTTGCCCCCCGAAGCAGCGTCGCAGTCTGACGCGGACGTTGCGTTGACCGAAGCTCTCTCCCGCCTGTCGCCGGGAC
>JBGSMP010000018.1:0-8341 GCA_041740105.1 Sphingomonadaceae bacterium
TCACGTACATTTCATCGAGGTGCCATCGCCAGTGTCGCACATTCCGCATCCGGTTCACCCGCTTGCGGCGGATCTCGCGTGCGAACATCGGACCAAAGCGGTTCCACCACAGGCGCACGGTCTCATGGCATAGGTCGTAACGGTGCTGTCAGTCCGATGCGAACCCGTCTCTGGATGACGCACTGATCCTGAAACCGGCGAACACCTAGGCCATGAGAGATTGCCACTCGGCCAGGGCGGTCGAGCGTCTTGTTTTGTATTCCTGACGACTGACGAGATGGCGTTCCTGATTGAAGTGGTTTTGGACGTTGGCATGGATTGAAGCGAATTTCTGCAGGGTCTTCATTTGTCGAAACCTGAGCATCGCCCGCTCTCGTCGTCGGAACGGCAGGTGGCTGTTCTCAACCCGGTTGTTGGCATGGCGACCGACTTCCTGCTTAGCGGCATTGCCGAGCTCGGTCATCGCCGCACGATAGGACTTCAATCCATCAGTGACGATCGCCGCTGGTGATCCGTGGCGCTTCAGCGCCTTCTTCATGAACGTCAGCGCTGCGTCCTTGTCACGCGTCTTGGTCACGTAACTCTCGAGGATTTCTCCCTCGTGATCTACGGCACGCCAGAGGTACACCATCTCGCCGTTGAGCTTCACGTACATCTCATCGAGATGCCATCGCCACTGTCGAACATTCCGCATCCGGTTCACCCGCTTGCGACGGATCTCGCCGGCGAACATCGGGCCTAAGCGGTTCCACCACAGACGCACTGTCTCATGGCAAAGGTCGTAGCCACGCTCGAACAGCAGGTCCTCCACATTCCGCAGCGATAGCGGGAACCGCACATACAGCATCACGACCTCGCGGATCAGCTCGGGTGATGAATGAAAATATCGAAAAGGGCTGGCAGGCCTGGGTTTGTAACGGCGCATCCATCGGCGCTAGCAGTTCGCCATGCGCGGGGGCAACTTGCCCTGACAGAACCCTGGGTTTGTAATGACGCATCCAGCAGAACTAGCAGTTCGCCACAACCGGGGGCAACTTGCCCTGACAGAGCCAATCAAATGGCCTCCGGCAATCCGGGGCGGTACAGTTCACCTCGGTCTTGGTCAAGGTTCTGCAAATTGACAATCGGCCGCTTGCGCCAACTTTTCAGATCTTGCGGTCGCCAGCAATGGCTTTTCCAGGCGGACGCGCGTTTACGCAGACTCCGTCGCAGCATTATAACGGTCGACTTTCTTTTTTTGAAATTTCATAAATGAGATTCCACAACGCCCTTCTTTCAGAGATTCCTCTGCACATGTTTGAATATATAGCGCGGATGCTCGCCGAACGCGGGATGGCACCACATGGTTATTGTCTGTTCTGGGACCCGGTGCTGATTTGGACGCATGTTGTCGCCGATGCGCTGATCGGTCTTGCCTATTTTTCGATCCCGCTTGTGCTTGCCCGCTTCCTCGCGCAGCGGCGCGACTTCGAGTTCCGGTGGGTCGTGTGGCTCTTTGCCGCGTTTATCATGGCCTGCGGCGTCACCCACTTCATGTCGATCCTCGTACTCTGGATTCCGGCTTATGGCATCGAGGGCCTCATCAAATTGGTCACGGCGGTTGTGTCCGTGGCAACGGCAATCGCCCTATGGCCGTTGCTGCCCAAGGTCATCGCGCTGCCTTCGCCGCGACAATTGCAGGACGCAAATGCACGGCTCATGGCAACCGTTGCCGAGCGTGATGAGGCGCTTGCGGCGGTGCTTCGCGAGACCGCTGAGCGCGAACGTGCCGAAGACATGTTGCGGCAAGCGCAAAGAATGGAAGCGATTGGCCAGCTCAGCGGTGGCGTCGCGCACGATTTCAACAACCTGCTGACCGTTGTCGCGGGCAATGTGGCCCGCGCGCAGCGCCTGGCCCCCAGCGACGACATGCTGCAACGCTCGCTTGCTGACGCTATGGAGGGTGCCGACCGCGCGGCAAGGCTGACGCAGCAACTCCTCGCATTTTCACGACGCCAGCCTTTGCAGCCGACGCCGCAGGACATTGGTGCCATCGTTCGCGACATGTCGGAGTTCCTCGAGCGCACGCTTGGTACGTACGTGACGCTGAGCGTTGAAGTTGCAGGCACGCTGCCCTTGGTCATTGTCGATCGGCCGCAGACCGAGAACGCCATCCTAAACCTTGCCTTGAACGCGCGCGACGCAATGCCGGACGGGGGGCAACTGACATTAAAGGTCTATGCCAAGGGAACATTGGTCGTGCTCGATGTATCTGATACCGGCACGGGAATGAGTGAGGCAACGGTAGCGCGTGCGCTTGAACCCTTTTTTACAACCAAAGCCGTCGGTCAAGGCAGCGGCTTGGGGCTGAGTCAGGTGTATGGGTTCATGAAACAGTCGGGCGGCAATGTTGAAGTTCGCAGCGAGCCAGGGCAAGGCACGACGATCCGCCTGTCTTTTCCTGGCGTGGCGAGATGAACCAAGTGGCCGTTAAATCAGCGACGACGGTTCTCATCGTCGAGGATGAATTGCTCATTCTCCGTCTTGCCCGCATGGAATTCGAAGACGCTGGCTTCGAGGTCACCACCGCCGCCGATTCTGGCAGTGCGCTGGCCCTGATCGAAAGCGACGCGGTGATCGATCTTCTCTTCACCGATATCCGCATGCCGGGCCCTTGCGATGGATGGGCACTTGCACAACGTGCACGGCAAGTGCGTCCGGGTCTGCGGGTTATCTATGCCACCGGGTTCAGTGCAGACAAACCGCAAATTGTCGAGGGTGGCATACTCGTCACAAAGCCTTATCTGGTCGACAAGATCATTAAACTAGCGCGCGATTTATCAAGTTAGAAGTTTTCGACGTTGTTACGTTCGCGGGCAATCGACGGGCGGGCCATCAACCTGTTGAGCCACAGGCGACCTTCGTTTGTTCGTACGCCTTGAAACATCTTCGCTGGAGCTCTTGAAGGCAGCTACTCGCCAACTTTTCAGGCGGTAGAGCGCGAAGATGATCGACTTAGTACCTGCCTTTCGTTCATTCAGAGGCGAGGCGCGGTGGTGGCGCTTTGGAAAACGCTGTTTGGCTATCTTACGGCATAACGGAATGCGGTCGGCGATCGCCCGATTATTCGCCGGAATGCGATAGAAAGCCGCGCCGGCGACGAAAAACCCACGCGAAGCGCGATCTCGCTGATCGGCAGACTTGTTGCGGCCAGAAGAGATGCCGCCAGACTGATCCTGCGCAGCAAAAGATGCTGGTGCGGTGCGCGGCCGTAAGTGCGCGAAAACGACCGGGCGAAGTGATAGCGGCTGAGCCCGGCAACTGCGGCCATATCGGAAAGCGAAATCGACGATGCGATCCTGGCTTCAATGAAGTCGGCAAGTTGCCGCTGTTGGGAGAGCGTCAGGTGGCCCGCCGCATGCCTGAAGGCACA
Organism: Sphingomonadaceae bacterium; assembly: GCA_041740105.1. Taxonomy (GTDB): domain Bacteria; phylum Pseudomonadota; class Alphaproteobacteria; order Sphingomonadales; family Sphingomonadaceae; genus Sphingomonas_O. The sequence goes on from JBGSMP010000018.1 coordinate 3,413, forward strand.
TCCCAGCCAAGGGTGCAGCTGAAGTACCGCCAGCAGTCCAAGCGTTTCGGCGGCGACCGAATGCGCATCGGCATCGGCGGACGCCAAAGCCTCTAATTGACGCAATGTCCGGCAAAGACGCAAATCTTCGAAGTAGACCACGGGGCGGACCGAAAGCCCGACAAGCGGTCGCTCATATTCTGCTTCGGCAAGGCCGGGATCGAAGAAGATCGCCGCGTACCCATGATTATCGCCAGCCAGTGCCGACCATCCCGAAACCCGCGCATTCTGCGGAACGAAAGTCAGCCGATCGCGAAGGTCGGCACATTTTGCACGCGCATCATCGCCGACGGTCACCTCCCCATCGCGAAGCACGATGTCGTGTACAGCCAGATAGTGCCTCCGCCCCTGCCAATGGTAATCGAACGCGCGCGCCTGGTTGATCCGGACACAATCTATCGAGAACCCGGCCCAGCTGCGGCGGATACAGGAATCGGGCTGGGGAAGCTCGTCGCGAAATTTCAGCTGAACGCCGACCATCGATATCAAGCGGCCTCCAATCCGCTGCGACCAAATGCATTCAACGGGGTAAATCAGCAATTCTGCATTGTCCAACGTGACGCCCGGAAGAGTTTGTACCTAGGCAAGAAAGCGAAAGTATGATTCATTAATGAGGCGTTCGAGGGCGAGGATTCGCGTCCCGATCAACATATTGGCTGTCGCGAGGTATCGATGTTGCAACCGGATCCAGGCGCTGATTCGGGCTGGCTGCGCCCGGTCACGGACAGCATGCAAGAGGGCTTCGGGCTGCTCGCGCCCGATTTTACCATTCTCGAATTGAACAAGGAAGCGATGCGCATCGACGGGCGGGCGCGTGAGGACGTGATCGGCAAGTCGCACTGGATCGCCTATCCGGGAACCGAGCACGACGAGGTTGGCAAGCTCTACAAGAAGGCAATGGTGGAGCGGGCTTCGATCTCGCACGAGCATTGCTATGAGTGGGCGGACGGACGGACGTTATGGCTGGAAACGCGTGCGTTCCCGGTCGAGAACGGGTGCCTCGCAGTGTTCTTCCGCGACGTCACCGCACGGCGTCTCGCAAACGAGAACCTAGCCCGGAGCGAACAGCGCTTTAAGGCAGCCGTCGGAGCTATCGACGGCGTCCTGTGGACCAACAGCGCCGACGGCCAGATGGTTGGCGAGCAGTCCGGGTGGGCGTCGCTGAGCGGACAGACCTTCGATCAGTATCAGGGCTATGGCTGGTCGGCCGCCATCCATCCCGACGACGCGCAGCCGACGCTCGATGCCTGGGCAGCTGCGGTCCGCTCGAAAACGACGTTCGAGTTCGAGCATCGCGTTCGACGCCACGATGGCAACTGGCGGCTTTGTGCGGTCCGTGCTGTTCCGATCGTCGGCACGAACGGAACGATCGTCGAGTGGGTCGGTATCCACCGCGATATCACAGACACGCGTGCAGACGCGGTCAGGCTGCATCAGCTTGCCGAGACGATCGATGCCGTCTTCTACATCCACGATCTCGATGCGCAGCGGATAACTTATGTGAGCCGGGCCTATGAGCAGATCTGGGGTCGATCGCGTGACGAGCTTTACGCCAATGGGCGCAGCTTCCTGGAAAGTGTCCACCCTGACGATCGGGCCAAACTCGACGTCGCGATGCGCGATCAGATGTCCGGAAAAAGTACGCCGTCCGAGTATCGGCTGCAATTGGAGGACGGCACTGAAAGGATCATTCTTGATCGTCCGTTTGACACGATTGATCCCGTCAGCGGGGGGCGACAGGTCGTCGGACTCGCCAGCGACATTACCGACTTCCGAAAAGCGCAGGAGTTGCTGGCCCGCAACGCCGAAACATTCACCAACCTCGTCGTTTCGAATCCGTTTGGCATCTACGTGGTGGATGCCGAGTTCAAGCTGGTTCAGATCAGCCAGGGCGCATGGCCCATCTTCGTGGGTATCGATCCCCTAATCGGTCGGGATTTCGAAGAGATCCTCCGCACCGCCTGGAGCGAACCTTTTGCGTCGGAGGCCATTGCCAGGTTTCGTCACACCCTGGCGACCGGCGAACCCTTTGTCAGTCTGTCGATGGTCGAGCAGCGCGCCAACATCGACAAGGTTGAAGCGTACGACTGGCGTATCGAAAGGATAACCTTGCCCGACGGCCGGCATGGCGTGGTCTGCTATTTTTACGATCTGTCGGAACGCAATGCCTATGAAAGCAAGCTGACCCAGGCGCTCGCCGACAAGGATCTGTTGGCGCGCGAGATCGATCACCGGGTGAAGAATAGCCTGACCGTCGTCGGTTCGCTGCTGTCGATGCAACGCGGTGCCTCCACGTCTGCGGAAACATGTGCAGCGCTCGATGAGGCGGCCGCGCGCGTGATCGCCGTCGCGCGCGTTCACGAGCGTCTGCACCAGAGCGACCAGCTCGGCCTCGTTGCTTTCGGCGATTATCTTGACGAACTTTGCCGTGATCTCAGCCGATCGATGCGCAGATCGGACATTAAAATGGATTGCCTCACCGTGGCAATTGACCTGCCAGCGCAACAAGCGCTTTCGCTGGCGCTGATCGCGAACGAACTCATCACGAACGCCTTCAAACACGGCAGCGCCGCAGGGGCGACCAAGGTCTCGATCGAACTCACACAGGAAGCCGGACTGTTGAGGCTAACTGTCGCTGACAACGGTGCAGGAATTCCCGTCCCGTCGCAGGGCAGGTCGGCGAGCCTAGGCTTAACCATCGTGGAAGCTCTGTCGCGGCAGCTTAACGCAGATGCGGTCTTGCCGGCGCCGGGCATGGCAGCAAAGTTGTGATTTCGGTTCCGGTTTCTGGTCCCTCAGGGTACGCTACGGGATAGCTCCGGAAGATGACGAGATTTGGGAACAAAGCCGCTGTTCGACCCGCGCAAACCGTTCCCTGACAAGTCCGATCGCGTGCTACGGGTCTACGACGCAGCCGGCAAATTGGTCGCTCAATTTCCCGCAACGATGGGGTCGAAGACCGATCCGCTGCCAATCGGCAAATGGACGATCAAGGGCATCTCCTACAACCCAGACTGGCAGTACAACCCGGCGATCCTGAAACGCGCCGACAAGAGCGATCCGAAAATGCGGATTCCGCCGGGGCCGAATAATCCGGTGGGCGTTGTGTGGATCGATCTTTCGAAGCCGCATTACGGCATCCACGGCACGCCCGACCCGGACAAGATCGGGCGCGCGGAATCGAACGGATGCATACGTCTCACCAACTGGGATGCAGCGCGGCTGTCGCTGATGGTGAAGGCCGGGGTCCCCGCCGTATTCCAGCCGTGAAGCGTATCGCCTGCCTTATCCTGACCGTGTTCGTTGCGGTCGGCATGTTCGTCGCGTTTTCGCCGGAGCGTTCCAGCCTTGACACCGCTATAGCCCCGGCCGGTGCACCAGCGCCGATTGCCGCGGGTGCACTGATGATTCCAGTTGTCGGTGTCACAGCCGACCGTCTTGTCGATACATGGCTCCAGTCCCGCGATGGTGGCGCGCGCGTGCATCAGGCGATCGACATTCCGGCCCCGCTGGGTACGCCGGTGGTCGCGGCGATGGCGGGGCGTATCGCCAAGCTGTTTTACAGCAAAGCGGGGGGCACGACCGTCTATATCCGCTCGGCCGATGGGCGCTGGCTGACCTATTACGCGCATTTGTCTGGATATGTGGCGGGACTTGCCGAGGGGCAGGCCATCGCCATCGGACAACAGATCGGCTTCGTGGGCGACAGCGGCAACGCAGGTGCGGGCAACACCCATTTGCATTTCGCGCTCCACCGGATGGCTCCCGGCGAGAACTGGTATCAAGGAACGCCGGTCAATCCCTACCCCTACCTTGCCGAAACGTCCTAGCCGATGACGAGACCCGAGATAGCATGGTGGAACAATGAGACAGCCAATTTCCGGTCTCGTTACGGCACGTTTGTATGCGTCGATCCCGTAAGTACATCCTTATTTTGGACTGGATCGCGATCCCCGAAAACCAACCCTCTTTCTGGCCCATTTTCGCTGCAAGTGTTGGGCAGAAAAGCCGAACTTGCGGCATCCGCCAACATTGACGTCTTTCAGTCCGAACTCTGACGGCGTCCAACGCTGCCGTGGGTTCAGGCAGTGCCGCTAGCATCGGCCGCGATCCTGCACGCAACGCAGCGCTCGCCAATTCGAGCGACTGCGGCACCAGCGCCTAAGTAAGCAGTTTCGGCAGCTCACGCGCTAGCGCTTCCCTGATTTTGCTCGCGAACAGCGTCAGCATAGGCGGCAAGTCGACAACGGCGTGGACGTGCGTTTCGAAAACCGTCGCAGTGCAGTGTATCGTCTGGCCCATCGCAGTTAGCGTGAACGCCATCGTGTCGCCGTCCCAGTCATGGTTCACCTCTCCACCGCCAGGGATCATCGTGCCGATCTTGCCGATCCCCCGGTCGAGCCGTCCGCGCGCGCCTGACTTGCAGAGCTGGTGCGGAATGTCGATGGCTATGGGGGCAGACATTGGAGAATTCCTCAGGGGGTGAATGCATAACATCGGGATGCTCGACACGGTTCAAGGGGATGCGGAACTATTGCCGTCGCCGGTCGATTACGATCCCGCTAAGAGAAGGGACTGACATGGCCGAAAAAAAGGGCAAGGGCAGCGATACGGCGAAGAAGGCAAACGCCAAGGCCGCGAAGGACGGTGAGGCAAACCCGCGCAATTCGTCTGCCGCGCAAAGCGAGCTTGGCAAGAAGGGCGCTGAGGCAAGAAAGAGCTGACCGCGCGCGCAACCCGATACCCGGTGACCCCCGACAATCGCTATTTCGTCGTGCGCGGGCGACTATGGCGCCTTTCTGATCCCGCGCTGGACGATGGTGTTCGTCAAGAACTCGTTCAAACGCTAATGCAGGCGCGTCGCGCGGTCGGGCTTGCGTTGCGGGAGAT
>JBGSMP010000051.1:0-23580 GCA_041740105.1 Sphingomonadaceae bacterium
GCTGCTCGCCGCCGGAAAGCTGCGATGGGCGGTGGGTCAACCGACCGGAAAGGCCCAAGGCGCCGAGCAAGGCCGCGGCGCGCATTTCGGCGGCATCGCGGTCGGTGCCGTAAATGAGCTGCGGCAAAACCACGTTTTCAGCCGCGTTGAAGTCTGGCAGCAGATGATGAAACTGATAGACAAATCCGACGGTCTGGCGGCGCACCCGCGTCCGGCCGTCGGCATTCAATTTCGATACTTCTTCGCCTGCAATCCGGATCGACCCTTCAAACCCGCCCTCGAGCAGGCCGACAGCTTGCAACAGTGTCGACTTTCCCGATCCTGACGGTCCAAGAAGCGCGACGATTTCCCCTGGCGCGATCGTGAGATCGATACCGCGCAAAACGTGGATGACTTGCTCGCCTTGCGTGAAGGCGCGCTTCAATCCCGTGACTGAGAGCACGTCACTCATAGCGCAAGACCTGAACGGGGTCGGTGCTCGCGGCCTTGAATGCGGGATAAAGCGTTGCCAGAAAACTGAACAGCAACGCCATGATGGTTATGCCCAACACCTCGAGCGGATCGGTCTTCGACGGCAATTCAGTCAGGAACCGGATCGACGGATCCCAAAGATTCTGTCCCGTCACAAGCTGCACAAAATTCACGACGGATTGGCGGAAAAACAGGAAAATAAAGCCGAGGATCAGCCCTGCAATTGTGCCGAGCGCCCCGATTGTGACACCGACCACAACAAAAATACGGATCATCGAGCCGCGCGCCGCGCCCATCGTCCGCAAGATGGCGATATCGCGCGTTTTGGCGCGGACAAGCATAATGAGCGACGAGAGGATGTTGAAAACCGCGACCAATATGATGATCGACAGAACGACGAACATCGCTACCCGTTCGACGGCGAGCGCTTCGAACAGTGACGCATTCATTTGTCGCCAATCGGTCACGACGGCTTTGTCCCCGATCATGGGGAGAAGAGGCGCCAGTATCTCGGCAACATTGTCCGGATTCGTGGTTTCGATCTCGACCATGCCGACGGCGTCACCGAGCAGCAGCAAAGTTTGCGCATCCTCGATTGGCATCACGACAAATGCCTTGTCGTAATCATAAACCCCGATTTCGACGATCGCTGCGACACGGTAGCTGACGATACGCGGCACCGTGCCCATCGGGGTTGCCTGCCCGGCGGGGTTTATCAGCGAAATCTGGCCACCGACCTGCGCACCGATCGCTTCCGCCAGCCGCGCGCCCAGCGCGACATTTCCTGCACCGGGCACAAGTTCATTGAGGTTGCCACGAACGATTTTGGATTTGAGCGTCGGATTGCTGCGGATGTCTTCGACCCGCATGCCGCGCGTGATGACGCCTTCGACGCGACCATCATGGCTGGCCATCAATGGTTGTTCGATCAGCGGCGTTGCCGACGTGACACCTGGAGTCTTTTGGGCCGCAGCCATGATCTCGCGCCATTCGGGCAGACGACCGCCATAGCCCTGAACGACGGCATGGCCGTTCAACCCCACAATCTTGTCGAACAGTTCGGCGCGAAAGCCGTTCATCACGCTCATGACGATGATGAGGGCCGCGACACCAAGCATCACGGCGACAAGGCTGATCGAGGCAACGAGGAAAATAAACCCTTCGCCCTTGCCCGGCAGCAAGTAGCGGCGGGCGATCATACGTTCATAGGAAGACAGGATCATGCTGGTGGCGCTTTACGGGGGCTGACACTTGCTGGCAACACGTGCCCGCTGTTGCGCAATGAACACAGGTGTCATCAAATCGGCGTCGCAAGCCTGTGAAGTTGTTGGCAAGTCTGTTTGCCTTCCCTAGCGTCATATCACTGAAACGATCGGCAACAGCCACGGTTCGGGGAGCGCACTGGCTCCGTCGTTGCGCGCTTTAGCGCGGGTGACGTTGCAGTCGGTGCGAATTCAAGAAGGGGGCTGACGAGGTAATCGTCACGCGGGTGCCCGGATCATGATTGTGATCCGGGCATTCGCCGTTTCAGGCACCCCACGATCCAAAAGTTAGTCAAAAGTTAGTCCAAGGAATTTCCAGCTTCCACTGGACCAACAGCATCAAATCTTGCGTAAACTACTGATAGTAAACGATAAGATTAAATTTCCACCTGGCTACCCAATTCAACGACGCGGTTGGTCGGTAAGCGGAAAAACTCCATCGCGCTTTCTGCATTTCGCAGCATCCAGGCGAAAAGCTTTTCGCGCCAGATCGCCATGCCGGGACGCGAGGATGGTAACAGCGTCTGTCGCGCGAGAAAGAAGCTCGTATCCATCATCTTGAAGGCCGGACCGCATCCGGTCAGCCGCGCCAGAGCGGCTGGAACGTCAGGCTCCTGCATGAAGCCGTATTTGACCACCAACCGGTGGAACCCTTCGCCGAGATCCTCGAGGCGGCATCGGATATCGTCCTCGACATAAGGCATATCGGCGATCTTGACGGTCAGCAGGATAATCCGCTCATGCAGCACTTTGTTATGCTTGAGATTGTGCAGCAATGCATGCGGCACCCCTTCGGGCGTCGACGTCATGAACACCGCGGTGCCGGGGACGCGGGTTGCCGAACTTGCCGCCGAGGAAATGAACACCTTGATCGGCATTGCAGCCTCACGAAGGCGCGCCATCATCAGCGTCCGGCCCGTCGCCCATGTCGTCAGCAACACGCAGATGACCGCCGCCACCAACAGCGGCAACCAGCCACCTTGCGGGACCTTAATCAGGTTCGATGCCAGATAGGCGCCATCCACAATGAGGAAAATCCCGATCACCAGCGCCACGCGCCATTTCGGCCAGTTCCACACGCGTGCCATCAAAACGCCGATCATGATCGTCGAGATGAACATCGTGCCCATGACGGCGATACCATAAGCTGCGGCGAGATTGCTCGATTTCTGGAACAGCACGACAAGCAGGATGACGAGGATCATCAGCGCCCAGTTGACGACGGGCACATAAATCTGCCCCGCTGCCGACGCGCTGGTGTGCTCGATCTTGAGGCGCGGCATCATGCCAAGCTGCACCGATTGCTGAACCACCGAGAACGCGCCGGTAATCATGGCCTGACTGGCGATGATCGTCGCGAGTGTGGCAATGATCACCAGTGGCAAGCGAAACTCTTCAGGGGCCATCAAGAAGAACGGATTTGATGCCGCCGACGGGTCGCGCATCAGCAAGGCGGCCTGCCCGAGATAGTTGAGCATGAGACCAGGTGCGACAACCCAGAGCCACGCAAACGTGATCGGACGACGCCCGAAATGCCCCATGTCGGCGTAAAGAGCTTCGGCACCGGTGACGGCAAGGACGATCGACCCCAGCGCAAGGAAGGCGAGCATCGGGTCGCTGACAAAAAACATATAGGCATAATAAGGGGATAGCGCCATGAGCACTTCGGGGCGTTGAACCAGATTGATGACCCCGAGCACGGCGAGCGTCAGAAAATAAACAAGGATAATCGGGCCGAAATACCGGCTGATCGCTTCAGTGCCGCGCGATTGCACCATGAAGAGCCCGACGAGAATGCCGACCGCAATCGGCAACACCAGACCACTGAAACGGGCATCGACAACGGTTAATCCTTCAACAGCGGACAATACCGACATCGCCGGCGTAATCATCGCGTCGCCGAAAAACAGCGCTGTAGCGAGGACCGCCAGCATCACGAGCAGGCCCGATCGCGCACCGCCGCCGGTTTTGCGGCTGATCAGCGCCAGCAACGCCATACTGCCACCCTCGCCCTTATTGTCGGCTGCCAGCACGATCATAATATATTTGACGGTAACGATCAGCATCAGCGACCAGAATACAAGGCTCAGCACGCCAAAGACGTGCAATTGATCGACCGCCAGCGGGTGATGCCCGACAAAGGTTTCCTTCATCGCGTAAAGCGGCGACGTCCCGATATCACCGAAGACAACGCCGATCGCACCGAGCGCCAGTTTGCCGAGCCCTCCTTCGATCCGGTGGCCCTGGCTTTCTTCATCATCATGCGCGGCACCCGCGCCGTCAGTTGTTGCCATAAAGCCGCAAACCAGCCTTTCGCCGAAAAAACTCCCGATCGCTCTAGCGACGACCGGGCCGCGCGCCTAGCACTTCGCATAGGGGCAGGCAATTGAAGACAAGTTCGCGAACAGGCGCTAGGAATACGCAATGTTATTACGAGGATCAGAGCAATGCGCGTCGGCGTTCCCAAGGAAATAAAAAACCACGAATACCGGGTTGGGTTGACCCCTGCTTCCGTCGCTGAACTGACGGCCCAAGGCCATGAGGTCGTCGTGGAAGCACTCGCGGGAAACGGCATCGATTTCAGCGACCGCGACTATATGGATGCAGGCGCGCGGATTATGCCCAATGCGTCCGAAGTGTTCGCTGCCGCCGATTTGATCGTGAAGGTCAAGGAGCCACAACCCGGCGAAATCGCGATGCTTCGCCCGCATCATACGCTGTTTACCTACCTACATCTCGCTGCCGACAAGGCTCAGGCCGAAGGGTTGATGAAGTCCGGTGCGACGTGCATTGCCTATGAGACGGTGACGTCGCCGTCGGGACAGCTGCCGCTGCTGAAGCCGATGTCCGAAGTGGCGGGGCGCATGTCGGTTCAGGTTGGCGCGCATTATCTGGAGAAGGAACAAGGCGGACGCGGCGTCCTGCTCGGCGGGGTGCCCGGCGTGGCCCCCGCCCGCGTTGCCATCCTTGGTGGCGGTGTTTCGGGCGTAAACGCAGCACAGATGGCGGTCGGGATGCGCGCTGATGTGACGATTTACGACATCAACATGGATCGGCTCGCTGAACTCGACATGTTTTTTTCGTCGCAGATCAAAACAGCCTATGCCTCGAAAGCTGCCATCGCCGCTGCTGTTGCAAAAGCACATCTCGTCATTGGTGCCGTGCTCGTGCCCGGTGCTGCGGCGCCGAAACTCGTCACGCGCGACATGTTGAAGACAATGAAACGCGGGTCCGTGCTGGTCGATATCGCGATCGATCAGGGTGGCTGTTTCGAAACAAGCCATGCCACGACACATGATGATCCCGTGTTCACGGTCGATGGCATCATTCACTATTGCGTGGCCAACATGCCGGGCGCCGTTGCAAGAACATCGGCATTTGCCCTGAATAATGCCACGCTCCCCTTCGTCGTTCGCCTCGCGAACATGGGCGCTGACGCAGCCATGAAAGCCGATACGCATCTGGCGGCGGGCCTGAATGTCGCAAGCGGACAAATCCGCCATCGGGCAGTGGCTGACGCCCTGAACCTTGATATGGCTCATTAAGCGGCTGGTTACCGTCGCAGAATTAATGAACACATCTTGCCGTCTTCAAGCGTCGGTACGGGACAAGGGATTTTTATATGGGTGGTTTACGGATGTGGTTGGGTTTGGGCAACCGGTTGCGCCAGCCTCGTGTTCGCAAACATGCACAGAACGCGATCTGGACATTTCTGGGTGCGCCCCACGCCGAGTGCAATATCTGCGGCTACAAGGGTTCGTTCGATGCCGCTGGCACGATCATGCGCTTCAATGCCGCTTGCCCGCAATGCGAATCGGTCGAGCGTTACCGGCTGCTCGCGCTGGCAATGCAGCGTTCTTTCGTGGCTTTCGCTGATTGCGACGTTCTCCATTTCGCACCTGAATCGGCAATCGTCGACATGGTCCGCGATCAAAAGCCGCGCAGCTATGTCACTGGCGATATCCTGAAGGGCCGCGCCGACCGGCAGTTGAATATCGAAGCGCTCGATATTCCCGATGAAAGTCTCGATCGCGTCGTGTGCCTCCATGTCCTCGAACATGTAAACGATGCCGTTGCGCTCGCCGAATTGCGGCGGGTGCTGCGGCCGGGCGGTCAGGCCGTTTTGATGGTACCGATCGTCGAGGGGTGGCAGACGACGTATGAGAACCCCGACGCCGTGACGGCAGAAGATCGCACATTCCATTACGGGCAGGATGACCATATCCGCTATTATGGTGCCGACTTTCGCGACCGGATCCACAAAGCGGGCTTTACCCTGACCGAGTTTACCGCAGAAGGCCACGACAGCGTTCGATACAACCTGATGCGCGGTGAAAAGGTGTTTCTGGCAACGCGCTGACGCCGACTTGCCTTCGCACCGGCTTTCGCCTAAGCGCGCGGCTCCCCGGACCATGGTCATCCCTGGAGGCGTGGCGGGTAATTTGGAGACTGAACATGAGCGATCAGCTGACACTGTCGGCCGAAGCGCGCGAGCGGGCAGGCAAGGGAGCCTCCCGTGCTTTGCGTCGTGAAGGCCGCGTTCCCGCCGTTATCTACGGCAACAACGAAGAACCCACGACGGTTCATCTTGAAGAAAAGGCGCTGATGAAAGCGCTGCACACGGGCCATTTCATGAATTCGGTGGTCATGGTCGGCGTCGGCGGCAAGGATGTGCGCACCCTGCCCAAGGACGTGTCGTTCCATCCCGTGACGGACCGCCCGCTGCACGTCGATTTCCTGCGGATTTCGGAGCATGCCAAGGTCACGGTCAACGTGCCCGTGCACTTTATCAACGAACTCGCAGCACCCGGCATTAAGCGTGGCGGCGTGCTCAACGTCGTTCGTCACGAACTCGAACTGGTGTGCGATGCAGCCGAAATTCCCGACGAAATCGCAGTCGACTTGACCGGCTTTGAAGTCGGCGATTCGATCCACATCTCGGCGGTTACGCTTCCCAAAGGCGTTTCGTCGGCGATCACTGACCGTGACTTTACGATTGCCACCATCGTTGCTCCGTCGGCGCTCAAGTCAAGCGAAGGCGACAGCGACGATGCGCCTTCCGAAGGCGAAGAAGCGGCGTCCTAACGTCGCGTGCAACTCTGGGTCGGCCTCGGCAATCCCGGCGCGGACTATGCCATGCACCGGCACAATGTCGGGTTCATGGCGGCTGACGTGATTGCGTCCGAATATCGGTTCAGCCCCTGGAAATCGAAATTTCAGGGGCTGATCGCCGAAGGACGCATCGGGCCGGAAAAGGTGCTGTTGCTCAAACCCGCAACCTTCATGAACGACAGCGGCCGCCGCGTCGGCGAGGCCATGCGCTTTTTCAAACTCGAAACTGGCGACGTGACCGTCTTCTACGACGAACTCGACCTCGCCCCGTTGAAAGTCAAAGTCCGCATCGGCGGCGGCGCGGCGGGGCATAACGGCATCCGCTCGACCATCGCCCACATCGGCGAAGACTTTCGCCGCGTGCGGCTGGGCATCGGCCATCCGGGACATAAGGACCAGGTGACGGGGCACGTACTCGGCAATTATGCGAAGGCCGAGATGGATGATCTGACGCATCTGCTTGGCGCGGTTGCAGCTGAGGCAGAATGGCTGGCCAAGCGCGATGATGTGCGCTTTATGAATGATGTGGCGATGCGGATGGGAGCGAACAGCTGACGCCATGCGTGCGCTTAAATGCCTTGTAGCCATTGCGCTTGCGATGTTTTCTACAACGGCAAGTTCGAGCTCGCCCGAACGGTTTCGAGCTGATGCCGAGTCCATTGCACCCCTGATCAACGAAAACTATGCCTATCTAGACCGCCTTCCTCAACAAAAGTTTTTATTGACCACAAAGCTGCAAACCGAAGCTCGGCAAGTCCGGGATAAGGACACACTTCTCAAATTTGTCGAACGCATTCTCCTCACGCTTGGGGATCATCACGCAATCAGTGGCAGTTCGTTCGACGATAGTTGGGCTCTTGTTCCAAGTTACTCAGACCTCTGGGTCGAACGAATCAATGGTCAATTTCTCGTTACGGATGTTCGCATGCAAAGCCCTGCGAGCGGCAGGATTAGCGCCAGTGACTCCATAACGCACATAGATGGCGAGCCGACCGAAGATGCTGTAAGTATGTTCTGGCGTGATCTCGGTGTTGACCGATACACTGAGTCACAGGCAAGTTTTGCAGCACGGATATTGGTTGCAGGTCGCCGAGACCGCCCGAGAAAATTGGTGATAAACCAGCACGGCGGACATCCGATCAAATTGACATTGCCGAGTCTTTACAAAAACCTGCCGGACAGCGCACCAATCAGAATTGTCGGTGATGATCAGCAGTACAACATCAGGTTCAACGATTCGTTGGGCGATGATGCAACGATCGTCGCATTTGACGCGGCGCTGGCCAGGGCAAAGCCAAACACAAAAATCATACTGGACCTCACAGATACTCCAAGTGGCGGAAACACGGTGGTTGCCCGCGCTATTATGGGGTGGTTTGTTTCGGCACCCCGTTCATACCAAATCCATCGGTCGCCAGCTGAAGAACGTCGGACCGGCATAGCGCGGCAATGGATCGAACAGGTTTTGCCTCGCCCCGGCAAATTCCATGCCGGACCTGTCGTTGTTCGCGTTGGCCGGTGGACCGGAAGCATGGGCGAAGGCATGGCCGTCGGTCTTGATTCAATCGGTGCGCGGGTCGAAGGCGACAGAATGGCAGGCTTGCTCGGTGCGGTTGAAGATTTGAAGCTACGCAACAGCGGATTGATCGTCAAACTCCCAACTGAAAAATTATTTGCTGTTAACGGCACGCCGCGCGAAGAGTTCGTGCCGCAACCGATCGGTAACAACGCGTTTAGGGAAAAATAATGGGTTTCAAATGCGGTATCGTCGGGCTGCCTAATGTCGGCAAGTCCACACTTTTCAACGCGCTGACCGAGACGGCGGCCGCACAGGCGGCGAATTATCCGTTTTGCACGATCGAACCGAACGTCGGCCAAGTCGCCGTGCCCGATCCGCGGCTTGATGACATTGCGCGGATCGGTGGGTCGGCAAAGATCATCGAGACACAATTGGCGTTCGTCGACATCGCAGGCCTCGTGCGTGGGGCTTCGACCGGCGAAGGTCTCGGCAACCAGTTCCTTGGCAACATCCGCGAAGTCGATGCCATCGTCCACGTCCTGCGCTGTTTCGAAGGCGGCGACGTCACGCACGTCGAGGGTAAAGTCGACCCGATCGACGATGCCGAAACCGTCGAGACCGAACTGATGCTGTCCGATCTGGAATCGCTCGAGAAACGCGTGCCGAACCTGATCAAAAAAGGTCAGCAAGGCGACAAGGAAGCCAAGGCCGCCGCCGATGTGCTGGGCCGCGCACTCGAACTGCTGCGCGCAGGCTCCCCTGCCCGCCTGACCAAGATCACCGATCCCGAGGAAGCGCGATTGTTTGCGCAGGCACAATTGCTGACCGCCAAGCCCGTGCTCTACGTCTGCAATGTCGACGAAGGATCGGCAGCCGACGGCAACGCCCTTTCCGCCCGCGTGTTCGAAAAAGCCAAAGCGGAAGGCGCACAAGCTGTGGTCGTCTCTGCTGCGATCGAAGCCGACATCGCCACCATGCCCGCCGAAGACCGCGTCGAGTTTCTCAGCGACCTGGGCCTCACCGAAACCGGCCTCACGCGCGTCATCCGTGCGGGGTACGAACTGCTCCACCTGATCACCTTTTTTACGGTCGGCCCCAAGGAGGCGCGTGCGTGGACCGTCCACAAAGGCGCGACCGCCCCAAATGCGGCAGGCGTTATCCACACCGATTTCGAAAAGGGCTTCATCCGCGCCGAAACCATGGCCTATGCCGACTATGTCGCGCACAATGGCGAAGCCGGTGCGAAGGAAGCCGGCAAGTGGCGCTCCGAAGGGAAGGATTACACCGTGGTCGATGGCGACATCATGCTGTTCCGGTTCAACGTCTGATGCTTTATTTCGAAGAGATCGAGCCCGGCACCAAATCGGCCTTCGGTCGCTACAACGTGACGCGCGAGGAAGTGGTCGAGTTTGCGTCGAAATATGATCCACAGCCGTTTCATCTGTCCGACGAGGAAGCGGCGAAGACCTATTTCGGGCGCCTCTCGGCGAGTGGCTGGCACACCGCAGCGATGATGATGCGCATGCTTGTCGACAACATGTCGGAAGTCCAACAAGCAGGTCTGGGATCGCCGGGTATCGATGAACTGCGCTGGTTGAAACCGGTGTATCCGGGCGATGTCTTGCGGGTGGAAACGGAAATTCTCGACAAGCGACCGTCACGGAGCCGCAGCGATATGGGATCTTTTCGCAGCCGCGCGACGATTTTTAATCAGGACGATGTGGCCGTCATGACCGCTGTGTCGATCGGCCTGATCCGGCGGCGACCTGCGACCGATTAGTGGCCTGCAAATTCCATAAGGCTATGCACTGGCACGCCGGTCTCACGTAGGCGGTCTGCGCCGCCAAGATCAGGCAAGTCGATGGCGAACAGCGCACCGACGACCTCGGCACCCGCTTCACGCAAAAGATTGACACAGGCAAGCGCTGTTCCGCCCGTTGCGATCAGATCATCGACGATCAAGGCACGATGGCCCGGCAGCACCGCACCGACGTGTAGTTCCAGCCGGTCTGTGCCATATTCGAGCGCATAGTCGACGCCGAGCGTTGCGCCGGGGAGTTTGCCCTTTTTGCGCGCCGGAATGACCCCTGCTCCCAATGCGACTGCGACAGGCGCACCGAACAAAAATCCGCGCGCGTCGATAGCAATGATGCGATCCGGGTTCAGTGGTCGAGCCAGCGCCACTAATGCACTGACCGAGGCGGCAAAACCGGGACCATCCGCGAGGAGCGTCGAGATATCGCGGAATTCAATGCCCGGTTTCGGAAAATCGGGAATCGTGCGGACGAGCGATTTGAGCGCATCCGCATCCCATCCCGACGCCATCATCAAGCCTTCGGTTTTTTCTTGTCAGCCCAGATCGTCCGATATGCTGCATAGGCAAGCCCGGTGAAAATCACGAGATAGGCCATCGAAGCCCATCCTGCCATTTTGCGATTTTCCATCTTGGGCTCGGCTGCCCATGTCAGGAATGCCGTTACGTCCTTTGCCATCT
This sequence comes from Sphingomonadaceae bacterium, assembly GCA_041740105.1. GTDB lineage: Bacteria > Pseudomonadota > Alphaproteobacteria > Sphingomonadales > Sphingomonadaceae > Sphingomonas_O. Next base: position 10,859 of record JBGSMP010000051.1, read on the forward strand.
GGTCGACCGATGCCTTGGTGCCGTCCGCATAGCTTACCTGTCCGTCCGTCAGCGGTGGCGCCATCGCAAGGTTGAGGTTCGGAAAATAGGGGTTGTAGTAAAGCCCCTCACCCGTCTTCACGTCCGGATACTTCTTCAAGAGTGTTGCGGGCTGTTCCTGATACCCGGTCAGCAGCGAATACATATATTCGGGGCCATGATGCCGCGCCTTAATGATCAACGACTGATCGGGTGGGATTGCATTATTGTTGGCAGCGCGCGCGGCCGTGTCGTTTGCAAATGGCTTGGGAAAGCGGTCGGCCGGCAATGACTTGCGCGTCGTAACCTCGCCCGTCGCGGGATCGATCGACGGCGTTTCAAGCGGCCAGTCCTTAGCGATCGCTTTGACTTCGGGCTTGGTGAAACCAATCTGCTCGAGATCACGGAACGCGACATATTTCAGGCTGTGGCAGGCCGAACAGACTTCCTTGTAAACCTGAAATCCGCGCTGGAGCTGCCGATTGTCGAACTTGCCCGCTGGACCCTCGAACGAAAACGAAACTTCCTTCAGCGGGAATTGCTTGCGAACATAATGTTCGGCCGTTTCGATGTGCGGCTCCGACACATAGGCGATGACGCCCCACATCAGTGACCAAAGCACTACGGCCACAAAACCGATACCCGCCAACGGGCCGAGCAGACGAACCATTTGTATGTTTCCTTATTCAGCCGGAGCGAGTTGCGGCCCGCCATGGCCTGCGCTGGCCGGTGCTGTGTAGGGTTCTTCCTTGTACCCCTTGCCCAGCACGGCCTCGGTGATTGAGTTCGGCAGCGGCAGCGGCTTTTCGATCATGGAAACGATCGGCAGGATGATCAGGAAGTGTGCGAAGTAGTAAGCCGTCGCAAGCTGGCTGAGCATCACGTATGGCTCCTCAGCCGCAGCACCGCCGCAATAAGACAGCACCAATATGCACGGGATCAGGCCGAACCAGAAAAATTTCTTGAACAACGGCCGATAATTGCCCGAGCGCACTGGTGAGGAATCGAGCCAAGGGAGGAAAAATAGCAGGATGATCGAACCGAACATCGCGATCACGCCCCACAGTTTTGCGGGAAGAATGAAATCGACGGTGAAGGCACGCAGGATCGCGTAAAACGGCCAGAAATACCATTCAGGCACAATGTGCGCTGGCGTCGACATCGGATTGGCTTCGATATAATTGTCCGCATGTCCCAGGAAGTTGGGCGCGAAGAACAAAAGCGATGCGAAAACGATCAGAAAGATGCCAAGCCCGAAGCCGTCTTTGGCCGTATAATAAGGATGGAACGGAACGGTATCCTGGGGCCCTTTGACGCTGACGCCGGTCGGGTTCGACGACCCCGGAATGTGTAGCGCCCAGACGTGAAGGATAATCACGCCAAGCGTCACGAACGGCAGCAGATAGTGCAGCGAGAAAAACCGGTTCAGCGCCGCGTTGTCCGGCGCAAATCCGCCTAGAATAAGCGTCTGAAGCGATTGCCCGACGAGCGGGATGGCACTGAACAGACCGGTGATGACCTGTGCGCCCCAGAAACTCATCTGACCCCATGGCAAGACATAGCCCATGAACGCCGTCGCCATCATCAGCAGAAAAATGACGAGGCCAAGCAGCCAGATCACTTCGCGGGGTGGCTTGTAGGATCCGTAATAGAGACCGCGAAAGATGTGCAGGTAAACCACGATGAAGAACATCGACGCGCCATTGGCGAGCGCATAACGGAGGAACCACCCGCCATTCACGTCACGCATGATGTGCTCGACCGAAGCGAACGCCACGCTGGTGTCGGCCCTGAAGTGCATCGCAAGCACGATGCCCGTGATGATCTGGATCATCAGCGCGGCCCCTGCAAGAACGCCAAAATTCCAGAAATAATTGAGATTGCGCGGTACCGGATAGCCCGCGCCGACAGCATTATAGACGAGGCGCGGCAACGGCAGCTTCTCGTCGAGATAGCGCATCAGTGGCGCTTTTGGCTCATAGGCCTTTGCCCAGGGAAAGCTCATGCTAATACTCCCACTTCGACGGCCGTATCCGACCGGAATGCATAATCGGGAACTTCCAGATTGGTCGGTGCCGGTCCTTTGCGGACGCGTCCGGCCGTATCATAATGCGAGCCATGGCAGGGGCAGAAATAGCCGCCGAACTCACCCTTGGCCTCGCCTTCGGCTGCACCAAGCGGGACGCAGCCGAGGTGCGTACAAACGCCCTTGGTGATCAACCACTGCGCTTTGCCGGCTTTGGTGCGATCGGTCAGCGTCTGCGGGTCGCGCAGGCCCGACACCGCAACCTTGTTAGCGTCTGCAATTTCTGCTGCCGTCAGATGCCGGACGAAAAGCGGCTGTTTTCGAAAAACCGCCTTGATCGCCTGCCCTTCTGCGATCGATGAAAGGTCGATCTCTAGCGTTGCTTCGGCAAGCACGTCGGCCGACGGGTTCATCTGATTGACGAGCGGAATTGCAATCGCACCCGCACCGACGCCGGCAAAACTGACTGCAGCAATATTGAGAAAATCACGACGACGGACACCTGTCCCTTCGCCGGTATGAGTGGCATCGGGATTCGCCCCTGCCAGCGCCTGTTCGGCCATCTCTGTCTCAACCCTTGTCTAAAAGCACGCATCTGCAAGCGGTGCCAAGTCCGGGGATGCGGACTTTGAGTGCAAATAGTCTTTCTGTGCCTGCATGCAAGCATGAATTGACACTTGTGACAGTATCGTTGACCCATTAGGCGATCGGTCGATGCGGATCGCGCTTTATCAACCCGAAATCGCTGGCAATGTCGGTGCCGTCCTGCGTCTAGCAGCCTGCATGGGCGTCGGCGTTGACATCATCGAACCGACCGGTTTTCTGTTTTCCGATGCCCGGATGAAACGCGCGGGCATGGATTATATCGATCATGTCGATTTGGTGCGTCATGCCGACTGGCAACGCTTTCGCGGGGCGCAGCGAGGACGCCTCATTCTGCTGACAACGAAAAGCCAGACGTCATTGTTTGCGCACCGCTACGCAGCTGACGATACGCTGATATTCGGCCAGGAAAGTTCGGGCGTTCCTGCCGAGGTCGCCGAGGTTTGCGACGCGCGCGTCCGAATTCCGATGACAGCGCCTGTTCGATCGTTGAATCTGGCTGTTTCAGCCGGTATCGCGGTCTCCGAAGCGCTGCGCCAGACGGGGGGATTGCCGCAATGATTGTGATGGACAACCAGCAAGCAGAGGCGCGCGCCTGGTTCGAATCGCTGCGTGACCGGATCTGTGCGGCATTTGTCAGCATCGAGCGCGACGCAGGAAGCGCCGCAGACTTCGAATACACGGCCTGGAACCGTGACGACGATGAAAGCGGCGACAGCGGCGGTGGCGTGCGCGGTGTCATGAAGGGCCAGATCTTCGAAAAGGTCGGCGTCAACGTCTCGACGGTCGGCGGGATTTTTGCCCCCGAGTTTGCAAAATCGATGCATGGCGCCGGCGACGATCCCAGTTTCTTTGCAACCGGGATCAGCCTGGTTGCGCATATGGCAAACCCGCAGGTTCCCGCGGTTCACATGAACACGCGGTTTTTGTGCACGACCAAACGCTGGTTCGGTGGCGGCGCAGATTTGAACCCGCCGCTTCCGATCGATGAAGATACCGCCGATTTTCACGCGACGATGGCGCGCGCGTGTGGCGACCAGCCTTCGGGGGACTATCCGCGCTTCAAAGCCTGGGCGGATGACTATTTCTATATTCCGCATCGCAAGGTGCATCGCGGCGTCGGAGGCATATTTTACGACCATTTGGAAAATAATTTCGACGATGATCTCGCGCTCACCAAGGCTGTCGGCGAAGCATTTCTCGACGTATACCCCCGCATCGTCCGGCGGCGCATGGACGCGTCGTTCACCGAAGCGGATCGCGCGGTGATGCTGGCATGGCGCGGGCGTTATGCGGAATTCAATCTCGTCCACGATCGCGGCACGTTGTTCGGGCTAAAAACCGGCGGAAATATCGACGCAATATTGATGAGTCTGCCACCGATGGCGACATGGGACTGACGCTTTATCGCGTATCCCGAACGGCGCGGTAGAGCGTAGCGAGAAATACGGTCGCGATAAGGGCGAGACTCGCATTCACAATCGCACCAACCAGAGCCGTCATCACGGCACCGGCAAAATCGGACCCCAACGCCGTTCCGATGAGCGAGAACAAGCTGCCAGCGACAAATTTGACTGCGGAACCGAGCACCAACAGCACGAGCGCATAGAGAATGATCACGAGCGACAGGCGCGCAGCAATGCCCTGCGTCAGTTTGAAACCACGCCTCAGTGCATCGAGCACACCGGGATTGCGATCGACGATCAGCGCATTCATCAGCGAGAGACGGATGCCGAGCCAGATCAGCCCCCCGACAACGGCCAGCATGATCAGGCCCAGCCAGCTGGGCAGCTTTTGCAACGTTTCGGGGACGGCAGGGTTAGCGCCATTGGCAACGGCGACCACGGCAATCGGCGTGAGCGCCAACGCGACGACGACGCCGAGCATTACCGCGACGAGAAGCACCTTGCCCAATCGCGCAGCCCCGTGCGCGAGTGATTCACCAACGCTTTGGCCCGGCTTCAGTACGAGCGATACAATCGATAACTGGCCGACGATCGACCATATCGTTCCGGCAAGCATCGCGATCGTGGCGAGGAGATTGGGCTTGGCCGGTGTGGCACCGCCCTGCGCGAGCGTGGTCACGACATCGCCGAGATAAAGCGTTGCCAAGGCCAGTGGGACAAGCAGCGCTGCTTCCTTGCGGATAAACGCGATACTTCCGTCCCAGATTTGGTTCATCGAAATCATGTCTCGTCCCTAGCCGCGCTGTGCCAGCAGTGGCAAGGCAGGCGCTATGTCTTTTGCTTCCCCGCCTGATCTCGACGTCGAATGGATTGTCAGCGAAACACCGGTCGAGTATCCCGTTGCAATGGCCTGGATGGATGCGCGGGCAGTCGCGGTTGCAGACGGTGCCGCGCGAGAATGCATCTGGCTCCTCGAGCATCCGCCGCTTTACACAGCAGGTACGAGTGCCAATCCGGCTGACCTGATCGATCCCCGATTTCCCGTCTTTTCCGCCGGTCGGGGCGGGCAGTATACGTATCACGGTCCGGGACAGCGGGTTGTTTATGTGATCTTGGATTTGGACAAGCGGGGTCGCGATGTGCGTAGGTTCGTCCATTCGCTCGAAGGCTGGATGATCGCCGCACTGGCACAGATGGGCGTCGGCGGACGACGCGCGCAAAGCCGGATCGGGATATGGACCGATGACCCTGATCAAGGCGAAACAAAGATCGGTGCGATCGGCATTCGTGTTCGCCGATGGGTCACTCTTCACGGTTTTGCCATAAATGTTGCCCCTGATTTGACGCATTTTGGCGGAATTATTCCCTGTGGCATCACGCAATATGGCGTCACAAGCCTTTCAAAACTTGGAATAAATGCGAAACTGGACACTGTTGATGCCGCATTGTCGGCGGAATTCGCCTCATTCCTGGCGGAACTTAATCATCCAATATCCACTTGAGCAGCTGTCAAACACAGGGTAGTGCACGGATCGGTTTGGACTTCGGCGATGTTGAAGCTATCCGGATCCGCTTTTCTGAGGAGTTTAATTTATGCGCAAGATCGTAACAGTTTCGATGGTCGCTGCAGCCGCTTTGGCTGTTGCCGCTTGTGGCAAGACCGAAACGACAAATGCTACCGATGCGAATGCAATGGTTACCGAAATGAACGCTGGTGAAGCCATGGAAGGCACCACCAACGACATGATGACCAACACCGATGGCGCCATGGGTGCCACGGACAACATGATGGCGATGAATTCGGCTGACACCAACAGCATGGCACCAGCGATGAATGCTATGGACACAGCAGGCAACGCAACAAACGCGATGTAATTGTCGACTTGTTCGATATCGAAAGGAGCTGCCCGCGAAATCGGGCAGCTTTTTTTGTGCATTTTGTCGCTGACGTGACTCGGTTCACCGCAAGGGGTTTCCGCAGTCAATCAAACTGCCTATGCGAGCACAATTGAGTATGCGTTGCCGAGGATAGCCAAGCATGATCACCCGTTCAGCACTGGTTGGCCTTTGTCTTGCCGGAATTGCGCAGCCCGCTTGCGCCCAGATTTTCTGGCAGGCGCCTGATTTTCACGGCACCGTGGTAACGCCCGGCGAAAATCTCGGCGTGATTTTGCCCGGCGCGACACCAGAAGAAGAACGAGCCGGCTGGGCCTGGCAATTGCGCTCTGGTCTGAATGTGATGGCGTTGCAGTGTCAGTTCGACCGGACATTGCTGACCGAGAACAGCTACAATACGGTGCTCACAAATCATAAGGCCGAACTGGAAGCAAGTTTTGCAAAGGTTTCGGCTTATTTCAAGCGCATGAACAAGACGCCGAAGGCCGCGCAAAACGCGCTCGATCGTTATGGGACCAAGACATATCTCGGGTTTTCGACGGTGCGCGGTCAGCTGGGCTTTTGCCAGACAGGGTCGAACATCGCGCGGGCGGCAATCTTCGCGCCGCGCGGCAGCTTTACGATCCTGGCAATCGAGCGCCTCCGCGAATTGCGCAACAGTCTCGTCGTTGCCGGCGAGCAACAGTTCCGGTTTGCCGTCCCGCGCGTGAACGCGCCGCTCCCTTATTTCGAAAACAAATGCTGGGACAAGCGAGGGAATTACAGGATCAAATGCGGGATGCAGACTTAACGCAGTCCCAATTGTTTGTGCGTCTGGGTCGTAAGGCGCCAGGTCGGATTTTCAAGAACAAAGGCAATTGCGGCACGGCGGGCGGCCTCTGCGTCGCTGCAATCCATGGGCTGGATCAGGAAATGATCGAAGTCCCATTGGGCCATCGCCGCCGGGTCCGAACCCGGTTGCGGCCATACCAGTTTAAGCTCGTCGCCTGAACGCTGGACCACAACCGAGCCCGCTTTCGGGCTGATGCACAGCCAGTCGATCCCGTCCGGTGCTGGCGATGTCCCGTTGCTCTCGACGCCGATTTCAAATTTGCGCGCATGCAAGGCCGCGATGAGCTGCGCATCGACCTGCAGCATGGGTTCGCCTCCCGTAAGCACCACATAGCGTCGGGCATCGCCCGGTCCCCAAAATGCCTGAGCTGCATCGGCCAGCGCGTTTGCGTCATGCAATTTTCCGCCACCGGCCCCATCGACACCTACGAAGTCCGTGTCGCAGAATTTACAGACCGCCGTGCCCCTGTCTTCTTCCCGGCCCGACCACAGATTACACCCCGCAAACCGGATGAACACGGCGCGCCGACCCGCCTGCACGCCTTCACCCTGTAACGTGAGGAACATTTCCTTTACGGCATAGGTCATGACAAAAGGGTGTCGCGCAGCCCAGCTTCGGCAAATCCTTTTGCCCGCAATTCGCATGAATCGCACTGGCCACACGGGCGACCGTCGGGCCCGGGATCGTAACAGGACCAGCTTTGACTGACGTCGAGGTTCAGGCGGGCGGCTTCACGCGCAATATCGGCTTTGGTCATGGCGAGCAGCGGCGCATGAATCCGGAAGCGATCACCCTCGTCGCCCGCCTTGGTCGCGGACGCCGCCATCGCCTCGAATGCTGCGACAAACGCAGGGCGGCAATCGGGATAGCCCGAGTAATCGAGCGCGTTGATCCCGATCAGAAGGTCGCGCGCATTAATCGCTTCTGCCCAGCCCAATGCGACCGACAGAAAAATCGTGTTTCTTGCCGGCACATAGGTGGCGGGAATACCCGTGGTCACCCCGCTCTTTGGAACCGCGATCGCATTATCGGTCAGTGCCGATCCCCCGAATTGCGAAAGATCAAGCGGGAGGACGACGTGGCGTTCGACACCGAGCATGGCCGCCACGCGCGCTGCCGCTTTCAATTCGATGCGGTGTCGCTGATTATAGTCGATTGTGAGCGCAAAAAGTCGATAGCCCGCTTCTTTGGCAAGGGCACCGGCAACCATTGAGTCGAGCCCGCCCGAAAGCAGGATAATCGCAGCGGCATTTTCATTTGGAGGGGGAAGAAGCATGTCGCGCCGCTAAACCATCCGGAACCTTCATGCTACAACGCAATTGCTCAGCGCGCGCCGCCCTGCTGCGCTGCCGGACAGTCGCCGATGCGCCGCCCTTCATACGACATCTCGAAGGGCGATTTGTCAGCAATCCCCTGAGACTCGATCTGAATCACGCGCGGCGTCTCGACACGAATTGACGTACGCCCGTTGCCACGTCCGGTGCACGAATATGCCACGACGGTGTAGTTGGGCTCGTTCGTGATCATGAACCGGTTGCAGGGTAACGTGCCGTGACGCACTTGAAGTAACTGTCGCGGGTCGCCGAGGCACAATGTTTTGGCAGCCGTGCCCGGGTCCAATGATCGCAGCTGCCATCGACCCGGCTGCAGCGACGCAAGCGCTTGAGGCACGACAACGTCAGCGACGGTCGTTTGCGGCAGTGCCGCTGCGAAAAGCCCTATGGCAATCGCGCATTGATATGACAAACGGATCATCAACCGACATCAATCTTCCAAAAAGCCGAGTTTTCAGCGACAGTAATGGGGCGACCCTTAATCAGTGTGATAATGCCAAAAGGCTAACTTTCAGATAATGTCGTGCGTCGCTGACGTCGGTTCAAGGTCATTTGCCGAAAAGGGGAAAATGCGCGAGCAAAACGCGCAGTCAACGCCAATCACGCCGTTTGCATCTGCCATCGTTGCGCGTTCCTCTGCCGGAAATCGCAAGAGGACGTCACGGATATGCGCGAATTCGCAGCGGCATCCCTTTGTCAGCGCAGCGCCGCCGAGAACGCGCACTTCTTCCTCTTCGTTGAACAGTCGCCACACAAGCGTTTCGAGCGGCAGCATTGTATCGGTCAATTCGGCCACTGAAATCGTGTTGCCCAATATTGCAACATGCTCCCACTCGGGGTGATCGAGCCGGGTGTGGATACGGTCGCGGCCATCTTCACCTTCCGGCAAATGCTGCAGCAGTAAACCACCTGCAATGCCGTCTTCGGACACGCCGATACGGATCAGGCTCGGAATCTGTTCGGATTGCGCGAAATAGCTCTCTGCAGCATCGGCAATCGATGCACCATCGAGCGGCACAATCCCCTGATACCGCTCCTGTGTTGCAGATTGGTCGAACGTGATGGCAAGATAGGCTTTGCCGAATAAGGCAAACAGCGATGGCTGTTCGGGTATCTCGGCGAAGCGATCGGCATCGAACTTTATGTAGCCGCGCAATTCGCCGCCTCGGTAATCGCAGACCAAAAGATCGATGACTCCGCTTTCGGTCTGCGCCTGCAGTGTCATCTGGCCGGTGCTGTCTTTCAACAGCGCGCCGAAAAGTGCGGTGAGGACCAGCGATTCCGCCAGCAACCGCGCGATCGCAGGTGGGTAGGCATGCGCACCCAGGATCGTGTCCAGTACCGGCCCAAGCCGCACGATGCGCCCGCGCGCGTGGCGTGATGGAATGGTGAAGCCAAGGCTGCGATCGATGTCACTCATCCAAGCTTCCCGAAAGCCCAGAGCAGAACCGACTTCTGGGCGTGGAGCCGATTTTCGGCTTCGTCCCAGATTGCCGATTGCGGTCCGTCGATGACGTCGGCCGCGACTTCTTCGCCGCGATGCGCAGGAAGGCAATGCAGGAATGTCGCCGACGGCTTTGCACCATGCATCAGCGAAACGCCCACATGATAGGGTGCCATGGCAGCCATCTTTGCGTCGGCGTGGGCTTGCCCCATTGAAACCCACGTATCGGTAAGCACAATATCTGCACCGGCGACAGCGCGCACCGGATCACGCTCGATCGTCACCCGAGCATTAGAATCAACCAAGCGCTCATTTGCCTGGTCGATCCAAGCGGCATCCGGGTCGAATCCTTCGGGACAACTCACGGCCACTGAAAATTTCATCAGGCCCGCGGCTTCGATGATCGAATGCAGCACGTTATTGCCGTCGCCGAACCACGCCCATTTGCTGCCCGGCAGCGCATGGCCGCACTCGATCGCCGTCAGCAAGTCCGCGACCACCTGGCAGGGATGCGACGCATCGGTCAGCCCGTTGATGACCGGGACCGTTGCATATGCGCAAAGTTCGTCAAGCTTGGCCGGACTATCGGTGCGGATCAGGATCGCATCGACATAGCGCGATAGCACCCGCGCCGTATCGGCGACCGTCTCGCCACGACCCAGTTGCATGGAGCCACTCTCCATGACGATTGTCGTTCCGCCCAACTGCCGCATGGCCATATCGAACGACACACGCGTTCGCGTCGATGTTTTCTCGAATATCATCGCAAGGACACAACCGGCGAGCGGCGCATCGCTGTCTGCGCGACCCTTGGGCCACCCGGCCCGCGCAGATTTCCGGTCGATCGCGTCGCTTATCATTGCCGCAATCGCATCCGCACCGGCATCGGAAAGATCGCGAAAGTGACGTGTCACGCCGCGATCTCGTAACTCCGCGCGGCAGCTGACAGCTTTTCGATGCACTCGGCAATATGGTGCTCTTCGATGTTGAGCGGGGGCAGGATACGGACAACATTGTCGCCAGCGGCCACTGTCAGCAAATTGTGGTTATCTCGGCAATGCGCGACGAAAGCGCGGCTATCCGATTTCAGTCGCAGGCCGAGCATCAGCCCCTTGCCTCGAATTCCCAGAAACAGGTCGTCGTGATTAGGGATCAGCTGGTTCAGCGCGGCACCAAGACGATCGCCCGTGTTGGTAACCTGTTCGAGAAACTCGTCATTCGCAACGACGTCGAGTACTGCCCCGCCCGCTGCCATGGCCAGCGGATTACCGCCATATGTCGAGCCATGCGTGCCAACGACCATGCCTTTGGCTGCTTCCTCGGTCGCAAGACATGCGCCGAGCGGAAACCCGCCGCCGATTCCCTTTGCGATCGCCATAATGTCGGGCGTGATGCCGTAATGTTCATGCGCGAACAGCTTGCCCGTGCGTGCCATGCCGCATTGCACTTCGTCAAGCACGAGCAACAGGCCGCGCTCGTCACAGGCTTGGCGCAGGCCGCGCAAAAACTCCTGGCTTGCCGGACGAATACCGCCTTCACCCTGAATGGGTTCGACGAGAAACCCGGCCGTGTGATCGTCGATCAGTGCCAACGCTGCGTCCAGATCGTCGAACGGTGCGTAGGCAAATCCCGGCAGCAGCGGTTCAAAGCCGTCACGCATCTTTGCCTGGTCGGTCGCACTGATCGTGCCCAGTGTGCGTCCGTGAAACGCGTTGCTGAACGTGATTAGATTCGTTCTCTCGGGATTGCCGTTAACGTAATGATAGCGCCGCGCCGTCTTGATCGCGCATTCGAGTGCTTCCGCGCCCGAATTCGTAAAAAACACGGTGTCGGCAAAAGTAAGATCGACAAGGCGCTGCGCCAGTTTTTCGCCCTGCGGTGATCCGTAAAGGTTCGACACGTGCATCAGCGTGGCGGCCTGTTCCTGAATTGCTTTGGTCAGGTGAGGATGACCATGGCCGAGCAGATTTACGGCGATGCCGCTGGCAAAATCGAGGTATTTTTCGCCGCCCTCACTATAAAGATATGCCCCTTCACCGCGGACCGGTCGCACGCCGCACCGGGGATAAACGGGCATAAGGGGCGTGATGGTCATTGCGGCGTGCCTTTCAAACGAAAAAGGCGGCCTGTGCCGACCGCCCATCTGCAGTTTTTGCCTTACAGCGGCGCGATTCACTGGACAACCCCCGCGGGGCCGTTACGCCTTCAGTTTCCAGCCACTGCGCAACAAGAAATAAGCGGTCAGGGCAAGAGCAATGTTGATCGCCGTCAAAACGATGACACCGAGCCCAATGGGCGAATCCGTTTCCCCGATGAAGCCATAGCGGAATCCCGAGATTGCATAATGAAATGGGTTGACGCTGCTGAATGCCTGAAACGCGGGTGCCAAACGGTCGATCGAATAAAAGGTGCCCGACAGCAATGCGAGCGGGCCAACGACAAAAGTCGTTATCGCAGCCGCGTGATCGAACTTTTCGGCCCAGATTGACGTCAAGACGCCCATGAGCGACAGCATGGTCGAGCCAAGCAGTCCGAACGTCACCACGGCCCAGAGGTGCATGGGCATCACATGCACGTCCGGCCAGAGCAGCATAACAGCCCAGACCGCCAGCCCGACGAACAATGCCCGGGTAATCCCCCCGCCAACCATCGCCGCAAGCAGTTCGCCCGTCGACAGCGGCGGCATAAGGTAATCGACGATCGTGCCCTGAATCTTACCCACCAGCAGAGAGAAGCTCGTATTTGCAAAGGCGTTCTGCATCATGCCCATGATGATCAGCCCCGGTGCCACGAAATCAGCGAAGGGGCGACCCATGACACTGCTCTTCACGCCGCTGAGCGCGACGACGAAAATGACGAGGAACAAAGCCGTAGATATTGCCGGTCCCCAGATCGTCTGAAGCTGCACCTTGAAAAAGCGACGCACTTCCTTGATATAGAGAGTCTTCAACCCAACCCAGTTGATACGGCGGATGACCGGCACGCCCGGCTCGTTCATGATAATCTTTTGGGGAACGGTATCCATAGCATTGCCGGTTAGGCATTCGATCGGTTGCCCGCAAGGCAATCGTCCGAGAAATTAGGGAAAACGCATGTCCTGGACTGACGAACGCATCGATCGCCTCAAAACGATGTGGGAAAAGGGCATGACCGCCAGCCAGAT